>CAYTRQ010000159.1:9515-11865 GCA_964440025.1 uncultured Polyangiaceae bacterium | reverse complement strand
TCTGGGAGGGCTTCGAAACCGCTCGAAACGTGAGTTGCCGAGGCACTAGCTGGTGCCCCCCGATTCGGGACGGGCGAGGAATGGACAACCCCTCGTCGCACCAATGAGCGACTCAGACCACGAGATTTCATTCTTGCCCGACTCCCCAGGGTCCGTTCCGGCTGTCGTCGGGCTTTGGCGCGAATATTCAAGAACGTACTGCCATTCTGCGGTACATGAGCCACATGAGCCACATGAGCCTCAACTTCAAATACGCAATTCTGTATGTTGATGACGTCCCCAGCGCGCTCTCGTTCTACGAACGCGCCTTTGGCGCCCAAACAAGGATGCTCCATGAGGGGAAAGACTACGGTGAGCTTTCAACCGGAGAAACCACGCTCGCCTTTTCATCCAGAACTCTCCTCCGACAACTGGGTAAGACTCCAGAAGCGCCAGCGGCTGACAAGCCTACTTTTGAGATAGCCTTCGAGACCACGGAGGTCGCCCAAGTATTTCGTAAAGCGTGTGATGCTGGTGCGAAGCCAGTCCAGGAGCCGCGACGCGAAAGTTGGGGACAGACGACCGCTTACGTCTCTGACCTCAATGACTTTCTCATCGAGATTTGCTCGCCCGTGGACTTCACCGCGACGTAGAGCCAAATCCGCTCGCGAGAATTCCCGAGCACGCTGGCTTCCGACTCCGTGCATGAGTCGGCGTCACTCCGAACCAGTGACGAAATTCTCGTGTCATGTGCGACTGATCGGAGAACCCGACCGTTGCGGCGACGTCCGCCAGAACCAGCCCTTGCCCCACCAACGCTGCCGCTCTGCGCACCCTTCCGAGTCGAATCCAAAAGCCAGGACCTTTTCCCGTCAGGGAGGAGGTAGCTCTTTGAAGAGTTCGGACGGATATCCCGGCAAGGGCGGCCGCATGGCGTGTCTCGTTCGTCGATGCCAACGCCTCCAAGATTTCCTGAACCCGAGGGGACAGTTCGCAGCTACCGGCGATGCGCTCTTCATCGACTCCGTGAGCCTCAACCCCATGGAGCGCTCTCGCCAACATGACGGCATTGACTGACACCCCCGGTTGAAGGCGCCAGCCGACATATTCCGTTCCCGCTTTGGAGGAGACACGCCGTGGCCTCTCATCGAGGTCCGACAAGAACCACCGCCACCGCTGTCCTCGCTCGCGTATGAAAATCACGTCTCGACATCCGTCTGGGAACACGAGCGTCGCTCCTTCATCGCGCTGAGCAAGCGACGTCCATCTTTCCAGAACCGGGCTGTGCACGTGCTCAGCGTAGCAGTCATAGCCGCAACTGAAATGCCCTTCCTTCTCAATTCGCCTGTCGGCGTAGGGGAAAAAGTCGCCCTTGGTGCATTGCATTCATCCCCGGAGCGAAAGGACGTCTTCGCGCATCAACACTCGATCCATCGATGGGTCCCAGAATAAAACCATGGTAGACTCACGCTAACCGGCTGGATTATCCTGCTATCAGGTGTCGCAAAACTAGCGCGGAGACCTCATCGGGACGTTCCCAGGCGAGCGCGTGGGTCCCTCCGGGAACCACAGCCAGCTCCGCGTCCGGCAACCGCTCAAGGAACTCCCTTCCAACAGTCGGTGGACTGATCGGGTCCTCATCTCCCCATACGAGCAGAGTCGGAGCCGTAATCTCGCCGAGCTGTGCGGAGTAGTCGGGGCGGGCCTCATAGAGCCATGCTGCTGCACTGGGGTATTCCCGCTGATACCCAGGCCTCCAATCTTCCGCCCCGAGTGCCTCGACGTCCATCCCACCGGCGGTGACTGTGAGCACCAATCGGCGGACTCGTTGGGGGTGCTTGATCGCCAGTGCGAGTGCAATGGCGCCGCCCATTGATTGCGCCAGGAGATCGACTTTGCATCCACGTTCGGCAAGCTGGATTAGCTTCTTCTCGGCGAGTGTGATCAGGTCTGCGAATGCCTGGACCTCTGGCTCGGGCGGGTTGTGTCCGATTCCGGGCCACCCGAGATACTCCTTGGACCACGCTGCAGGAAGGCGCTCCCCCACGGGCTTCCAGAACTCGGGGTCAGCGCCAGCGCCCGGCAGAAAGAGAAGGCTTCGATGCAGTGTGGATTCGGCTGTCATGTCTTCATTACTCAATGTCTTAACCTCCGTCGGGCCTGTCTGCCCACCCGGGCGTGATATTCGACACCTGCAAGCACGAATCAGTCCGGCAACTTCCCCTTCAACCGCTCACCTGCCAACCTGCGACAGCCCCTGCCCCAAGCTTCCCTGTTGGGTGGGTGCCGCCAACGCCGAATCTACCGCAAAAACGCTTGAATTGCATTTTTATATTGCGGGAACGTAGCGATATCATTGTGGCCAGCTTCC
>CAYTRQ010000159.1:1327-9505 GCA_964440025.1 uncultured Polyangiaceae bacterium | reverse complement strand
TGCGTTTTCTAGGAATCACCTGATCCTTTCCAGCAAGTAAAACAAGGGTCTCTGCCTGAATGTTATCGACCCGTTGCCACGACAGGTATTTGTCCTTCAAAAGCAGGCGAACGGGAAACATCCAGTAATGACTTTTGGCAACGTTTTCAATGCTGTCGTAGGGCGCAACGAGTATGAGCTGATCCACCGGGCGTGCACTGGCAAGGTAAGTAGCGACACCGCTACCCAAGCTGCGGCCCATGGCTGCGATGGACGAATGCTTTGGGGAAATCCTGTCGTAAATCCGCAAAGCGTCTTGATAGAGCCTTTTCTCCGTGGGTTGCCCGGTACTGTTGCCATAGCCACGATAGGCCACCAAATACACAGTGTAGTCGGGCATTGCGGAGATGAAAAAGTCAACGTTCTGCTCAATCGCCTCCGCGTTACCTCCGTAATAAAGCAAGGCCTTGTCTTGGTTTTCGTTGAGCACCCAGCCGCGCAACACCGCATCGCCACTAGAGAACTCCACGCGTGAAATACTCCCGGGCAGATTGGCGGCGGGCTGGGGGAAATACAGCATCTTCCGTTGCAGCAAAAACAGAGCTGCGCACAAGACACAGTAAACCAAGAGAATGGAAGCAATCAGTAGTTTCATCAACGCGCCATCGCCGAGAAATTCGGCGGGAAGTACTTCGAATACTTGATCGGTCGCTTCACCGAGCCCACAGACATCTTTGGTGCCAGCGATCTCGCAAAGCTTCGCGCGGGAGAAGTGGCGATGCAAACGAAACGCGCATGTCTGGACAAGGCCTCGCCGATACTCGCCTCACCCTTCCGCCGGTGAGGGTCGGCGAGGGCCGCCGAGGGGGGGGTAAGATGAGTTCTAGATGCGTCAGGCTTGTGCGGGCTGAACCAAGCGCCTAGCTTGACCATCAACAAGTCACCGAGGAGCGACAATTGAAAGGACGAAGTACCAAGCACAGCAGTGCCTGAGGGCGATCGGGCGCTGCTCGACGTCACCCAAGCAGTTCAGGATCATGTCTCACAATCTCATTTAGGAATTGTACTCGAACCTCGAGTCAGTCCAGCCAATGGAAGTGTGACCGGAATGACCCTTCACGGGCGTTCTGATAGCATGGTTTCGGGCCAGCTTACCTCATCCATATCGAACACTCCCGCCAATATAATACCTTTCCAACACTCACAATCGACTCTCCCTACGAGGGAGAAGAATTATTACCCGATCGACCCGTGGCGCTTATGGCTACCTCAGCTGACCTTGAGGACGGCGACTTGACCTCCGCTATCCACTGGACCAATGACGGCGTTGAGCTCAGTATTGAAGGCTCTTTGGAAGTCGACCTTGGTCCGGGCGAACATACGCTCCTCGCAACGGTGGTCGCGTCAGGCCAATATCATACCTGCGGACTCACGATCGATGGGGAAGTCGCGTGTTGGGGCCCGAGCTTCTGGAACGTTCTGAATGTGCCCGATGGAATGAACTACCAGGACGTTGACTTCTTCGCCCGACACGGCTGCGCACAGACCGAAACGGATGGCATTGTGTGCTGGGGAA
The DNA here is from genome assembly GCA_964440025.1 of uncultured Polyangiaceae bacterium. Lineage (GTDB taxonomy): Bacteria > Myxococcota_A > Polyangia > Polyangiales > Polyangiaceae > NIC37A-2. Next base: position 7,950 of record CAYTRQ010000159.1, on the reverse strand, counting down.
TGAACAGCAACGAAAGGCTCGACGTGCCTGAGCATCTTCAGCCCTAAAAAAAGCCGACTACCGGAACAGGCGCCCCTCACCTTCTACGTCCTCTTGTTCCCGTTCTCGCTCAGGGACACGTTGCTTCGTGCAGCGGCGGAAGACTTCTACCAGCTCTACTGGTCGGAGGAGATCCTGAATGAGACACACCACGGTCTTTCCCGGCTCAGTGCAGATTTGTTCGCTGAGTGTCACGATGGTCAAATCCAGCGCGCCAGCAATGAACAAAGGTTTGACCCAGGTGCCTGTTCATACCATCAGAGTCCATTGTTCAGACTCATGCTTCGACTCAGTGGGATTCTCGCCGGACTGTTCCTGATGACCGCCGCTTGCGGCGATGCGAAGGAAGCAGCAACTGACACGGGCTCGGAAGGCTTCGCAGACCAAGAAAACGATGGCCTGGGCGGCACGGGTAACTCCGGACCGACGGGAACGGGCAACTCCGGTGGGCACATCGTGGGCGCCGGCGGCGCGACCTCGGATGGTACCGCAGCGACCTCCGGTGGTGCCGCAGCCGGCGGTGCCGCGACGGGCGGTGCGCCCTCAACGATCGATCCAAGCTCCGGAGGAAGCTCCGCCGGCGGGAACCCTTCTGGCTCCGGTGGTAGGACCGACGACCAGGACACAGGGGGCACTTCGAACGGTGGGACCGGCTCCGGGGCTGGCGGGGACTCGGACCCGTCTGGTCACGTCCGCGATCCGAGTCTGCCTACCTATCCCTTTTCCGATCCCGACGCCAAGTACCCCTTCCCGCAAATGGTCGACTATGGGCATGGCGTGCAGTCAGACGCCCTCGGGCATGAGGTCGTTGCCGAGTGGTACCAGAACTGGAAGGGACGCTACCTGCAGAGCTGTAACGGCATGATCATGCCGCGAACGGAAAACAGCTCGACCAGCAAAGTGGAGGCCCAGGGCTTTGGGATGATTGCTGTTGCCTACATGGCGGACAAGGACACCTTTGACGGCCTTTACGCCTTCTACAATAGCAAGCTGCAAGCGTCCTCGTGCGGACTGAGTGCGTGGATAACAAGCTGCGGCGGTGTCCAGGACTCCGGTGCAGCGACGGATGGGGACATCGATGTGGCCTCGGCCCTGCTCATTGCCCACTGGCAATGGCCTGACGAAGGGTACGACGAGGAAGCCCGGGCGATTCTGGAGAGGCTGAAGGAGGTGCTGGTGGAGTGCGGGGACTTGACGGCACTCTACCCTGGATGCAGCGGGGGCAGGCCGTGGGGCGGCTGCGACGAGACGGATATCTCTTACTACTCTCCGGGCTTCTTCCGCTATTTCGCAAAGCTCACCGGGGACGACATTTGGGAAAAGTTAGCCGACGACACGAGTGTCATCCGCGACAACGCAGCGCACCCCAACACGGGCCTCGTTCCGGACTGGCAGTCGGTCGAGGGGCGAGCGGGCGCCGGAGAGCGGGTGGGTCACTACGGCTTCGATGCGCTGCGCGCGCCCTTCAAACAAGCGCTGGACTTCCTCTGGCACGGCAACGAAGCGACGGGCGCTTGGTGCGAAAAGATCACCAACTGGGCAAGCAGTGTGGGCGCAGGACGTCTCGTGGACGGCTACCAACTGGACGGCAGCCCCGTAGGTCGTACGCACAACATGGCAGTGGTGGGGAGCCTTGCCGTCTGCGCCTCCGCTAACACGCAGCAGATCGTCGACGAATTCGTCGCGGAATCCGGAAACCTCCGGGACGACTTTTGGTACAGCGGCTACCTGGGCAATCTCTACCTGCTCGCAATGACGGGCAACATGTGGCACCGGGACATGATGGCCGACTGAGCCGGACGGCGCCTCGCGAAGTCAGTAAGGGGCTGGACGCTTGGGTTCCCCATTCTGTCCGGCGGCGGCTACGCGGGGCTCCCAGGGCAGTCAAGCGGCACTGCCTTTGCGGCCGGGGGCGAATGGCCCCTCGTGACCCGCGAGCCCACCGGAAGCGGGGCACCTGCGACAACAGGCTCTCGATCCGCGAAGACGTGGCACGGGAAGTCATCCTCTCGACACTGAGTGACCGCCTGTGGAACCCGGAAACGCTCATCCACATCCGCGAGACTGTCGCCCGAGAGCTCGGGTCACACCGCCGCCAGACCGAAAAGGAATTGGAGGAGCGGTCCGCCCGACTGGCTCGGCATGAGCAGCGCATCCGGGGGGCTCGTGGAAATGCAGCTCGACGGGGACGACTCGCCGACGGTGAAAGACATGCGGCGCTCCGCTTGGTCTCCTGATCCCCACAAAGCCAAAAACGCCCTCCGATTTTCTCGGAGAGCGTTCAGGCTCGACTCATTGTCTACGTGTGGTTGCGCGGGGGCGATTTGGTCGGCGTACTACGGACCAAGCATGGAGCTGGAGGTCAGAGTCGCCTGAAAAATGTCTCCGTTCGTCTCAAGCGGCCGTCTCGTCTCGCCTGACCTTCTGCGCCACACTCCAAACATGACCACGGCTGAGATCCTCGAAGCTCTCCGAGCGCTGCCACCGAGCGAACGGCGCGCCCTCGGTTTGGCGCTCTTGCGAGATGAGGGAGACGTAGCTGAGGGAGGAGCATCGCCCGTTGATACGTCTCGTGCGTGGCCCGTATTCACCTCGCCCTTCCAAGAGAGCGCAACCGCGGAGAACTTCGACCATCGGGTACTTCGTGAGTCCCGAATTGATGAACTCGTGGGGCGCGCATTGAGTGAAGATTGACCAGCTCAATTCGAGCGGGTAATAGCAATTCACCTTAGAGGTGAATTCGTTTCTTGCACCCCGGGACAATCGTGCGCATAATCTTCAAGACCGCAAAATTCGAAAAGCTCTGTTCGAGCGCCTCCAAGGCGGTGAAGAAGTATGGCGACCGAAATGGAAAGCTCCTTCTGCGACGAATTCAGGAACTTCAGGCGGCCCCTTGTTTGGAGGACATGCGGAACATGCCCGGCCGCTGTCACGAACTCACTGGTGACCGCAAGGGCCAACTCTCAGTGGACCTGGAGCACCCCTACCGGCTCTTGTTCGAGCCGGAGCCACCACCTCCATTGAAGCCCGATGGCGGGCTCGACTGGAAACAAGTGAGAAGCCTAATCATCTGCGAAGTAGAGGACACCCATGATTGACAGCAACGTACAGCGAAGCGGCACCTATGAGCCGGACTTGGTCTTTCCCCCTGGGGACACGTTGCGCGAGCTTCTGGACGAGCGTGGGATGACCCAAGCGGAGCTTGCGGAGCGCATGGGGCGGCCCAAGAAGACGTTGAACGAGATTGCACAGGGCAAGGCTCAGATTACGTCCGAAACCGCGCTGGAACTCGAAACGGTTCTTGGGGTGCCAGCGGCTGTTTGGACGAATCTCCAAAGCGCCTACGATCGATTCAAGGCACGGCAAGAACAGCTAGAGCGGTTCGAAGCTGAAGCCGCGTTCCTCAAAGAACTACCGGTCAAGGAGATGACCAGACTCGGCTGGTTGCCAGCGACGAAGGACAAGGCCGAGATGGTTCGAGCAGTGTTCGAGTTCTTTGCGGTGAACTCGGTCAAAGCCTGGCGCGAAACCTACGCGGAGCCGATCGCCGCTTTCCGTGTGTCCAACAAGAGCAAGACGGGTGCACGGGCAGCGTGGCTGAGGAAGGCCGAACTTCAGTTTGTTGAGGCTGCTACTGATTGCCCGCCGTACCAGCCCGAAGGGTTCAAGGAAGCTCTAGGTGAAGTGCGGGGTCTGACTTGCGAGAAGGACATTGCGGAAGCGTTTGAGAAAACGCAGGAGCTGTGCCGCGCCGCCGGTGTCGTGGTCGACCTTGTTCGAGAGTTGCCGGGCGCTGGCGTGAGCGGGGCAACGCTCTGGCGTCACGCGACGACGGTTAGAATCAAGAAGTCACGCACTGGAAAGGTGCTTTCGCGGGAACTGGTGAAGCGGAACCGACCCGCCATCTTCTTGACCCTTCGCTACAAGACCGACGACCAGTTTTGGTTCAGCTTCTTCCACAAGGCAGGGCACGTGTTGAAGCATAAGCAACAGCTGTTCTTGGAAGTCGGTGCGAAAACCGAGCTGGAAAAGGAAGCGGATGCCTTCGCGGCTGACCACTTGATACCGCGGCCAGCGTTCAAGCAACTCCGTTCGATGGGGACCTATTCGGCCGCAAGCGTCAAGAACTTTGCCGAGAACATCGGCGTTTGCCCCGGCATCGTGGTGGGGAGGCTTCACCACGAAGGGCTCGTGCCCTTCTCTCATCTGAACGGACTGAAGCGTCGACTTCAGTGGGTGGAACAATGACCGCCGACGAGAAAGACAGGCTGGCGCAGACAATCGATGAAGTTTCTTCGATTCCCGAGGTTGGCGTTTCCGTGGAGTTCTCATGTGCGGAGAAGTCCTTTTGGGTAGCTGGCTGGAAAGACATCTTGTCCCCCTTAGTCGGTCGCGACGTTATTCAGAAGGTCGAAGAACGTGCGGTCGAAGTGTCGAGCTGCCCGTGTGCGGATGGGCCCGTAACTCGCAACCAATTGCGCCTCTGGGGCATTCGCGCCATGGGCATTGATGCCCTGGTGGAGGAAACCAAGGTGTTCGACGACAAGCGCACGGCCAGCGGGAAGCGGAGCATGGTGGTTTCCAAGTGGAAGCAGGTCCGGGATGAGCTATCGGACCGGGAACGCGAAGTGCTGGAAGGCAGCGCCCGCAGGGCTCCCGTGTGCTTCCACGCCAACCGCAACGCCTTCGCCCAAGCCTGCAAGGAGGCGGAGCTGACCGAGGAACAGATTCGGGACGTGCTCGACCATGCGGACGTGCGGGAGACGCGCGGCTACATGCGGCGGATCGGACGGCAAGCGAAGCAGCTCCCCAACGTCCACGGCAGTCTTGCTGACCAGCTGGCAAGGGCACGTGCAAAGCGGCACTCACGAACGTGCATCCCCCGGTGGGCACGATGGCGGCAAACGATTGTGCCCAAGGCGGGCACATTGATTCCCCTGACGTGACCAAAAAAAAAGGAAAGCCCCGGTAAAAACCGGGGCTCTTGGTTGCGCGGGGGCGATTTGCGCAGCGTACTACGGACCAGCGGTGGAGCTGGAGGTGCGGGTGGCATGACGCGATCCAACATGAATACGGCTTCCCCGGGGGCTGCCCCTGCTCCCAACGCGCTTCACTCGAGTCAGTCGAACGAGCACTACACCCCGGTGGAGATCGTGGACCTCGCCTTCTGTGCCCTCGGCGGCATCGATCTCGACCCCGCCAGCTGTTCTACTGCGAACAGAATTGTTGGGGCCCGCCACTACTTCACCAAGGAGCAGAACGGGCTCACGCGAGAGTGGCACGGGCGCGTGTTCCTCAACCCGCCCGGAGGTCGATGCGACGCCGACGGGCGAGCGATCGTGGCAGGGTGTACCAGCACCGGTGCTTGCGGCCTCCCTTCGCCCCACACGCACCCGCATCCTACGAGCTCGATGGTCGCCTGGTGGCTCAAGCTGATGCGCGAGTACCAAGCGGGTCGCGCGGTCAGCGCGTTCTTCGTCGGCTTCTCGCTCGAGATCCTCCAATCAGCGCAGGGTCGGGGCTACCCCACTCCTCTGGACTTCCCGTTCTGCATCCCTCGGAAGAGGGTTCGGTTCTTGGCCCCGGATGGTGACGAGTTCACCTCTGGCACGTCGCCGACTCACGGGAATGTGCTCGTGTTCATTCCACCACGCAGCGGCGCCCCCGCCGACATTGAGGTCTTCCTCAACCTTGCTCGAGATCTCGGGGAGGCGCGGTTACCACGGTCGGTACTACACACTGAACACTTGAGCCGCTCAGCTCAGATTGTTAAAAACAAGGCAATGGATTGCCCGAGACGAACTGAATTCTCGTCAGAAGGAGCGCTTCGCCCTTGGGGGGACCTGTGAGATCTGGCAGTGGTGCGTCCATGAAGTCGAGCTCATCAACCGCGACGCAGAAGCGTGTCATGCTCTTCTCGAGACAACGGCAGCTTCTCGGCTTGCTGGATGCTCTTGGTGGTTCCGCGAAAAAGCTGGACTTCCAAAAGTTGCTCTTCCTCTACACCGAGGAACTCGGGCAGGGGCGGCCTTACGATTTCGTTCCTTACAAGTACGGAGCGTTTTCGTTTACCTCCTACGCCGATCGCCGAAAGCTGATCGAGCGAGGCTTCCTCGAAAGCGACGAGCAGGCGTGGACACTCACGTCCGAGGGAAAGAGGATGGCTTCCCCCACTCAGGACATGCAGCTGTCCGCCTTCGTGCGCCGGTACGCAAAGCTGCGAGGTGAAGACCTGGTGGCCTACACGTACAGGAAGTACCCGTTCACTGCGACGAGGAGCGAGATCGCCAATGAAGTCCTTTCCGGAGACGACGCCGCCCTTGCCCGGATCCGCAAGGCGAAGCCACGCAAGTCGAGCTATCGTCTACAGACGATCGGATATGAGGGACACTCGCTCGAAAGTTACCTCAATACGCTACTCACCGCAGGAGTCACCGTCCTGTGTGATGTCCGCCGCAACCCGCTCAGTCGAAAGTACGGGTTTTCAAAGAAGACGCTTCTGTCGAGCTGCGAGGCAGTCGGCCTGCGGTACGAGCACCTACCTGAGCTAGGGATCGCCTCATCCCAGCGAAAGAACCTTGAGT
>CAYTRQ010000159.1:0-1317 GCA_964440025.1 uncultured Polyangiaceae bacterium | reverse complement strand
TGCCTTGTTCGAGGAGTACGAGGAGAAGGATCTGCCTGAACAGGGTCCGGCTCTCGACATCATCCACGGCTGGATAAACGAAGGACAGCGTGTCGCCCTCACGTGCTACGAACATTTACCCCATCAGTGTCATCGACACTGCGTTGGAGAGGCACTCGCCGCGCGGCTTGGCCCGACCTACGAAGCGCGGCATCTCTAGGAAAGGTGGCCGGGGGGCAAATGGAGAAGCACCGCGTGTTGATCACGGTCAAGACCTACCCCACCCTGTCGGGCAAGTACGGCGAAACTGTGTGCACGGCGGGTGTTCGCCAGGATGGCACGTGGGTACGGATGTATCCGGTGCCCTTTCGGCGGATGGGAGAAGAGCAGCGCTACAAGAAGTACGACTGGTTGGAGTGCCGCCTGGCTCGAAATTCCTCCGACGTGAGACCAGAGACGTTCCGCCCCGTCGACCAAGAGGAGCTCTCGCCGGTTGGGCACATGGACACGAGCCAAAATTGGCGTCAGCGGAGGGATCTCATCCTCAAAAAGTGCCGAGTGTACAATCGGCTCGACGAAGTGATTGAAGGTGCAAAGTCCAATGAATTCTCGCTCGCGGTCTTCAAGCCTTCTCGAGTCTTGGATTTTGTCTGGGAGGAAGACGAACGCGAATGGAAGCCCGAACGCGTCCGCGAGATGAGAGAGCGAACAAAGCAGCACGATTTGTTCGAGGACAACACGTGGAGGGAGACCTTCAAGCTCGTGGACAAGCTCCCGTACAAGTTTTCCTACAGATTTGAAGACGCGACAGGGAAGAAGAGCGAACTGCAAATCTTGGATTGGGAGGCTGGCGCTTTGTATTGGAACTGCCTTCGTAACTCGGAAGGGGAGGAAGCCACAGCCCTGTCAAAAGTTCGCAAGAAGTACTTCGATGATTTCTTGAAGACGGACCTGCACTTCTTCATGGGCACCACGCAGCAGTGGCACCAAGTCGCCCCCAACCCCTGGGTGATCATCGGCGCGTTCCCCATACCCCACGAGCCCCAGGTCGACCTGTTCGATTGAGCCTCGGGGTCACCCTGCTCTCAAAACGAGCTGCCAGTGCTTCACAATCAGTTCTTCGGATCCGACGGTCGCACCTTCAGAACCAGAATGTTTCGGGGCACGTTGGCGGGATCGTGGCCTTCCGCCGCTTTGAGTGTTTTGGCGCTTGAAGAGCCAATCCAAGATCCAACAAGCAGCTTAACCAGGTACTCCGACATAGGAATCGCCGCCGACCTCAGCCGATTCCAACCCATGCGCGCCGAGTCTTGGTTCCCTTTCTCTGCCCCAGATACG
>CAYTRQ010000158.1:0-11873 GCA_964440025.1 uncultured Polyangiaceae bacterium | reverse complement strand
CTCGCCCCGCAAGGGGCGGGCGACGAAGCGCCATTTGTAGACGGGAACGAGCTAGCTGGCATGCAGCCGTGGCTCGGTGAGCGAAAGAGCTCCCGCAACGGCCGTGCCCGAAAAGCAAGTTCCTCCAAGGACCAACAGGATTTTCGCCACACGGCGCCGACGGAGAAAAGACGACGAAGCAGAGCCTCGGAGTCCACCAGGCGCGACGCCGGGAAACGAGAAGGAAGAAAGCGCACTCCTCGCGCTCTGACCGATGCCACGAGGCGAGTCACCGCGAAGAAAGCGGCAAAACGAGCAAACGCGGAACGCAAGACAAGCTCCAAAAGCGGTGACTCGGTCAAGGAGCGCAAGGTTTCTGGGAAGCCGCAGCGCTCCACGGCGGACCTGCGAGGACGCTCCTCGGCCGCGACTTCACGGAAAGCCGGTTCGAGCACCAAAGCTTCCCGCAAGAGCAAAAAGGGATCCTCGCGGGGCTGAATCCAGCCGACTCAAGATAACGCTGCGCTTCGCTGCTGAGCACGCTCACAACAAGCCAGCCCGATCCCACTTCCCCTCGAAACTCAATCGCCGCTCGACGACTCTTCCCGGGAGAATTGAAACGTCGAAGGTGGTTGACGGGCCCGACCTTTCGTCAGTCCAAGCGCTTTGTCCCTGAAAGCACGCGCCCTTTTTGCCCAATCAATCCTGTGATTTCCATTCTGGTCGCGCATGAACGGAAGCTGACAAGGACTTCCTTTCGCTCTTTTCGGGGAACCGCTCTTGATGACTCCTCTCCATCGATCCACAGGTGAACACGAAACAGCGGTCAAGAATTCCAACGGCAGCCGGGATCCAGAGAGCGGCGAACTCACGAGCGACGCAACCGCAACCCGCGAATGCCCTGAAGCTCAAGCCCCCTATGCCCATCTGGACGAGTTTCACGATCTCGAGCTTCGAGCCATTCGGGAACGACGAGCTGCCTGGTGCCTCACCCCACCGGACAAGCAACAACTGATCGGTCTCGCAATCTCGGGCGGAGGGATCCGTTCGGCCACCTTCAGCCTTGGCGTCCTGCAAGGACTTGCCCCCTCTCGCTTCATTCGCTGTGTGGATTATCTGTCGACCGTGTCAGGCGGCGGATACACCGGTGCCCTGCTCACCACGCTGCTCTCGGCGGAATCAACTCCTCCCGAGGAGTTTCCCCTGAAAAAAGGCACGGGGCGCTCCGAGTCCTTGGCACTCTCCCATTTGCGTAACGGCTCCAACTATCTGCGTCCCGGCGGAGCACTGCATACTCTTCGGCTCCCGACACTTTTGTTGCGGGGCATCATCGTGAACCTTCTTGTCGTCTTTCCAGCGCTTCTCGCCGCGGCGCTGCTTACGGAAATCACGTACGAATCGGGCTACTGGCCTTTGCCCGCAACGCAAGGTGGCTCGCTCACCCCGGCCTACGTCGGACTTCTCTTGTTTCTGACCGGCGCCGTGGTCCTTCCCGCGGTCGGCCGGCTGCTGGGATGGGACAAAACTTGGACCTGGAGAAATCGCCTCGAGCTCCTGTTAGCCGCGCTTTTGGGGATCGCGCTTCTCACAGCTCTGAGCGTTCCCCTTCTTCGAGTCACCCAGGCGGCAGTCGAAACTCCTTGGGGAGGACCCCAAGGACTCAAGGAACGGCTCATTCAGTGGGGAAAGATGACCTCGGGGGTGCACTCGGCCGTCGTTGTGGGCGTGGTGGGAGCCGTCGTGATCCTGCAAAGGTGGGGTCTTTTTGGGCGTGGTCTCGTCAAGAAGTTACTGGTCTATTTTTCCGCTGCCCTTGGCCCGCTCTTCCTCTTCGCGCTCTTTCTCTTGATTTGCGTGCTTCAGGTCAACTCACCCTACGTGAGCGAGGACCTGCGAGCTCCGCTCGAAACCCTAGCCAACACGGAACAGGAATGCCTAGAAAACTCCTGTTTGTCTTCTGCCTCGTGTCCAGAATGTTCCATTCACCTCGCGCTCCAAGAGCGAGGTGTGCACATTTCCCGCCCCTTGGCGGTTCATCGCTGCCCACAAAAGCACCGCTTTCTCGTCGGTCCCGCCCACTGGTTCAACGGCCAGCAAAGCAAACAGTTCCACTCTCTCGTCTCCCGCGCCTGCGCAGCCAGGTGCCCGCAGGGACTCCAATGCTGGCGCGATATCGTCGAAAACGACGAGGTTTTCCGGATCGATGATCGGGTTCCCCACGACGGTTCCCTTTCGATTCGATTCGCCGGGCTCAATTTTTGGGAGGAACCGACCATCCCCAGTGAGTGGAGTGAGCTTCTTTGGTGGTCGTCCCAAGACACAATGCCGAGAGCAGCTCTCGCCCCGGATTGGGCGACCATCGCACTCCTCGTCGTCATGTTGGCCTTCTACTATGCATTCTACGATGCCAATGCCAATTCGCTGCATCGATTCTATCGCGACCGTCTGAGCCGACTTTTTCTCTTTCGAGTCTCTCGAACCGAGAACGACGAAAAAATCGTTTCTCAAGATGAGTTACCCCTCTCCTCGCTCCTCAACGGACCTTCACCGTATCCGCTCATCAATACTGCGTTGAATCTCCATGGTAGCAGTATTGATGAGCGAAGAGGGCGCACCGCCGACTTCTTTCTCTTTTCCCCGGAGGTTTGCGGCAGCTCACGGACCGGCTACTGCCCCACGAAACAACTCGAAGCGCGGGTGCCGCACCTCAATCTCGCCACGGCGATCGCCATCTCCGGAGCCGCCGCGGCACCCAACATGGGGAACATTTCCGTCGGGCCGTTCGCATTCGCCATGGCACTCCTGAATCTTCGCCTGAGCTACTGGCTTCCGAATCCACGCTTCTTTGGCGACTATCGATGGTTCCACCGCGCTCGCGCAGGATGGAGTTGCTTGTGGAGAGAGGCCCTCAGCCTGCTTCACGAACGCGGCCGATACGTCAATCTTTCCGACGGGGGTCATCTCGAAAACCTGGGAATGTATGAGCTCTTGCGTCGAGGTTGTCGCACCATCGTCGTTATCGATGGCGAAGCCGATCCGACGTATTCGTTCGAGGGCCTGATGACGATCAGCCGACTCGCTGCGATCGACTGGGGAATTCGCCTTCGTCTCGACTGCTCCAAGCTCGTACCCACCCGTGGATCGAGTGAGCGCAGCGTGGTCGTCGGAGAGATCGACTACGGGCCCGAGCGTCCTGCCGGAACGCTCATCTACATCAAGTCATCGATGACCGACACCGAACCCGACTACGTGAGGGCCTACAAAAACCACCACCCCGAATTTCCCCACGAGAGCACCGCAGATCAGTTTTTCGACGAGCAGCAGTTCGAAGTCTATCGCGCGCTCGGGGAGCACATTGGCGTCGCCGCGTCCCAGCTTCCCGAATTGTCGCGCGCCATCGCAGCGTGCCACCCACCCACCAAGGAAGAGGCGTAAAACGCACTCATCTTCGAACTCTCTTTGCGAGGTCACTTTCGATCGAGGCGTCGCGGGGTTCCCCAGCGGTGCCGTCAGCTCCCGATCCGATCCTGACCCATGAAGGGCCGCAAGGCGGCCGGGACGGTCACAGAACCATCTTCGTTTTGGTATTGCTCGAAAATAGCGATCAACGTTCGCCCCACGGCCAGCCCTGAACCATTGAGCGTGTGCAGGAGTCGAGGCTTCTGCTTAGGCGCCGGCCTGTAGCGAATCGAGGCGCGTCGCGCCTGAAATTCGCCACAGGAGGAGCAACTGGAAATCTCTCGATATCTCTGTTCAGACGGAAGCCAAACCTCGAGATCATAGGTCTTTTGAGCGGCGAAGCCCAGATCTCCCGCGCAGAGCTCGACGACGCGGTAACAAAGACCTAGCTGTTGAAGAATGGCTTCCGCGTGACCGGTTAGCTCTTCAAGAGCTTCCATACTCTCTTCCGGGCGCACGAAACGCACAAGCTCCACTTTGTCGAACTGATGCTGACGGATGAGACCGCGCACGTCCTTCCCGTAACTTCCCGCTTCGCGGCGAAAGCAGGCCGTGTAAGTCGTGTAGGCGAGAGGAAGACGCTCGGCATCGATGATCTCCTGCGCATGCAGGTTGGTGACGGGAACCTCCGCGGTGGGAACCAGATAGAGCGGTTCGCCGTCTTCCTCGGTGGCGGGGACCTTGAACGAATCCGCTTCAAATTTGGGCAATTGCCCCGTGCCGTACATCGCCTTTCCCCGAACCAGGTAAGGGACAGAGACCTCTCGGTAGCCATGCTGGCGGGTGTGCACATCCAGCATGAAGTGAATCAGCGCCCGCTCGAGGCGCGCAGCTGCCCCCCACAACACGCTGAATCGAGAACCGCTGAGCTCTGCCGCCCGCGCGAAGTCGAGCCCATCGCCTCCCAGCTCCCAGTGAGGTTTTGGTGAAAAATGAAACTCCGGCATCTTCCCCCACTGGCGCACCACCGGATTGTCCTCTTCGCTCTGGCCCAAGGGGATCTCCGCGTGCGGCAGATTGGGAACACCGGAAAGTCCTTCCTCGAATCGGGCCAGCACCTCGGACAGGCGCCCTTCCGCAGCCTTCGCCGCCTCGGAAAGCTGCTTGAGTTCTTCCCGCCTCTTGGCAAACGCTTCCTTATCTGGTCCCTTGGCAAGGGCTGCCATTTCTTTGCTCGCGGTATTGCGCTCGGCCAGCAACCTCTCCGTCTCCGCAATCAATCGGCGGCGTTCGGCGGCCAAGCTCGAAAGCTCGTCGATCACTGGCCCCCAGCTCGCGTTCCTCTTCAAAAGGGCAGCTTTCACTTCGTCCAGGTGGTCGGCCACGTAGCGCGCGTCGAGCATGACGCGTGCTTAGGGTCTAAATGACCATCTGTCGAGGCGCCGGAAGTTTCACAGCACTCCGCCGACGCTCGCCCCGCCCCCGGGAGAGCGGGCGACGAAGCGCCTTTTGTAGACAAGAGCTAGCCAGCGCTTTACGGGCAGCTGTCCGCAGCGCCCGTGCTTTCGCACGCGTCGGCGTCTCCATTGAGCGCCCGCGACAGATAAAGAAACCGGCATTGGATCCCGCCCTCTTCCTCGGCCGTCTCGACGCTGTAGCCCGAGCCATCCTCCGCGCCGGCATCTGAAAAGGCCGCGTCGCAAGCCGGTCGACAGACATCCCGATCCTGGCCCCCGCAGCCCTCGGCCCGCAACAAGCAATAGGAATCACAGATGCCGGGAATATTGTCGTCCGCGCACATTCCGTCTCCCGTAGGACTCGCGTGAGGGCAGTGCACTTCCGGCCCTGCCAGCGCAGCTCCGGCATGATACTGCCGACATCCCACCGTGTTGCCTGACATATCACCGAGCTCTCCTCGAGGGAAAGCGCGGCACACGCTCAGGCATTGCTCGGTCGACTCATAGACGGCCAATTCCCCCCTGCACGCCCCCGCGACGTTGCGGCAATACGCCTCGCAACTCGGCTCTCCCGCGTGTTCCTCGTTGATGCAGTTTTCAGTCGCTTGGAATTTCGCGTGCTCACAGTGGACATCATCGTCAAACGCAGCACTGACATGAATCAGCCGGCACTGAATCGTATCCCCCGTGTAAAACTCATCAACATTGAAAGTACCCACATCCTCCAAGGCGGGGCAGCTCGACTCACAATCGCTGAGGGCCTCATGATCCTCTGGACAGGCTTCGCTGAGCAGCTGGCACCAGGCGGGGCAGGGTCCGTCGCAAGCAGCGCCTCCCGAAGGCCCAGCATCCGGGCAGAACTCCCCTGCTTCACCCTGCAGCGCTAGGTTTGCCTGACGCTTTCGGCACGCCACGGTGTTCCCAGCTGGCTCGGTGTCCGTGCCGGGATCCAACGCATTGCAAACATCGATGCAGGTCCTGCGCGTCGTATAGACGGCGAGTTCCCCCGTGCAAGCTTCCATCACCGTGTCACAATATTCCACGCAGCTCTCGCTCGTGATCCGCTCCGTCTCCTCGTCGATCACTCCGGGAGCCTGTTCCCTCTCTTCGAGGCCAATCACCTCCGCGCATCCGCTCCCCAAGAAACTGGCAATCAAAAGGGAGACGAAGATGAGCACGGTCGTTTTCATCGGTGCAACTGCGACAGCAGAAAAGGTCTCGAGCCTCATCAGAATGACCCTCCCAGCTCAACCAGTGCACCACCGGCCTCCGAGGGCGAAGCCGAGATCCGCGTGAGTCGAGGTCCCTTCTCCTGCGGCTCCGGAGCCACCAAATAGAGAACGATCCCGGAGGCCACAAGCGCGCCACCCGCTGCAAACGCGATCGTAGAAATCGTCGCCCGATCATAGGCATCTTCGATGAGATCGACGCCAGGCCCAGGGGGACATAGCTCGGGGCCGCAGTTTCCTCTCTCCTCACTGAAGGCTTGATTATTCTTGTCGATGGCCATGAGCCCAAACACGCTCCCCACGCCCCATGCGACAATCCCTGCGCTCCCAGAAATCACCGCAGCCGTGCGCAGTCCTTTGCCTTCCGGGGCACCCCCCGAAGCTGGCTCGCGAGAAGGCGGCCGCACTTCGTCGTCACCGGCGGCCGACTTCGCCTCCTTGGCTTGCGATGGCTCGGCGGCTGGATCGGGCCGAAGCGGCGGAACACTCACCGTTTCGGAGGCGCCGTCCGCAGCCACCGTCACTTTCTCTCGAAACGGAATATGGCCCGGCGCTTTCACCAAAATAGCATATTCGCCTGGATCCACGGGCACTGCGGTACCTAGTAGCGCCTTCGAAAGCTCCTCTTGACCGCGCCACACCTCCAGCCCTGCCAGAGCCTGAGTCTCCGCAGCGACTTCGATCGTCAGCCGGCTGAGTTTTCCTTCGAGGCGGTCGGCTCGCTGGTTTCCGATCTGGGCACGCTCTTGCTGCCCGGCGTTGTGCGCCAGCGAAGCGGCTTCCCGAAAGGTCGCCCAGGCACTCGCGGTCCGCCCCGTCTTTTCATAGCAATCTGCCAAGTAAAGAAGCGTGCCGATCCCCGGGTCGACCCGATGGCTGTCCTCGAGCTTCTCGCAGGCGGCTTCGTATTCTCCGGCCTTGAGCAACGCAACCCCCTTATCGAAGAGCGCTTCCGCGGCCGCCTTGTCCGCCGCACTGCCTGCTCTGGCCGGCCCGGCAATGGTCAGAAAGCAGATCAAAACGCCGACCAGCCAACCCAAGCTGCCCAATCTTCTCGCACCGAAGAGCTCGAGGTGTCCTTCCGTCATCGGCCCTACTCTACAGAGAAATGCGCGCCTGTACCTCACTTGGACAAAGCTGCCATTTTTCCGGGGATGTGGGATTTTCATCGCCCCTCGTGCGGATATGGTGCCAGCGCGATGACCATGCTGAAAGCCTGCCTCCTGGCCCTCGTTGTGCTCTGCGTGAGCCAGAACGCCGCTGCAAGCGGCCTGCAGCCGTCCTCCGCACCAGCCGCTCCTCCTCCGCGAGCGGAAAGCGCGCGGATTGCCGCTCCGATCGGGCTCAAGGCCGCCACGCCAGCACCGCTGGTTCTCGCGGCCACTCCAGACGACCCCGCTTCATTCGGAACCAAAATCAATCGGGTCCTCAATGGTGCTCTCAAGCATGTCAACAGCGTCCTGGCCAAGGTGATCTTCTTCAACATCGCCGGGGACACCTTTCAGGCTCCAGAGTACGAAGACGGAAAGCCCGTCTTTCTGCCCGACGGCTCTCCCAAGATGAAGACCATCGAGGTCCCCATCATCGTCGCCCTATTGGCCTTTGGCGGCATCTTTTTCACAGTATATTATAAGTTTATTAATATCCGAGGCTTCGGTCACGCCATTCAGGTCGTTCGTGGCAAATACGATCGTCCCGAAGACGTCGGAGAGATCTCCCACTTCCGTGCCCTCACCAGCGCCCTGAGCGCCACGGTGGGGCTGGGGAACATCGCCGGCGTGGCCATCGCCATCCAGCTCGGGGGTCCAGGGGCCGTCTTTTGGATGATCATCGCAGCGTTTTTCGGCATGGCCACCAAGTTCTCGAGCTGCACCCTCGCGCAACTTTATCGCTCGAGAAACTCCGATGGCAGCGTCTCGGGCGGGCCCATGTATTACATCGATCTGGGGCTTCGAGCGCGTGGCGGGGCTCTCGCCAAAATCGGCAAGATCATCGCCGTGATCTATGCGGTGATGATTATGGGCGGAGCTATGGGCGGTGGAAACATGTTCCAAGCCAACCAAGCCTTCGAAGCATTCCGGACCGCGTTCGGCGTGGAGCGCCACTATGGCTGGATCTTTGGAATCGGTATGGGCACGCTGGTGGCCTTGGTCATCCTCGGCGGCATTCGACGTATCGGCGCCGCCACCTCTCGCATCGTTCCCGCAATGGTGGCCACCTACGTCACTGCCGCCATCGTGATTCTCATCACTCATTTCGACAGGATTCCGGGAGCCTTCGCCTTGATCGTCGAAATGGCGTGGAGCAAAAACGCCGCCTACGGTGGTGCCGTCGGCGTCCTCATTTGGGGCGTGAAACGCGCCTCGTTCTCCAACGAAGCGGGCCTGGGCTCGTCGGCGATCGCCCACGCTGCGGCGAAAACCGACGAACCGGTTCGCGAAGGGCTCGTGGCCATGCTCGAGCCCTTCATCGACACGGTCATCGTCTGCACCATGACCGCTCTCGTCGTGATCGTCACGGGGGCCTGGAACGATCCATCCATTCCGGCAAATGCCGGTGTCTCCCTCACCACTTCCGCATTTGCCACCGTGATTCCATGGTTTCCCAAGCTGCTCAGCATCTGCGTGCTGCTGTTCGCTTACTCCACCATGATCTCCTGGTGTTATTACGGAGAGCGCGGTTGGATTTACCTCCTTGACCACTTCGGAGGCCGTGGCCTCAAGACCGTGCCCCTTTTCCGGATCGTCTTCGTCTTTTTCGTATTCGTGGGATCCGTGGCCCGACTGGGGGCGGTGCTCGACTTCTCCGATCTGCTCATCCTCTGTATGGCGTTTCCCAACATCGCCGGCGGCATGCTCTTAGCCCCCAAGGTCAGCTCCGTGCTCAAGGATTACTTCGACCGGGTCGTTCCCCACGATCGAGCGGCGGCTCAGCCTCGCTGAGGCGCAACGGAATGAGCGAGATGTACGGTAGCGGTCCGCCCCCCTTCGGCTGTCTATTCGCAGGGCCGCGCAATCTTGAGGCCGTTAACCATGACCTCACAAAGCTGCGGCTTCTCATCTTCCGACTTGTCGCTAGGCTCCGGTCTGGAGTTGCGCTTTGGCCGTGGTGCCCGCAACGTCATGTTGACCGTCTGGTCCTCTTGAGCGAGCACCTTGGCCGTCCCTCGTAAGCGCCCCTTTCTCGCGGCCAACGTGACGGCTTCGCGCCGGTCAACAATAACCTCACAAGGACTTTCGTCACAGACCTGAAAACCGCCTTTTTCTACGATGGCACCGGCGGGCACCGTTTCAACGGAAAGAGTGACCGTCTCGGCATTCTCCTGCTCGGTCTCCGTCGAACTCTCAGGCTCTTCTTTCGCCGCGCGCTCGGCCTCCGTGCTCTCTCGTTGCTGGGTCTCGATCGCGTCCGCCGGACTCTTGACTTCCTGGGCGTCGACTCCCTTCTCCGGCTCGCTCTCCAGCTCAGCCAGCTCCTTGTCGACGGGGGCACGACTGGCACGCAGCTGGGTCCAGAGGAGTCCCGCAACAGCTACGATGATGGCCGTGATGGCCACAAACCAGAGGGGTAAGGGCGACTTCTTGGGGAGCTCCGCGGGGCTCAGCTCATGGGTTCCCGGGGTCCGTTCGCGGCTGCCCAAGATAGCCGTATCCTTTTCTTCGGCCTGTGGGGCGCCGGCCAGCGTCTGCGAGAGATGAGCAGCATCTCCAGAGACCTGCCGTGATGGCCCTTGGCTCGAGACCATTTCATCGACGAGATCTTCGGCCGATGCGCCACCGGACGTCAGATGACTTCGCATCAGTTGTCCCTCCGGCGTTTTCATCAAAGCCTGGGCGAAATCCTTCATTGTCGGAAAGCGGTCATCGGGACTCTTGGCGAGCGCCTTTTCCACTACCGCGTTCAATTCAGCAGAAATCTCGAGGTCTGGCTTTTGCTGGCGCAACGAAGGGACGGGATCGAGAACGTGCTGGTTGAGGACGTCCAAGAAGCTCTCACCGACGAAGGGCACCGCCCCCGAGAGAAGCTCATAGAGGATGATCCCAGCCGCATAGATGTCCGTGCGCTGATCGACCGCCTGTCCCCGCGCTTGCTCTGGAGCCATGTATTCGGGCGTGCCAAAGATCATGCCCGTCTTGGTCAAGCGTCGCTGCCGAGTCTCTTGCTGTTCGGCTTCGTCTGCGCGCCGGAGTTGAGCGATCCCGAAGTCGACAATTTTGACGATCTCCTCGTCTTCCGGCGTTCTTTGCAGGAATACATTCTCAGGCTTCATATCACGGTGCACAACACCGCGGCTATGAGCAAGTCCTAACGCGCGAGCAATCTGCAGGGTCATCCGCAGGGCGCGCTGAGGGGAAAGTGCTTTTCCTTTCCCAAGAACCTCACCGAGGTCCTGACCCTCGAGCAGCTCCATGGCGATAAAGCAGGAGCCATCATCGAGCTGTCCAAAATCGAAAACATCAATGACATTGGGGTGCTTGATGCGGGAAGCGCTGATGGCCTCCTGCTTGAAGCGCTCGACAACCTCGGGATTGGCGGAATATTCCTGATGCAGCACCTTGAGAGCGATTTTCTTTTCGATCGCTTCGTGTTCAGCCACATAGACCGTCCCCATCCCGCCTTCGCCGATGCGCGCCTGGACGCGATAACGCCCCGTTACCAGCACCCCAATGAGAGGATCAGTCGCTTTCTGGGATTCTGCTTCGGCCACGATGAAAATGTCGGCACGCCCCAGCAGGCGCCCTTGCCGCACCATAACGCGGGGCGGACCTGTGGACCACAAGATCCCAAGGGCCGTGCCTTCGCCAAGACGCCGGTTTTGGAGGGCGCCGGTTTCGGAGACAAAAAAGATCCAGAAAGAAAACTACGCAGCGGTGTGAGATGCGCTCTCACACTTGCCCGAGCGGCAATACTCGTGGCAGAGCAAACAGGCAATGGCCGTGGCTCAACTCACCGTCCTGGGGGCGGGCCTCATCGGTGGGTCGGTTTGCCTGGCCGCACGACAGAGAGGATTTGCCGAACGCATCGTAGCCATCGATCGATCGATCGCCCCTGAGCGCGGAGACGTAGCCGACCTGTGGGTGGATGCATCCGACCGGCACGCGGTCGAGGACGCGCTGCGAGGAGCCGAACTGACGGTTCTCTGCATGCCGGTGCGCTCCATTGTTTTTTGGCTTCCCCAGATCCTCGATCTCACCACCGGTTGGGTCACCGATTGTGGCTCCACCAAGGTCGCCACCGTCGAGGCGGTCCGCAGCCATCCACGCCGGGCGCGCTTCGTGCCGGGCCATCCTATGGCGGGTCACCCGGAAGGAGGCCTCGCGTGGGCTCGAGCCGATCTGTTCCGGGACAAGCGATGGATTCTTTGTCCCGAGGATGCCGATACCCAGGCCACCGATCTGGTTCGTTGTTTGGCCCAAGAGGCCCAGGCCCACGCCGTTGAGCTCACGGCCCAGCAGCATGATCATTCGGTGGCCTTCACAAGCCATCTGCCCCAGGTCGTGGCGAGCACCCTCTCCGTGCTTGTCGAAGACAACCACGCTGCCGCGGCCGCCGGACCTGGCTTTGCCTCCGCCACCCGCGTTGCGGGCGGAGCCGAGGCGATGTGGCGGGACATTTTCGAAACAAATGGCACAGAGATCAGCTCGGCCCTCGCGACTCTCGCACAGCGACTGGAGAAGCTCTCGAAAGCCCTCGAAACACGAGATCCTCAGCCCCTGCTGCAAGTGCTCGAACGAGCACGTCATTTGCGGCACCAGCGCTAGTGCTGCGACCACATAAAAGTGGTCGGTAGGGAGACCACTTTTCTCTC
>CAYTRQ010000157.1:0-11925 GCA_964440025.1 uncultured Polyangiaceae bacterium | reverse complement strand
TTCTTTGTTGAGGGGCGATGCCAAAAAGTCGTCCTTTTAGCCTCAAGCCCTATCGCTCCCGAACCCTTTTCCGAAAGCTCAAGGCCCGCCCAAAAACGGCCCAGCAAAGCTTGACCGTAGTTTCCGCTGCTCCTGGGAGGCCCTGTGCCTCCACCACCGGCAACAACGAAATCCGGCTCTGCTCCTACCACGGCTCGCCCGGAGGGCCTACCTGCATGGCCGGACCACCAAAAAGCGCTTCCCCGGGCATGCTTCTGCAAACGCCAGCTCGGGACCGAGCCCCACGAGCTGGCGTCAGCAAAAAGGATTGCGCGAATGGCAAACCCGCTTTCCCTACGATCGCGCGACGCGCTCCAGGGAAAGACGGGTGAGCGGCGGCCCCAACAGCTCAAAAACCACCGTGGAAGCAATGATCACCGACAATACTCTTTGCTCGAGCTGCGGGTAGCGCTGGGACACGACCAAGGCCATCCCCAAAGCTACCCCAGCTTGGGGCAACAGCGCAGCTCCCAGCCAACGTTGCTCGGCGGGACTTGCACCCGCCCAACGCACTCCCAACAGGCCACCAAGCACTCGCCCCAGGACTCGCAGCCCCACGTAGCCCGCTCCGATCGCCCCGACCGAGAGCAGCGACTTCACTTCGAGGGAAGCTCCAGCCAATACAAAAAACAGGATCATGAACGGCCACTCGACGTGCTCGATAGCGTGAAATGGTCGCTGATGATGTTTGGCGAAGTTAGCCACCATCGCCCCCAACGTCACTGACGCGAGCAAGAAGGACACATCGAGCCAGAGCGCCAGCCCCCCGCACAGCAGGCTCACGCCCAATGCCTCGACCAGCGTAGGCTCGCCCGGATGTAATCTGCCCGTGACGTACGCAGCTGGAAACCCCAACGCGCCCCCCAACAAAAGCGCGCCCCCCAGCTCTCGGACCCCGTCGAGGAGAGCCTGAACCCCTTGGGCGTCTTCCAGCAGCAACCCTGCAATCGCCAACGTGACACTGAACAGACACAGCCCCCACACATCATCAATGGCAACGATACCGCGCAATATATCAACGAAATGCCCTCGCGCACGAGACTCGCGCACCACGTCCAAGGTGGCAGCGGGTGCAGTGGCAGTAGCTATACTCCCCAGGAGGAGGGCCTCGGCGAGCGGGACTTTTGCTAGCACCAGACCCAGAGCAACGAGGAGCGCCGTCACCAAGGTCACCGTCAGCGACGCCTTGAGGACGTAGGGCCCGGATCGCTTCACACTCCTCCAGTCAAACTGCTCACCGAGCAAGAACCCCACCAAAGTAAGTGCAAGATGAGCGGCCAGAGGAAACCATTGGGCACTTTGGGCAGGCAACAGATCGACCCCCACGGGTCCAATGACGACTCCCAGGACGAGCAATAGAGTGACGCGAGGCACCTTGGTGCGTCGCGCCACCAGATCCGTCAGCACTCCCAGGAGGAACAGCCCCCCCACGGTGATCAGAGTGGTGGAGTGTTCACTGCTGGGAGAGATGACCATAGGCGCAAGGATGGCCTACCCAAGTCCCCAAAAAAAGATCGGGAACTGCCCTGGCGGAGGGCTCTTGCGGGTTTTCGCGTCACCCACAAACGTTGCGGCAAACTCCCTCATCACAGATTCCACTGTCACAGTCATCCGCCGAAGTGCAGGTCGGAAGGCAGCCAGTATGCACACTCTGGCATTCATCGGCTGGGCCACAGCTGACACATTCAGTACCCGGTGCCGTGTCGTCGGGGCACTCGTCAGGACAATAGGCTTCGGTGCATATTCCCACGGTTCCATCGTCGCACGAACACGAGTTACAGCTGTAAGGATCGGGAACCCCGTCCGCGCCATCGGGATAGGTGATGCCATTGACAACACAGCTGGCACCGGTCGGTTCCACGCCGCAGGTCTCTTCGCACTCGGCAAGAGTCTCGTAGCGGTTGGAGTTGCCTCCACAGCCCCCCCACACCATGTTCTCGCATTGGCCCGTCTCGGGATTGTGCCAGTACACAGGAAAGGCTCCCTCACAAGGACCCGGCTCGAACTCCGCCGTGCACCCCAAACTGTCACCGCCCATGCCTCCCAAGCCCCCCATTCCGCCGGGCATTCCCCCGGTGCCACCACCGGACGAACCGCCCGTGGAGGCGCCTCCCGTTGAAGCACCGCCCGTGGAGGCACCCCCCGTTGAAGCACCGCCCGTCGAACCTCCAGAGCCGCCGGCGTCACTTCCGCCCGAAGCGGCTCCTCCGCTGCCGCCTGAGTCATCCGCGCCTCCACCGTTGCCGCAGCCGCCCAAAAGCATCCCGGCGATCAAAAGCCCAGTAGCTAGCGGCATTGTCCCCAAATGACCGAACGCGACTGTCGAGCGCTCGTCACGCGCCCCAACTGGGGCGCGCGACCGCAAAACCTCTCGAATGCCTGACACGCTCTCCAAGTTATTGTTTGTTGATTTAAAAAGTCTCATACGTCCTCCAGCATGCAAACAGCGCGCCATCCACATTGCCCACGCAATCAACAAACGTCTACTGACATTGCTCGTCGGCTTCTATGATCCCATCGTCTGACTTCTGGCACATCCGCACAAGCCAATTGGGCCCCCATAGAAGGAGGCCTCGCGCTTTTTCGCAATGTTCGCCCATCGATGGGCGAAACTCGATGAATCAAAGGCACCACAAAGCGTCTTGGTCTTTTCGCGATCTTCGCCCATCGATGTGCGAAACTCGATGAATCAAAGGCACCACACTTTTCACGACCTCTGCTTTCAATTGAGTCACTCTCGAAACCCAGAACGGGAATCCGCCCCCCGCGATCCATGAGTAACGGGCGCTCCGGTCTTATTCGCGCCCGCACAAAAGTGAGTTCGCGAGAGCGGATAGACTCCTCTTTGCAGACCCGGCGACCGCCGAATGGCGTGACCTGCTTCAGTTGCCACCGAGAGCGATACTGGTCACCGTCTCGGCCGCGCGCTGTCTCGCCGAGGCTTCCCAAAGAGTCGCTTGACTGCCCATGAGCGCCGAACCCGAACTGCGGGTGCGCCGCTTGGGCTTCTTCCGGCGAGCCATGCTTTCGGGATGGTGCCCGAGCATGCGTCGCAACGTGCGCGCCGACGCCTCACCTTGGCCGCTCCAAGCCCTCGAACATGGCCAGCACCGCTAACCTGCGAACGGCGAGCCGTCCGTATTCCGCAAAAGGCGCATCGACCAATAAGACTTGCGTGCCCAGATCACGCACTCCCACGACATTTTCGCGGGCCGCGAACATCATGCCTCGATAATCGCCTTCACCGGCCAAATGAAAGTCCACCTCGACGGCACACCCGAGCCCCCAATCGTGTCGTTCATGCACTTCGCGAATCACGAGGCGATCACCATAGAACTGCTTCCAAAGCTCGCACAGGTCATCGCCGCGCTTCACACGAATACTATGTCGATATTGAAGAGAGGCGACCTGATGCCCTTCACGCGTGGCCGGTGCAACATACTCTCGCCGTCGTAGGCTTGGACTTCCCAACCGTCGGGGATCCACATGCGCGCCGCGCCCACCTCCGCACGAGTCAGTGGTATCTCCGGAGGAGCCGGTTTTTCTGGTTCGCGCTTCTCTTGAGGGCCG
Organism: uncultured Polyangiaceae bacterium; assembly: GCA_964440025.1. Taxonomy (GTDB): domain Bacteria; phylum Myxococcota_A; class Polyangia; order Polyangiales; family Polyangiaceae; genus NIC37A-2. Next base: position 8,316 of record CAYTRQ010000157.1, on the reverse strand, counting down.
GACGCACCAGCGTCCCCTGTGGCCGGATCGTCACGAACGGGCTCCGGGCACCCGGCAATCAGACACGACAGCAGCAACGCCAGCGCCCGTCCGAGACGACGAGAGACCGCGCCACGGACGTGCTTCAGCCCTGGCCGCAGCAATAGTGGCCGGCGCAATGCTTGCTGGCCCCTCGTCCGAACAGGAGGAGGTTGCATCGGACATAGGATACCCACACTCGTGAAATCTGTCGACGGAGTTTGTTCTTCGTTTTCCCCGCCCACGCTCATCCACAGGCAGGTGAAGCGAGCATCGGCAAGGCATTTTCCTGCACATTGTTCGATGTGCCAGGTTTCTGATTAAAAGCGGAGCGTCGGAAAGGCGGCGCTTGTGACTCGCTGTGCACTCAGAGCGTACCTGACTTCGATGCGGCCCAGCTCGGCCGCGCTGGGGATCGTAGCATGAAGAACGCCCTGCCCCGCGTGGCCGAGCAACACATCATGAAAGCCAAGCATGCGCCGGATCCTGGGAAAAACACACTTGTAGACCGCCTCCTTGCAGCTAAACACCACGATGCCCCAAAAGCGCTCGTCCGTGCACCGAGCGAGCTCTCCCCTCTCATCGGGACGGACGATTCTCTCCAGAAGCGGGGCGTCGAGCTCGATGAGCTCCTCTGCGTCGACTCCCAAGAGCGGCACCGCCTGCGACACGACGGCCACAGCATAGGTGATGGTTCGCCCGGTATGACTGATCGAACCGGCCACGCCCGGCGGAAAGAGCGGCACACGATCGTCATCGGCCAGGATCGAAGTCGGCTCGAGGCCCAGTTGGATCAAGGCCGCGCGGGCAACGTGCCGCCCCGCCCGAAATTCCCTGCGCCTCTTATCGACGGCGTTTTTCAGCCGAGAAGTCTCTTCCCCTGGCCAAAGAGGAGCCAGCGTTTCTTCCTCACCGGCGCGGACGACGATATCGCTCGTCCCGACAGAGAAAGGAAAGAGACTCGTGGGCAAGGGCATTGCCGTCCTATAGCAAGGGCGAAGGCAATCTGTCCCTCGCGGTGGCCAGAGCCGAGGGTGCCAAAAGGCGCACAGCCGGGGGCAAAGAGCCGAGGGCGCACGCCAACCGGACAGGGCGGGAGCGAAGGCTCACCGAGACTTCGAGCGCTCCAAACGTCTCTTATGGGCACTCTGCGGGTGCTCATCGAGGAACTGGTCGCTCAGCGTTCCGGCTTCCTCCATTTGTCCCCGAGCCGAGAGGGCCTCCACACGAAGCACCGTCGCCTCCTGTTTGAGCTCTCCTTCAGGAAACCGCTCGGAGTACGCTGACAGCAACGCCAGCGCGCGATCGGGCTCCTCTTTCGAGAGCGCTGCCCGCACTTGGTCCAGCAAGGAAAGCTCCGCTCGCAGGTTCCTCTTCACGCTGGGACGCCCTGCTTCATGATCGGAGGCATCCCGGCCGGAAGCATCCCGATCGGAAGCGGATGAACGGGGCGCCGTTGCTCCGCGAGCGACTTCTGTACCGCGTCCAGGACGAGTCCCCTGTGGGCGCCCTTCTGGGGCATGGACTGGAGCCGCCCTTTCAGAATCCTCCGGCATCGAAGGTCCGTCGGACGGCTCCGGCTCGCCCGGCTGGGTCAGCTGGTGTTTCTCGTGTTTCGTACTCACTTCTTTTGGCTCGACCTCGTGGCGCTTTTGAGGCAATTCCGTGCGCGAGGACGACGCCCCCGACTGAGCCTCTCCCGGAACGGTGGTGGGCTCTTCGAAGAGGTACAGCCCGGACACGAGCCCCACCCCCGCCATAATCGCCGCGCCTCCCCATTTGACCAGCGCGAGTGCCAACGCCGAAGCCGGAGGCGCCACCGACGCCCCCGAAAGCGCCCCGCCGGTGAGCCCCACCTGCGCCGAAAGCGCAGAACCCGCCGTGCCTGCAGTATTTGCTCCTTGAAGAGCTCCGCCCTGAACTAACGCACCGCTGTGGACTGCACCGCCGCCTTGCAGTGCATTTCCGCTATTGGACACCAGACTCCCAGCGGTCTGCGCGGACCCCGAGGTCGCGCCACCGCCCCCAGCCCCAATCACGCCGCTGCCAACAATCCCTGTACCCAGCGCCCCAGCCGCACCCGCCAACATACGCCGGGAGATCGCCGGATCAGGGCGCTCGCTGGCCGCGGCCCCTAAAAGTTCTTGCTCAAAGGTGGTCCCGCCACCTTCCAGAAGTCGAACCGGATCTCTCATGGTTGCGCCCCCAAGGTCAGTGTCGGTGCCCGAGAGCGCTCGAGCCGCGCGACCCGCGAGCGGAATTCCTGCCGAGCGCGCCTCAACCTCGAAGCAACCGTCCCGAGTGGGATCCCAAGAATGCTTGCGATCTCAGGCGACGAAAGGCCTTCGATCTCATAAAGTGAGAAAATCGTGACCAAATCCTGCGGCATCCGCGACAGAACTCGTTCGAGCAACTGCAAAGCGATCTGTCTTTGGTCCATTGCGGTCGCTGCACCGCCCCAATCGGAGCCCACATCAACCTCCTCGGTGTAGTCCAAGCGGCGTTCCTTGCGGGCCGCCGTTCTGCCGAAAAAGATGGCCGTCGAAAACAGGAACGCCTTTTCGCTTCCTTCGTAGATTCGATCCAAACGTTCCATCGCAATGAGATAGGCTTGCTGGGTGTAGTCGGCAGCGGCCTCGGGTGAAAAGCCAAGACGTCTGAGGGTCCGCCAGATCACCTGATAATGAGCCCGATAGAGCTCCGTCAGACGCAGCCTGTCCTCGTCGCTCACGACGCGAACGGAACTATCTTGTACGAGCGCCTCTGCTGCGGTCATGGGTCTGTGCAGGCTTCATGCGCCAGGAACCGAGATCGATCACTGGAACTTCGCGCCAAATTCTGCCCCTCCTTGTCCAGTGACCACCGGAACCCGATGGAAAACCCGAGAATCAAATTGGAAGGCGTCTCGAATCAACGGGGCGCCCAGCGCCCCACGGAGCGCAAACTCGAACTGCTTTCCCAGCGGAAGGGAAAGGGAAAGCTCTACCCCTGGTTGAAGCCAAAGCCGGGAGGCCCGAGAAGCCTCGCGGGTATTTTTTCCTTCTGCCATGAGCACGCCAACTGAAACGATACCACAACCACGAAGCTTCGCCGCGCCGAGACGCAGCAACGAGGGGCAAAAGCCCGTTTGAAGCTTCACAAGCTCGAAGTCGGCTACTCCGGCCGGTTGCTCGTAGCCCCCCCGCCGCTGAAATCCCAGCGCCATTCGGACTGAAGGGGCCCACAGGCCAGGAACCGTTTCCCCCCAGGACACGAAAAGATGCGCGCCAGGCAGGACCAGCGGCGCCGGCCCAACGCTCACCAAAGCTCCCACACCGACAAGGCCGACCGGCACCCCTGACCTCCGAGCACCTTCCGAGCCGAGTTCCCCAGAAAGAGCCGTGCCGGAACGAGCTGCCCCCCGCAGTGAATTTTTTTTCTGCGGGGGTACGTTTCGGTCTCGGGGCTCGTCTCGGAGTTCCCTCTCACCCGGCCTGCGCACCCGAATCGGATCCCGGGCGCCCGGATCGAGTGCTACACTTGCAACGAATGCGATAGCTTCGGCGGCTTCGTCGCAACTGCCCGCAACAATAGAACGGTTGAGGGTTCCTCCTCCCTTGAGCAAAACGGACAGCGAGGCGGTCACCTCGTCTTGCTGGCGAGAAAGGGTCACTTCGAGCGTTGCCCTCCCCTGGGAGGGGACCAAGACAATCCCTGAAAGGCGGCGCGATGTACGCCGCACGAAGTCCTGCGCGCTCGAGCAGTCAGGCGGCCCCACATAGCGAACCGTGAGTCGACTGACCTCCCGAGGCTCGACCCCCTGCGCTGACTCGGCAAAAGCGCTGGCGGGAAGAAAGAGCGCCGCGCACGAAATAGCGCACTGAGCGGCGAGCCGTCCTGTTCTTCGAATCGCCCATGTGCCCACGCCGAAAACTTTTTACCAAGGCCCAAGCATGAGCGCCACGTGCAGAAGCCCCCCCAGTGATGTCCACTATTCTACAGAGCCCCGTTCATCGGATCGTAGGCGTCCAAACCGGTGGACTTGGGCCCCGCCGGAGCTTTCTTTTTCGGGGCCTGCCGGCGGACTCGCCGCGCCCGAGCAGGACGCGGTGCCTTTTTACCTTTGAGTTTGGCCTCCATCCGCTCCGCCAAGGCGTTGGACTTGGACGTGCCCTGCTGGGCTTGGCCCTTCGTCACTTCAGGCTCATCTCGATCCGCCTCCGCATCTTTCGCCGAGTTGTCCGAACGAGCCTCCTGCTCCTCGCTGGTCACCTCCTCGCCGGCTTCGCTTCCGTGGGCCTCCTTGGGCGCGGCAACGTCCCCCGACTCTTCAGAGCCGGACGCGGACTCCGACTCACTTTCAACCGGCTCCGTCGGCGAAAGCTGGTCCAAGCGATACCGCGCCGAGAGCTCCTCGAGCCAAGAAGACAGTCCCTGCGGTGTCGTGACACTGGTTCCTCCCAGGCCCGCTTCCACCTGGTGCCAGTCTTCAGCTTGCCCCAGATCTTCGGCCGCGGCGTGAGCCAGGCCATTGCGCTGAACGACGATGAGAGCGCACAACGCCGCCGCGACCAGCAACCCCCGACCGAACCAGGGCGAGGTGACCTGGGACTCCGGGCGCCCCGAGAGCGCGACGGGGGCGTCGCTCAACCCCATGGCGCCAGTCGCTGTGCCGGAAAAGGCTGTCCCTCCAACGTTTGCCGCGGAAAGATGCTGCCCGGAAGGGTGCTGCCCGGAAAGACCCTGTCCATCCAGATTCTGCCCCACCGGCGGCTGATTCGACGACGCGATCGGTCTGACGGAATCGTGTCCCGTGCCCCGATTCCCGGCGGGCGCGGGAGCGACACTCACCGGAGGCGCAACCTCAGCTTCTCCAATCAACACAGACAGAGGAACCCACTCGGCGAACCCTGGCTGCCAGACCAAGGTGCTCTCATCGATGATGTCCATGCGATAGAAATCGTCGAGCTGCTCGAGGCTCACTCGACGGACATCATCGGTCCCGAAGGAAACATAGTAGGTGTCCTCCGCCGGCGGCTGCACCGCCGCCGGGGGGCCATCCTGCTTTTCCAGCTCCGCCAGCACGACATCGAGTCGAAGCCACTGTCCTAAACCTTGCTGCCAGATGAGCGTATCCTCGCCGATCTGATCGTTTTGGTAGGCATCATCGAGCCCGTCGAGCGTGAGCGGAGTCACCTGACCCCCAATCAACACATGAAAGGCATCCTCCGGGTCCACTGAAATGGCCATGAACGCAGGCTGACCCGGCTCGGCCTCTACGGCAAGCTCCATCCCATTTGCAGCCCCAAAAAGGGGAACCGAAAGGCTCACGGCAATCTCGCCGATCCAGTTTCAGTAAAGCTTTTCACTCCAAGCATCGCAAAACGAAAAGGACAAGCCCGCAGCGGTTGGCTCCCACCTTTCCGGCAACCGCTCGTGGCCAACCCAGCACAGCGCCCTGCCCCCGCGGCTTTTTGCGCCGTGATGGAGTCGTCCCGACGTCGAGGAAGAGGCTCCCACGCCAGGTAGAAAGGCTGATTGGTCAGCCGTATTGCCCTGGCGGAAGTCCATGGCGAAAGTGGATCCAACGTGAAAGACCTTGCAGATTTCGACGTCGACGAGCAGGCCCTCATCAAGAAGAAGCGGCCATGGGGCTGGTTTGCAGCAGGGTTGGTTGGCGTTGCCGCGTTGACTTTCGCCCTCGGGTTTGCCCTTCCGTTGCATCGTTCCCACGCCAAGCTGAAGACGGAACACGAAACGTTGGCTCAAAAGGCCGCCGAGCTCGATCAGGCCCTCATCAAGACCAAAGGGACCTTGAAAACGACGGAAAAGGAGCGAAGCGAACTCGACAAGACGATCACCACAGTCCAAGAAGCGCGGGCGAAAGTTTCCTCACGACTGGAGATCGCTAGTGCTACCGCTGAGCGTCAGCTCAAATCGCTCATCAAAGCCGATCTCGCCGAGATCTCCCAAACGACTGAGGCAGTCGAAATCGCTCTTCCCAATCGCATCATTTTCCTGCCACGTCGCACCCGAGTGAACCCGCGAATGAGGAGCACACTCTGCGCTGCGGTCAAGAGCCTCGGTCAAGAGAAAGACTGGCGCTTGACGGTGACCGTCACGCTGGCCGAGGGAGAAGAAGACCCCTGGACCCAGGCGGGCGAGCTGGCAGGGAGCCTCACAGCGACCCTCGTGGACTCGTGCCCCATCGAACCCGGTCGGATCAGCGCGAAGGTGCGACAAGCCAATGACAATAGCCCCAGCACGACGGTGCTGACGCTCGGGCCCACGCAGCTCCCAGAGCTCCCAAGAAAGCAAAAATAGGCAGCTCGGCAAGCTTTCATTCGCCGGTTTTCTGCACAAGACCCTCGACCTCCGCAAGAAGAGAGCTCAGCGCGCTGGCAACGAGTTGGACTCGAGGGACCCAACGCATGGCCTTGGCGCAAACGACATAAGCAGAAATAGGCGGAAACGAGAGTCCTACATCAAGCTCGACAAGAGACGGAGAAGCTTGCTCTGGGAAATAGGTCTTTGGGAGAACCATCGCCCCCACCCCCAAGGCGACCGCACGCTGTTGCACGAGGTAGTCGCTCGAAGCAAACGCGGGACTGAAGCCAGAAATCGTGTTGCTGAGCGTTCGATTGGGCTCGAGATGTTCATTGGGAGCGGCCCAACAGATCCAGTCGACCGCCTCGGGCAGGAGACACTGGCCTTTTCGTGCCACGTACTCCGCAGAAGCCTGAACCGCTGTCTCGACTTGGACTTCTTCGATCATGGCAAGATCGGGAGATGTGGGCCGACGTGTACGGATCGCTAGCTCCGCATGACCTCGCGACAGATCGATGTGTTCAACCCCTGCGATCAAGTGAAGAGAAATCTCGGGATATCGTGTGCGCAGTCGGGCGGCCAACGGGACGAGCAAATCGAACGCCGTCCCTGGGGGGGCCGCAATCCGCACCGAACCCCTCGGCGTTTGTTCAAAAGCCTGGGCTGCCCTCTCGGCTTCCGCTGCAAACCGCGCCATCTGCTGTGCCGCCGGGAGCAATGCGGCCCCCTCCTTGGTCGGATGAGCACCTTCGACATCTCGGCGGAAAAGGGGGCGGGCGAGCTCTTCCTCGAGCCCAGCAATGCGACGACTCACGGTGGGCTGAGTGAGTCCCAGACGCCGCGCCGCGCCGCTGAAGCTGCCCTCCTCGACAACCGAAAGCAGCAATTGAAGATCTTCCCATGGTATATACATTTACGTATGCTTATATGCCAAATTAGCCAATTTGCATACAAAAAAACATAGAAGAGAGTGGGATCACCAACGAAAGGACCCTGAATGACACGGTGGTTTTCCGCTTTTCTCGCCCTCCATCTGCTGCTCCTGGTCGGCTGCCGCCAGACGACGCATTCCACACGCCCGGTCCAAGCCGACCAGCCCACGCCCTGGTCAACCATCAGAGCGCAGCTGGATCAGCCCGGGCCCATCGAGCTCTCCCGCGTCGTGGCCGCAGACTGGAAGGTTCCTCGCAGTGGACTTGTCAATCTCGACCATCCCCGGGCCCAAGGGCTCTCGGACGATCTGGAAAAGATTCAAATCTATTTCTATGTGCTCGAACACCCAACCCGCGGCACCTTCCTCATCGACACCGGGGTGAGCGAAGTCTACGAAAAACGAGGGGACGATCTCCCCCTTCGATTTCCAATCACGCACTTCATTGAGTGGGAACATCTCCAGATTCGGACCACGACAGCCGAGCACCTTTCCAACTCTCGACAAGCACTCTCTGGCGTGCTTTTGACCCATCTTCATCTCGATCACATCATGGGCCTGAGCGATATTCCACGCGACACCCCGATTTTCGTCGGCCCCGGGGAACCCAAAGACCAAAGGATCACTCACCTGTTCATGCGACCGAGCACCGATCTCAATCTCGCAGGATTTGGCCCTCTTCGAGAGCTCACGGTCACTGAATCTAAAAGCGCCCCTCTTCCCTATGTCGATATCTTCGGCGACGCGTCGCTCATTGGACTGCACGTCCCTGGGCACACCCGAGGGAGCATGGCGTTCATCGTCCGCAGCCCCGAAGGTCCGCACCTCGTTGTGGGCGACGCTTGCCACACCAGCTTCGGCTGGCGGCACGGTGTCGAGCCAGGCACGTTCAATACGGACGGCGAGCAGGCCGCGCGCTCGCTCACTCAGCTCAAAGCCCTCGCCCTGGCTCACCCCGCCCTGCGCGTGCATTTGGGGCATCAAAAGCTCTAAAACGCATCTCATTTGCTCTAGTGCCTCGGCAACTCACGTTTCGAGCGGTTTCGAAGCACTCCCAGAAG
>CAYTRQ010000156.1:0-11976 GCA_964440025.1 uncultured Polyangiaceae bacterium | reverse complement strand
AGAGAAAAGTGGTCTCCCTACCGACCACTTTTATGTGGTCGCAGCACTAGAAAGCTCCACTGAGACGTGTCTCAGAGGTGCCGGCGAGCAATTTCGGTCCACGTTCCCTGTGGCTCGAGAGCGATGTAACTCCGCCACAAAGGTCGGGCCATCTCTGGTTGCCCCGTTTGCTCGTAGGCCATGGCCAAGTTGAAATAGGCATCGGCGAACTGAGGGTCGGCTGCGAGCGCACCGATGAAGAACTCGACGCTCAGATGAGGTTGCCCGCGTTCCAGCATGAGATAGCCGAGGTTGTACTGGGCTTCCGGTTGACCTTCATCGATAGCGAGAGCCCTACGATAGCAGGCTTCCGCTTCTTCCGGTTTTTGTTGTCGAAAGGCAATATTGCCGAGGTTCGTGTGGGCGATAGAAAGCCATGGATCCAATTCAATAGCTCTTTCATAGAGAGCTTGGGCTTCGGCCATGGTTTCCGGGTCTTCGTCGAGCTCACTCGCGCGAAGATAAAGGTCGTATGCGGTTTTGGCCCGTTGCCTTCCCGCGGCCGGACGGAGCACTCGAACGATGTCCTTTTTGAGGTCTTGAACTTCGAGATCCAGGAGCATCTGTCCTGTGAGCGGCTCGTATTTGCCCTCTTCTGATTTGACCACGATGCGTTGTCCATCGGAGACGATGCGGAGCTCGGTCAGCGGGCTTTTGATCTTGGGGAGTTCTGCGCGAAGCATTTGAATGGCGCGAGAAACGTCGCGCAATCGGACCTTCTGATCGAGCAGGGACTTTGCCGCTCGAAGAGCGATGAGATCCGAAAAGTCGTACGCGCGCCGACCGCGGCGGCGCGCACTGGGGGAAACGACCCCGCCCTTATCGAGGGTTCTCAGTCTCGAGTCCGAGAGGCCTAACAAACGACGGATTTCCCCTCTCGTGAACACATCGGTGACGGCGTCGGGACCTTTCGCGGGGGAATCCTTCTGACCCTCGTCTTCTGTGGAGGGTCCTCGTCCGAAGAGCGCCGGATCCCATCGTCCGCCTCCCGGCCCGAACACAACATGAATGACTTTCTCCTTGGGTTTCTTTTTGCGCGGCATCAGAAAGCTCAGGTCGAGCGCGAATGCAGCCACAGCCGCGGAGGTGGTGTCAACGTGACGCTCGGCGCATGGAGGCATCGCCTCGATGGGACCGCGCCAGTGGTGACGCCAATGAAAAGAGGCAGCAGGTGCAATCTGATCAACTGCTCCGTATTGACGTCAGGCGAAAGTTGGGCATCGGCTGGCGAAAGAAACGAGGAGCCGTCGGATCATTGACCGTCGCCGATGAGGTCGGCCTATCGAGGTCCAGGAGAACGTCTTCACTCGAGAAACTTTTCCGTCCTCGTGTCGAGCTGAGACAATACACTCATGAGTGTTCAATCTTCTTCTTCGTCCAGCCTCGCCGACTACCGTGGCCCCGAGCGGCGGGCTCATCGCATGTTCGTCACGCAGAACACCGAGTACCATCTGCGCCAGGGGGTTTGCGTTGCCGTTCGAGATCGCCGGACGGACTCATGGCTCGACGGTCATCTCGCGGTCGGCAGAGCGCTCACCGGGGCCGTTCGTCTGGGGCCCGACGGCCGGGCCAAACCGGGGGAGACGGAACCGTCCCCTGGAGATGCTCTCTACTTCAGCGATGGGGCTCGCCAGCTTGTCACCAGCGCGGTTTGCAGTGTGGAGCGCCCCAGTCGGGAGGTGGTGGCCGACTACCCAGAATGAAGATGGTTCCACCAATCTTGGTGGGGACCGCGAAGGCAAGGTCACGGACCCGTTTCGCGTCTGCGAAAGTATTTACGCTCTTGGGCGCTCAATGGCTGCCGGTGGGACGAATGGAATCTTACAATTCTCGGGAAAACCTTTCGGGGTGACTTTCGGCATCCTTCTTGAAGTCAGCTGGGCAGACACGATCTCCTGCGCGCTCGCGTCGTGTATCGAGGTCTGACCAATGTTGTACTGACCCATGTTGTACTTGGAGAAGAAGCGAATGCCCGTGACACTCGAGAAGATGGCGGACCCAGCTCGGTCGAAAGTACCCGATGCCGAAGCACCCGTTCGTTTGGCCCATTCCACCTATCGGGATTTGAGGGACGAGGGGCTGACGGATACGGATATCATGGCCTTTGCTGGAGAGCTGCTTTCGCTCGTAGCGGCGGAGGTCCGGCAGACCGCGGATTTTGAAAGCTGAAAGCGCGTTCCGCTGGGGTGGGCCAGGCTGCCACGCTTTCCCGGGATAGCGCTTGCGGATTGTGCCAAGAGCTCTCCGTCATCCAACGGTCGGTGCCTGCTGTCCTTCAACGCCGGCAGAGATTGACAGGGGCCCACTGGCACTGAAAAGCTCTTTGCTGTGGTAGCGGATCCGGCCTCGCAGGTTCCCGAGTACGCCGTGGTCGTCTCCGAAAAGGGAGGCCAAGAGCGCAGGGAGGTTTTTAGGTCCGCGGAGCTGACGATCGGGCGAGTCCAGGGAAACGATCTGGTGCTGCCCAAGGGGAATGTTTCCAAGCGTCACGCGCGCATTCTCTACCGGGAGGGGAGATTCATTGTCACGGATTTGAACAGCACGAATGGCACCTATGTGAACCGACGCAGGATTGCGCAGGCGACGATCATTCGTGATGGCGACAAGGTCCACGTGGGGGATTTTGTGATCCGGATCGAACCGATTTCCGCTGCTGCGAGCCCGTCCCCATCTCCGGCTCCTTCGAGTCCCCATTCACCCTCCGAGCCGCTCTTGCCCTCATTGGGGGAGTCCGAATATGCGACTGGATCTCATGCCATGCCCGGTTGGGAAAGGCCGTCGTCCATGGACGACTTTTCGCGTCCCTCCTCGGGCGTTCCGTCCCGGGTTTCTGACAGCCCAGCGACCGGTGATTCGAGTCATGGGAGCGAGCAGTTCTCCGATTTGGCGATGGGACATCGGCAGGCCGTGGCGCAGGTGGTCGAGGCCGTGACGAGTGAGCTTGGGGCTCCCGCGGTCGAACCTTCTGAGGAATACTCGAGCTCGGTGCGAGAGAAGGTGGGGCTCGTTTCCGACCAGTTGTTGGTGGACGGGCATGTGCCAGTGGGAACTTCCGCCGAGGCGATTGGGGAACAGGCCATCTCAGAGCTGTTGGGCGTCGGGCCACTCTTGGACCTCCTGTCCGATCCGGCCGTCGTGACGATATCCGCGGCGCGTTTCGATGAGCTTGTCGTCACAAGGGACGGGAGACAGCAAACCGTCCCCCCTGGCTTCTCGAGCGCCTCATCCTTCGAGCTCTCATTGCGAAGGCTTTGTGCCAAAAGCGAACGCGACTTCGACGATGACTCAATCGTCGAAATCGTCCTTCCCGGCGGCGCGAAGATGATCATCCTGCGTGGTGCGGTAGCTCCAGCAGGACCACTGGTGAGAATCCAGAAACCTCGGAAGATCACGAGCTCTCTTGATGATTTGGTCCGCCGGGGGGCCATTTCACGGATGATGGCCACCTTTCTGAGCCAATGCGTCGCAGCTCGGCTCAACATCCTCATCGTGGGTCCCCGGGATCAAGGCGCTCATACAGTGCTCAGTGCGCTTTGCGCCTCGGCGGGCCGAGAACGTGTCGTGGTGGCGTCGGATTTCGACGAAATTGCGGCCGAGCATGAAGGGGCAGTACAGCTCGACCTGAAGAACTTCTCAGGGGATGTTCGTCGGGTGCTGGAAGTCGCGGCGGGACTGTCCCAAGCGAGACTTGCCGTCACACTAACGACGTCCTCGCTTGCGGCCGCTGCTTTGGAGTCGATGGGATCGGGGATCAATGGAACGCTGGCTTCGTTTCAAGCTGCGAACTTGGCTCGAGGACTTTTGCGTCTACCTGCCGATATAGCGGCGCAGCGAAATGATGTGAGCTTGGAGGCAGCCACGGGATGGGTGCTGAGCAGCTTCGATCTCGGACTCGAGGTGTCTCGCTTGAAAGACGGTCGAATTCGCGTTCTGCGGATTGCCGAGCTTTCCCCTGGTGGAGCGGGAGGGATCGAGTGCCAGGACATTTTTCGCTTTGCCGTTTCCCGGGTGGCGGCCGGAGGGGCTGTCGAAGGCAGTTTTAGCGCTTCTGGTCACGTTCCTCGGCTGGCCGCCCAGCTTCAGGCGGCAGGGATTCGGGTCGAGAGCAGCCTATTTACCCGACCGCCCAGCAATTGAACGGCCAAGTGCGCTTCTTCATCGCCCGAGCGCGAACTACGCCTGGGCTTCGGCCACCGCTCGTTGGACCTGGCGACTGATCTTGCGCTTTTTCATCGCCCCGACCTTGTCGATCATGAGGATGCCATCAATGTGATCGTTTTCGTGCTGGATGGCCACCGCGAGCAGACCGTCGGCTGTCATTTCGAAGGGCTCTCCTTCCGTGTCGAGAGCGCGTACGTGGACCGTTTTCGCCCGCTTGATGTCTTCTTGGGCTCCGGGAAAGGACAGGCAACCTTCCGCGCCGGTTTGCTCTCCCTTCAGCTCCGTCAATTCTGGATTGATGAAGACCCGCAAGTCGCTCGGTTCGTCATCGCCTGCAATATCGATGACGAAGATGCGCTTGAGGACTCCTACTTGATTGGCGGCCAGCCCTACGCCGCCCGCGGCGTACATGGTTTCTGCCATGTCTGCAGCGAGCTGTTTGATCTCGTCGTCGACGACCTCGACGGGCGCCGCTCGAGTCTTCAAGATGGGGTTCGGAAACGTGAGGATGTCCAGCACCGCCATAGCCGCGCTATGCTATCATCCGCCTGAGGGTGCGGCAACTTCGCTGCCGTACGAAACCCGCCCCGTGACGTAGGCGTCATTGCCGTGGAGCTCCCACCTTGGATCGAGCAAATGGGGAGCTCGGTCGGGGGACTCAGGTCCTGCCCAATCTGCAGCCCCGGCCAGTCCGCGCGGACCGAGCAAAAGGGGGGCAATGAAAGCATGGAGGCGATGAACGAGCTGGCCAGCGAGCAGGCTGCCGGTCAACTCGGCCCCGCCCTCACAGAGAACGCTGACCACTTCCCGTTCCGCCAGCTCATGGAGGGCCGCGTGCATGTCGCAACGTCCGTCAGAGGTTGCCGGAACTCGAATCACGAGGACCCCTCGGTCCTCGAGCCTCTTTTCGTGGTCTGGATCGGCGTCGAGCGTGGTTAACACACAGGTTGGCGTTTCTTGAGCAGTTTGGACCAGCTTGCGATCCAGAGGGAGTCGGAGCTTGCTATCGACAACGACACGGATCGGGTTGTTGGCGTTGAGGGCGCGGACCGTAAGCCTGGGGTTGTCGCTCAGCACCGTCTTGAGTCCTACCATCACAGCGTCGTGGCTAGCTCGCAGCTTATGGCCATAGGCCCGTGACTCTCCGCAGGTGATCCATTTCGAGATGCCGGTTCGGCTCGCGATGCGGCCATCCAGAGACAGGGCCAGCTTTAAGGAGAGGTAGCTTTCGCCGGTGGTAATGAAATGTGTCCACGGTTCGATGAGCTCAGCAGCTTGATTTTCGAGAACGCCGGCGGTGACTGCGATACCGGCTTCCTGAAGCCGTTCGAGTCCTCCTCCTACAACGTGAGGATTCGGGTCGCGGCAGCCGACGACCACGCGTCCCACTTCCGCGCGAATGAGCTCCGTGACGCACGGAGGGGTACGACCTTCATGGTTGCAGGGCTCGAGTGTGAGGTAGACCGTGGCACCCTTGGCTCGCTCCTGAGCCTTTTCAAGGGCAACGACCTCGGCGTGTGCCTCTCCCACGCTTTGGTGATGGCCTTCTCCAACGATCTCGAAATGATCACCGCTCACTTGTGCGATAACGCATCCGACATGAGGATTCGGGGAGGGATCTCCCGCTTGGGCAACCTCGATGGCGCGTGCCATCAGCTGTGCGTCCAGCTCGCTCACGTCACGGAACCTAATCCTCTGGGCGGGCGCGAACAAGGTTACCGACTTCGTTCATGAATTCGTCGATATCCCGGAAGCTCTTGTAAACACTGGCAAATCGAACATATGCGACCTCGTCGAGGTTTTTGAGCCGTGCCATGACCCTTTCACCCACCAGGCGAGAGGAGATTTCCTTTTCGCCGAGAAGCGCCAATTCCCGCTCGATGTCCTCGGCGACTTCGTCCAAAGTCTCCAAAGTCACAGGTCGCTTGCGGCAGGCGACCTGGAGCGAGCGAAGCACTCGTTCTCTCGTAAAAGGTTGTCGCTTGCCGTCCTTTTTGACCACTACGGGAAGGCTGTGCTCGACTCTTTCATAGGTCGTGAAGCGACGCTTGCAGCCATCGCACTCCCGGCGTCGCCATGTCACTGTCCCGCCGGAGGCAAGACGAGAATCCACGACCCGGCTGTCCATCGCCTTGCAAAAGGGGCACTGCATGACTCGAATCTAACAAGCAAGTTCGCCGCGAAAAATGGTCACTCCGTTGCCCGCTCATGATTCGTGAGCAGGCGTAACTCTCGCTCCGTCTTTTTTTGTGCCCCGCACACAGCAAGGCGCACAAAAGGCCATCAAATGGCTCAATCTCTGTCCGCCGGATCGTCGTTGCTTTTTGACTTGCCTCCTGACGGATGCGAATCGAGTGTGGTGAGGGCGGTCAATTGCGTTTTTTCACTTGCATTGCGACGCTGAACGCCTTTTAGCTTCGCATCCCTTACAGGATGCGAAGCTAAAACTAACCGCGATATTGGGAGAAGATGAGTGTGGCGTTGGTTCCACCGAATCCGAACGAGTTGCTCATAATCCGTTGCACGTTGCGCTCGCGCGCTTCATGGGGAACGAAGTCCAGAGGGCATTGTGGGTCTTGATTGTCGAGATTGATCGTAGGAGGCACAATGCCAGTATTGAGAGCTTGAATGCAGACGGCGCTTTCGACGGCTCCCGCTGCTCCTAGCAGATGTCCCATCATGCTCTTGGTTGAGCTTACCCACAGCTGTTTGTCGGTGGCATGATGACCAAAGACGTCGATGACTGCCTTTGCTTCCGCCACATCGCCCGGGGGCGTCGAAGTGCCGTGTGCGTTGATGTAGTCAATCTGATCCGGGCGGAGCTCCGCATCCTCGAGCGCCGTTTTCATGGCTCGGACGGCGCCGTCTCCGCCGGGAGTTGGTTTGGTGATATGAAACGCGTCACTCGTGGTTCCGTAGCCGACCACCTCGGCCAGGATGTTTGCGCCGCGAGCTTTGGCTCGACTGAGTGACTCGAGAATGAGAGTGCCAGCACCTTCGCCACAGACGAACCCGTCTCGCTCCACGTCCCAGGGGCGGCTCGCTCGCTCCGGCTCGTCATTGCGGCGACTGAGCGCAAACATGGCGGCAAATCCTGCGATACCGATGCCGGCAATCGTGGCTTCAGCTCCGCCCGCGACCATGACTTCGGCGCGCCCGTATTGAATCCATCGCATTGCCTCGCCTAGGGCGTGAGCGCTTGAAGAACAAGCGCTCGTATGGGCAAGGCTAGGCCCCCGAAAGTCGTAAGCAATCGAGATTTGACCTGCCGCCATATTTGCAATGAGGGAAGGGATCAAATACGGGCTGATCCTGCCTGGACCTTTATGTTCCAGCGTTAGGGTGCAGTTCTCGAGATTCTCGAGCCCGCCCATGCCGACCCCGATGAACACACCAACGCGATCGCGCTCTTCCTCTGTCAGCTGGAGCTCGGCTTGTTCCAGGGCCATCTTGGTCGACGCCATCGCGAACGGAATGAAGCGAGAGCACTCCTTAATCTTCTTTTTCTCCATCCAGACCGCAGGCTCGAAATCTTTGACCTCGCAGGCGATCCTGGTTGGGAATTTGTCGTTGGTCTCGAACAACGTGATGGGGCCGGCACCGCTCTTTCCTGCGGTGAGCGCCGCCCACGAAGCGTCTGTGCCCACTCCTACTGGAGTGACCATTGAGGCACCTGTGATGACTACGCGCTCCATCGATCTTGCTAAATGGGGACTCGGCCGAACGCTCGAGGTCCGTCTGCATGGGGCGATGCCATCCCGAGCCGGCGGGCGCTTTCCCCCAGAGGAGGAAGGAATAGGCTCCGCTCGGCATCGCCCGAGCGACGACGGCAACGGTCAAGCGTGCTTGTTGATGTAATCGACGGCGTCCTGCACCGTTCTGATTTTCTCCGTTTCTTCATCAGGGATGTCGATCTCGAAGGCCTCTTCGAAAGCGAGCACTAGCTCGACGAGGCCGAGCGAGTCGGCCCCGAGGTCGTCAATGAATGACGACTCGGCCTTGATATCGGCCTCCTCGACGTCCAGCTGTTCTTTGATGATCTTCTTAACCTCGGCGAGTACGTCGCGTTCTGCCATTTTCTGATTCCTCCGGAGCTTTGCAGCTCAGACATCGTTCTCTTTGCTAGAGTCTTTACGCTTCGAGCCTGATGTGGCTCAGACATTCATGGGTCACATGTACATGCCGCCGTTGACGCGCAGCGTATGGCCAGTGATGTAACTGGCTTCATTCGTTGCCAGGAACGTGACGGCGGCGGCAATCTCTTCTGGGGTTCCAGGACGATCCATCGCGACCTCGGTGAGCATCGCCTTCTTCTGATCTTCTGTCAGTGCAGCGGTCATATCCGTCGCAACAAAGCCGGGAGTGACGGCGTTGACGGTCACGTTCCGCCCTGCGTACTCACGAGCCAGAGACTTCGTCGCCCCCAGAAGGCCCCCTTTTGAGGCCGCATAGGAGGTCTGCCCTGCGTTGCCGCTTTCTCCCACAACGCTAGAGATGAAAATGACGCGGCCGTGGCGCTGTTTCATCATGACTCGCAGAGCTGCCTTGGCTGCTGCGATGGCTCCCACGAGGTTCACCGCAAGGGTTTTCTGCAGGTCCTCCTCTTTGAGTCGAAGCATCAGACTATCGATAGAAATGCCTGCGCTGACAACGAGAATGTCGAGGCGCCCCCATCGTTTGGCCGCTTCCGCAATCGTCTTTTCGCTCTCAGCGAAGTGAGCGGCATCGATACGGAGCGTCTCAGCTTGCCCTCCATCCTCCGCGATACTGGCCGCGACCTGCGTCGCAGCGCCTTCTCCGTTGACGTATCCGACGCCAACGTAAGCTCCTTGAGAGGCTAGTGCCTTGGCAGACGCGGCACCGATTCCACGAGAGCCGCCTGTCACGAGTGCATACTTTCCGGAGAGGTCGAACATGGGGGAGCGATTTGCTGGGGCTCACGAGAGCGCGGCGTGTTTACCGGGACGCGGCCTCGAATGAAAGCGAAAACTTCTGTGCGCCAACTGGTTGAACCAAAGCCGTCAGCCTGTGGCTTGGTCGAGATCCGTGTGTTGGGTCTCTTGAAGGGCAGACACCGCCCTCGAGACATCCGTCGGAGCGGACACGTTGCGAATCGAAATCGACTTATCGATGCGCTTCATCAGCCCTGAAAGAACTTTGCCTGGGCCGATCTCCAAGGCTCGGTCGACGCCGGCCTGTGCCATGGCACGAATGGAATGCTCCCAGAGAACAGCGTGATCGACCTGCTCAACGAGGCGTTGGGCAATGCCCTGGCTGTCAAAGTGGGGGGTGGCGTCCACGTTGGCGACGACCGGAACCCTCGGGGCTTGAATGCGGATCTGTGCCAGCGCCCGTTCGACCCTCCTGGCCGCTGGGGCCATCAACGAGCAGTGAAAAGGTGCACTCACCTTGAGCGGAAGAGCCTTCAAGGAATCATCCTTGGCGAGGAGGCATGCCCGGTCGATCGCCGCGCTTGCTCCAGCGATCACGACCTGCCCGGGAGCATTGAAGTTGGCGGGTTCGAGCACTTCACCTTCGGCGGCCCTTTCGCAGAGCCTCGTGACTGCAGCAGCGTCACCACCCATGATAGCGGCCATCTTGCCTTCACCCGCAGGCACGGCCTCTTGCATGGCGGTTCCTCGCAGGTGCACGAGCCGCAATGCATCTTCCAGCTCAAGGGCTCCGGCTGCAACCAGGGCGCTGTATTCACCAAGTGAGTGTCCTGCGACGAATGCAGGGAGTGGAAGTGCAGGGTCAGCTTCGCGCAGGGCTTCGAGCGCCGCAATGCTCACGGTCAAAATGGCCGGCTGTGTGTTCCTCGTCAGGAGGAGTTCGGAGTCTGGCCCTTCGAAGCAAAGTTGCGAGATGGAGTACCCCAGCGCCTCGTCGGCTCGACGGAAGATCTCACGAGCCTTGGCGCTTGCCTCATACAGCTCGCGCCCCATCCCGACGGATTGGGCTCCCTGACCAGGAAATAGCCACGCGTAGCTCAAGCGGACCTCGTTAGCTAGCTGATTCGTCGCCGGTCAGCGAACGGCCACGATAGTGGCCGCAGGAGGGGCAGACTCGGTGGGGCAGCGTAGGGGCTGAGCAGCTCGGGCAGGGGACGATGTTGGGCGCCACTACCTTGTCGTGGTTGGCGCGACGCATGTCGCGCTTGCTGCTGGTTGTTCTTCGCTTGGGTTGGGCCACGGGTTATTCCTTCTTTTCCAGGCGAGCCTTGAGATCGGCCAGAGGTGATAGTCTGGGGTCGGGAGGCCGCTCACCAGGGGGCGAAGGGTTACCTTCAAAGGGGACGCTTCGCAAGTCCTCGCGAAGGGGGACCATCGGGACTTCTAGTAGTATGAATTCCCTCAGGAAATCGTCGAGGACCACGCGATCCCCCTGATAGACGTCTTGAGCAGCATCGTGATGGCTAAGCTGCAGGTCATCTTGTGTCGGAGAGCCGCGGCCCTTCCCTTTTCCTTTTTTTCCGGTTTTGGCTGGACTCGTCTTGGTGGAAGCTCCCTTGACAGAATCCCGCTCACCCCGAGACGAGGAGGGGCTGAGCATGAGGAAGACGTCAGCTTCAAGACGATACCTTGCCGGGTCCAAGGTCCTGGCACACGGCACGACCACGCTCACTGCTACCTCTCCCTGGACGAGCACCTCGCGGCCGTTTTTGGTGAGTGTTACATCGAGTTGGCCGTTTTCTTCGCCGGCAGGCTCGACGTCGGTGCCAGCTAGGCTTTGTCTGAGCCAGGCATCGGGAAGGCGCTCCTGCAGGGTGCGGGGGGCGTCCTCGAGGTCACGGAGAGGAACGACAAAGGCAGCAGAACTCACGCAGGGGACGCTAGCTCTGCTCCGCAATGCGAGCAAACTCCAGGACGGTCGAGGGAGGGGGAAACGAACGGCCCTATTTGACGCGGGTGATGGTTACCTTCTCGATTTCCGGAGGATCGATAGCTCGGTCACCTCGAGTGGGCACGCTGGCGAGTTTTTCTATCACGGTGTCGGGTTGGCACTTTCCGAAGATTGTGTAGCCGCCATCCAAGTGAGGGGCTGGCCCATCGGTAATAAAAAACTGCATCCCATTCGTGTTCTTGCCCCGGTTGGCCATACACAAGAGCCCTCGCTCGTCGTGCCGGCTGCCCTCCCAGATCTCGTCGGGAATGACGTAACCAGGTTCTCCGGCGCCCGTTCCTAGCGGGTCGCCCCCTTGAATCATGAAGCCTTTGACGACTCGGTGAAACGTCGTTCCGTCGTACGCGGGGCGAGTGCGCCACTCGCCTTTGAATTTGAACGGGCGCAGCCCTCGAGAAAGACCCACGAAGTTGGCGACGGTCACCGGCGCCTTGTCTTCAAAGAGCTCACATTTCAGAGTTCCCTTTTCCGTTCTTATTTGGGCTTCGAGCTGTCCTTCTTCCGGCAGTCCGGCCAGGGCTTCCTCCAAAGTAAATTCACCCTCTTCCGGGTCTGCTTCGGTGAGTGGTGCGCTTTGGTCTTGTCGCTTGGAGTCCTGTTGTTCGGCGGTCTGTGGAGTCTTTCTCGACTTCGGTTCCGGGGGGCGTTCCTGACAACCAGGGAAGCACAAGAAAACGAGCAGGGCGGCAGTGAGATTCTTTCTGATCACGGCCGCTATGGTTTGAGACACTCGCGCCGAATGCAAGGGGCGGACCTCTAGCCCCGGTGAGGTTTTTGCCCTCTGGGGCTCCTCCGACAAAGCGCCTTTTAGAGACGGGTACTAGTGCCTCGGCAACTCACGTTTCGAGCGGTTTCGAAGCCCTCCCAGAAGTG
>CAYTRQ010000155.1:2462-12057 GCA_964440025.1 uncultured Polyangiaceae bacterium | reverse complement strand
CGAGAGAAAAGTGGTCTCCCTACCGACCACTTTTATGTGCTCGCAGCACTAGCCGTCCGGGCAGCCAAGAGTCAGGGCCCACGTTCTGCTGTCGGCGGTCCAGCTGACGACCGCGCCGCCTTGGATGGGAGCGACGGAGACATCATTGAATGCTCGTGAGTGCGCGATGATCTCTTCGTTTTCGAGGCCAGTTGGAGCGAGCTCTGCGATGCGGAGTTCTTGAGGAGATCGGGGCTTTGCATGGCTCGGAATGGCGAAAAGGGCGTAGTCTTTGCCGCACAGGTGCTCGGCCGCCACTGGCGCAGGATCGAGCCCATTGGGGTAGGTTCGCCAGTGAGCCGAGGGGACTTCTTCGCTCTCCGGGTTGACCAGGAGTTGGGCGAGACCAAAGTGGGTGATGTCTTTGGCTGAAGCAAGAAGTGCGGTCATTCTGCCGGAAGGTCGGTCGAGGCTCACCAGTTCCGTGAGAGAATGTGAGCCCGGGCCGACCCACACAACCCGATCGGATAAGAGGGTGACGCGTCGTTGTGTGACGCGCACCGTTCGGAGGTGAATGGGTGACATGCTCGACCGTCCTTCCAGGATCATCACGCGGGGGTGGGGCGTTCCACGAACGAGAGTGGCTGAGGTTGCGGTTGTCCCTTCTTCGGAGAGACGGACATTTTCGTGCGCTCTACCGCCGATCCCTTCTGCCCAGAGATAGGCCAGAGTTTCGTCGCCGGTTCCTCGGATGTAGGTGACGACGTCGCGCTCGGCGGCTCGAAGTGCGCTCACCCGGGCGCCGAATCGCGCCTCGTCGGCGAGTGTTTCGGCCGTGTCTGCTCCTGGTTTGCCTCGCATCAGCATGCTGCGCGGCGAAACCCAATAGGCATATGCGGAAGGAACGGCTGGGCCACGTCCATACCTCGCGAAGGCCTCGGTTGGGGCGTGAATCGCATCAAATCCACCTCCTTCTTTGCGCTGCGCCAAATGGGCCCGATCATTTTTGCTGATCAAGACGATGCCGTTGGCGGTGGCGGTCATGGGAGCAGCGGGTCCTACGTCTGCCACCTGACCCAATTGCCACTCCGTGGTCAGCGGGCCTGTCGGAGGGCTGGCCCCCGCGTCGCCCTCTTCTTCCGAGGCTTTTTCCTCCTCCTGGGGAGGCGGATCGGGCTGGGGTTCGGGCCGCGCGGCGGCTGCTTCGGAGGGAGTTGGCTGTTTCGAGGTGTCCGCTTGTTTCGGCGTACGCACGTTGACACCGACGCCCCCCCCAGCCACGGGCTCGTCTCGATCCTCGCAGGTGCACGAGAGCAGCGGGGCGGTCGACAGGGAGAGCGCGAAAAAAACATTGAGCCTCCAGCCCATTGCTTGGGTGTGCCACGACTCCCGTCTCTCCGTCACCCCAAACTGCCTGGCCGGCTTTACGAAACCGGTGGGCCTGAGGATGATACGACCATGCTTCGTGGGATTGTCTCAGTGGGGGCCTTGGCTTGGTTTCCGGCCGTCCTTGGTTGTGCGGCTTCCGGAAAGGAAGCGGGCTCGCCCCAGATTGCCCCAGGGGAGGATACGTCCGAAGCCAAGGCACGTGGAGCGGCAGGGTCCGACGCCCCTCGGGATGAAAAGTCCTCTTTATCTTCCAAAAAGATGGTTTTGGAGGACAGCCGAGAGCCCGATCCGTCCCGGGCGCTGCCCGCCGTGAGCACTCGACACATTGGCATGCACATTGGGGGGGAGCCGAACACTCCCGAGGCGAAACGTCCTTTTCTCACTGCGTTCGAACGAGCGGAAACGGGATTTCTCTTCTGCTATCGGCATGTGGAGCGACCGATGAGGGGGGGAACGTTCGGCGTGGACCTCTACGTACCGACGCGAGGAGGGCATCCAGAGGTGCGTGCCGTCCGACAGCGGTTGGGAGATGAGAGTTTTGAAAATTGCATGGTCCACGCCTTCGAGCAGATCTCGTTGCCTCCCCAGGAGCGCCCGACCATGCTCAGCTATTCTCTCCGTTTTGACGTGAAGGGTCGGTAGCAGGCTCGGTTTGAGCTGGTTCTGCGGGAGCAGATCCGACTTGACTCAGCTCCGCGTAAGCAGGCTCGACTTGAGCAAGATCGGTGGGGAGAGAGGCCACGTCAGACGAGCTAGCAGAAAGCGGTGGGGGAAGGAGGGACGGCCCGAGGGAAGGGTTCGTTCGTTCCCGCAAGGCGGACAGGGCGCTCATGCGACCGGCGATGGTGCGATACAGGCCCCGATAGACTTCCAAGTAGAGGTTTTCGTAAACGATGGAGTTTTCGCTCGGCGTGAACGTTTTCCCCAAGTGAGTCATTTCATCCACGGCATCTTCGAAGCTAGAGAAGATACCGTGAGAGACCCCCGCCAAGATGGCCATGCCCAAGGCTGCGGAATCGGGGGTTTGGCAGCGTTGCAACGGGCGCCCCAGCGCGTCGGCAAGGATCTGACACCACAGATCGCTGCGTGACCCCCCTCCCAAAACGACCAGCTCCGCGATGGTCCGGTTGATGGCCGTTTCTATCCCTTCCAGATGCAGACGTTGCTCGAGGGCAATGCCTTCGAGAATGGCTCGATAGAGATGGGCCGCTTCGTGTCCTGGGTGGAGCCCGATGAGAGCTCCGCGAGCCGTGTCGTGCCAGTAGGGATTCATGACGCCCGACCAGTAGGGAAGCGCCACGAGCCCGTCCGATCCCGGTGCGAGCCTGGCAGCTTCCACTTCGAGACGCTCTCGTGCCGCATTGCGGTCCTCGACCTTGAGGACGGATTCGAGCAGCCACCATAGTGTGAGCATCCCACCCCGGAGCGTCGTTTCCAAACAGTAGCGTCCGGGGATAGCCGCGTGCATCGTACGAAAGGAGTGGCTGATCTGATAGCTATCGGTGACGATGCCGCTGCTCACGGCCGTCCCGAGATCCAGAAATCCGCGGTTTTTGCTGATGACACCCGAGCCCAGGCCGGAGGCCTGACCATCGCCCGCACCCGCGTAGACGAAAACGTGGGTGGGAAGTCCTGTTTCTTTCGCCACCTGCGGGTCGATCGGCCCAATGAGATAGCCGCTTTCGACGAGCTCGGGCAGCTGGTGAGGCTCCACACCGATGAGATGAGTCAGGGAGGTGGCCCACTGTTTCTTTCGGATATCCACCAAGCCCGTTGGGTCGGCCGAGGCGAAGGAGGAAACCGGTCGTCCGGTGAGTTTTTTCGTGAGATAAGAATGAACGTCGTGGACATAAGCGATGTCCTTCAGCTCGGGACGATTTCGAAGCAGGTACATCAACTTGTAGAGAGAAGGTGTCGTACAGGCGGGTTTCCCGGTGAGCGCATGCAAGCGTACGGCCCCGACCGTTCGTTCCGCTGCTTTCACGTCCTCCCAACAGCGGCTGTCCATCCACAGCAGTGCGGGCGCTAGAGGAGAGCCGTTGGCATCGGTGACGACGACCGTTTCTCTCTGGTGTGCAATGGAGAGCGTGCAGAGGCTGGAGTGTTCCTCCTCGGGAAGTTCCGCCAGAGCGAGTTGGAGGGCCATGACCGTGGCTCTCCACCAGGA
This sequence comes from uncultured Polyangiaceae bacterium, assembly GCA_964440025.1. Classification (GTDB taxonomy): domain Bacteria; phylum Myxococcota_A; class Polyangia; order Polyangiales; family Polyangiaceae; genus NIC37A-2. The sequence goes on along the minus strand of CAYTRQ010000155.1, from coordinate 8,522 downwards.
CTCCGCGTCTTGCTCGTAGCCATCGCGACCGACTCGCTGAACGGTGAGTGACGTGCGGCCGGTGGCGCGAGCCTCGCCGCTTGCGCTGAAGATGATTACGCGAACGGATGTCGTGCTCGCGTCAATGGTGATGAATCGGGCCTGCTGGGTCACAAGAGTTCCTCGATGTTTGTGGATTGCAGGGTGGCTGCGCAAGGGCTACACATGGGCCCCGTGGCAGGTCCGAATTATCTCACTCCCGAAGGTGCACGAAAACTCCAAGAAGAGCTTCGTCATTTGGCTTCGGTCGAGCGTCCTCGGATTGTTTCCGAGGTTGCCGACGCCGCCGCGCAGGGCGATCGCAGCGAGAACGCAGAGTACATCTACGGGAAGAAACGTTTACGAGAAATTGACCGGCGCATTCGTTTTCTGACCCACAAGCTCGACGATGCCGTCATCGTCAAGCCGGGGGAGGCCCAACACGAGGAAGTCCGGTTTGGCGCCCGGGTGCGTGTTGTTGACGAAGAGGAGCGAGAGCGTCTCTACATCGTCGTTGGGCCGGACGAATCGGATCCCTCTCAGAGTAAGCTCAGCTACAAAAGCCCCATCGGTCGGGCGCTCATGAAAAAGCGGGTCGGCGATGTTGCTGTCGTGCAGCGACCCGCCGGGGAGCTAGAACTGGAAATAGTGAGTATCGAATACGGAGAAAGCTCGACCTGACCGTTGACGACGCCCCACTTTCGTTCGAGATGCACGGTGAGCACCCACCAACCAGCGGTCGCCGCTTCGCTTGTCTACTTCAAGAGGAACCATGCGATGATGGAAAAGAGCATCCCCGCCAACGCTGCCCTTCCCGCTAGCGAGCGGTAATTGAAAGGATTGGACCTCTCGGTTCTTCCCTCGTCGGTCTTGTGCCATCCTGACTCGTCCTCTTCTGCCTTTTCGCGGACGGTCTCTTCACTGCGGGAGGCCGTGCGCACGGTGGGCGAATCGACGGCATCGAGCAGTTCATTCGGAGCCAGGGCTGGAGTGCTCTTGGCTTTTTCTTCTAAATCCGGCGGTGGGGCGACCATGCCACTGGCAGCGGTGGGAGGTTCAGCCTCGTCGAACGCGTCGAGCAAAGCGTCCACGCTGGCTCGGTTTCCGCGCTTTCTCCGTTTGAGTCTCTTGATTGCTTCGAGCGCCTCGGGGTTCATGCGTCCGGAAAGGCACCGGGCGACATCGGACGCGGTCACGACCTGCCGGGCCTCGACGAGCCAGGTTTCGAGAGCCGCGCGCATTTCACCCGCAGTCTGAAATCGATCCTTGGGCTCGTGAGCCAGAGCTTTGACGATGATGGCTTCGAGGCCGGGAGGATAGGTTGGATCGATTTCGCTCGGGTGCCGGTACTCGCCGAGGAGGATCTTCGTCATGGCTTTGGGACCATTTCCAAACGGTCGAAGACCCATGGTTGCCACGTAGAGCACGCAGCCCATCGCGTAGATGTCAATGCGTTGATCTCCGCCGGAACCCGCAATTTGTTCGGGCGCGAGATAGCCAAATTTCCCTTTGACCTCACCGGTTTTCGTGCGCTCATGAAGTTGATGTCGAGCTTTGGCAATACCAAAGTCGCTCACTTTCACCTGGCCTTGCAGGGAGATGAGTATGTTTGGGGGCGAGACGTCGCGATGAATCACTCCTAATGAGCTACCTTTTTCATCCGTCGCTTCGTGGGCTGCGTGCAATCCGGCACAAGCATCGGCGCAAATGCGTGCAGCCATTGCGGTGTCGAGGGGAACGAAGCGATCTCCTTCGCGCAACAAGCCTCCCAAGCTTTCGCCAGGAACCCACTCCATCGCCATGTACATGGTGCCATCATGTCGATCGAGCTCGAACGTTTCGCAGACGTTGGGATGTTCGATGGCAGTGGCTATCGTTGCCTCGTCGACGAACATCCGCGCATAGTCCTTGTCACGGGCCAGTTCGGAGCGAATGATCTTGATTGCGACGGTGCGAGCCAAACCGCTTCCACTGTCGGGCTCCGCGGCCCAGACATGGGCCATGCCGCCGCTCGCGAGGCGCGCAACGAGCGTGTAGCGTCCAATTCGTTGCCCAGAGGAGAGCCCGGACAGTTCATCGACTTCATCGGAGGCAAGTTGGTTCGTTGCGGCTGGCTCTTGCGGGAAGGTCATGGACATCGGACGGCTAAGCCGATCGGCTGGTTCTTGGCGAAAAAACTGGAAAAGGCTCTGCCGATGCTCGTCTCAGTCGCCCGCCGGGGGGCGGGGGCTTTCGAGGTTGTGAGATGTGCTCTCGTGAGGGCGCGAAAAAAGCCTGCAAAGGGCTCGATCCCCGCCCGCAGGATGGGTGTTGCTTGCCCGCTCGCATTCTGACGGATGCGAGTTGAGCGGGGCTGAGGGCAGTCGACTGCGTTTTTTGCCAATTTTTCGCTGTGGAACACTGTGTTGCTTGTTGGGTTCGCATCCGGCACAGACGCGAACTCGGCTAGGGATCCCGCGACCAAAGATCTTTCTCTGCCGATAGCCGTCGGGTTTCTTTAGCGTAAGATGGAACGTACATTTGACCAAGCGTTTCGACGAATGAACTCATCGCTCATGAGCGACACTTCCGCACCCGGTGTGAATCCCCCCCCTACGGCGGCTATCGATAGAGAGGCCGGGGGTTGGCCTGTGCGTGCGGGGACCACACCTCGAGGGATGGAATCGAGCTCGGATTCCTTCCGCTACGTCGATAGCTACGGTTTGCTCCTGTGCCTCGGAGAAGGGGGCATGGGTGAAGTGTGGGCTGCTCGGGACCCCTCTGCGTTGAAGAACCGCATCGTCGCGTTGAAGACGACCAAGCAGCAGGGGTCCGAGGCTGCTCGGGTATTGTGGGACGAAGCGCGCATCGCCTCCTTGATCGAGCATCCCAACGTTTGCCGGGTTCACGAGCTCGGGCTGTCCGATGGCGTGCAGTACCTGGTGATGGACTACTGCGATGGCGCGAGTCTTCACGATCTGTTGGAGAAGATGCCGCAGCGGGTGCTTCCGCCCGCCTTCGCGGCACGGATCCTTTCTCGGGTGGCAGCAGGTTTGCACGCTGCTCACGAACTCACCGACGAAGATGGCCAGCACCTCGGGGTGGTTCATCGAGATGTTTCACCTCAAAACGTTCTCCTCAGCACATCGGGTCACGTGACCGTCACGGACTTCGGAGTTGCCAAGGCGCTAGGACAGGCCCACAAGACGACGGAAACCGGAGAGATGAAGGGGAAGCTGTCGTACATGGCTCCAGAGCAGATCACCTCGAGAGACGTCGACAGGCGCGCAGACGTCTTTGCTTTGGGGTGCGTGTTGTACCAAGTGACCTTGGGACAGAGGCCCTTTCACGGTGATGACGCCTTGGCCACGCTCTACCAACTCCTCGAGAAGGACTTGGTGACGCCGCGGGAGCTCGATCCTTCCTATCCGCCGGAGCTCGAGGAAATCGTGCTCAAGGCGTTGCGGAAGGATCGTGAGGAAAGGTTCGCGACCGCGGCGGAGATGCAGCTTTCTCTGGAGCACTTCCTCGTGAATACTGGGGCATCCCTCGCCGAAGCGGATGTGGCGGAGCTTCTCCTCGAACGGTTGGGGCCCGAAATCCGCGCTCGCAAGGCAGAAATCCGCAAGCGGGTGGCGGAGCTGGATGGGGGCACGCAGCGACCGGTGGAGAGCCAGGAAAAGCTCCCTTCCGACTCTTCCCAGCTCGGTGGGCGGACAACAGAGGGTACGGTGACCGACGCGCCGCCTGCACCTGCCAGGAGTTCGACAAAGGCGTTTCTGATCGCTGCAGCTGTCTTGAGTGCTGTGGCTTTGGGAAGTGTGCTCGTGCTTCGTGTCACTGCGGCGGAGGATGCCGACGCCATTTCGAAAGCACAGGGATTGGTGAGCCAAGGGGCAGAGGGGGCGGGGGTCGTTGCCGTAGCTTCGGATCCGGATGTTTGGGCTTCGGGGGAAGCAGCTGGTGACGGGGCTTTACCGTCCGCGATGAACCAGGGGGCTGATGAGGAAAAACCAAACCGAGCCGACGCGGAGAAAGTCGAGAGCAGCACAGAGACTCCCAGTGTCAGCATTTCCGTGAACGTGATGCCGTCGGTAGCTTCCATTCTGCTCGACGGTGAGAAAGTGGGCGTAGGAAACTACGAGACCACGGTTGAGCCATCCACCCAAGGACACCTCCTGCGGGTCGAAGCGCCCGGTTACAAGAGTTTGACCCGGGCGATCGTGTTCGACCGCGACCAGAATCTTGAGCTATCGTTGAGGCGCCGGGCCCCGCTGGAGCGTTCCAAGCCGCCCCGCTCCGATTCAACGGTGCCCCCAGCCTCGCGGGACAAGCCGCCCCAAAAGTCGCCGCGCCCCCTCGACTCGACCAATCCCTTTGCCACACCCTAACGTTTGTTGAACCTCTCTCTCCACCGGTTTCCTCGCTTGCTGACGGCGCACCATGTCCTTTTGATGATGGCTTGGCTACTTGGCTCCAATGGGGCGTTCGCTCAGTCTGAGGGCGCTCAGGGGACTCCTGCCGAATCGTCGGACGAGCCTTCTTCAGACGAAGCTTCGCCACCAGAGTCGCCTTCGACGGCATCGGAAGAGCCGGCCTCGCCTGGCAAACAGCCAACAGAGAGCTCGGAGGCTGCCCGTGCCGAGGCTGCCCAACGCTTTCAGAGGGGGCTCGGCTTCTACAACGATGGGGACTATGCGTTGGCGCTGATTGAATTCGAACGGGCCTACCAGCTGGTTCCGGACTATCGTGTGCTCTATAACATTGGTCAGGTCGCCATCCAGCTTTCCCGATTTGCTCGCGCCCGCCGAGCGCTGGAACGGTATCTTCGACAAGGGGGACAGGAGCTCCCCGAGCAGCGCATTGTTGCCGTTGAGCGAGACCTGGCGATGCTGCGTGAGCGGACGGCGTTTCTCGAGCTCTCTACGGAGCCGCCGGGGGCTGAAGTTCTGGTGGATGATCGGAGTTACGGAAAAACCCCGCTGGGGCGCCCGCTTCTTCTCGACGCGGGAGAGCATCGGGTGGTGGTGCGCAAAAAGGGATTCGAGCCCGTCACGCGTCGCTTGGTCCTGGCCGGCGCCGAAAAGCTCGGGCTCGAGTTGGAGCTCTCTGAGGAAGAAGAAAAGCAGGTGGTGATCGTGGAACGTCCGGAGGCTCCTGCTCCCACGCCCGATCCCGCTTCCGAGCCGACCGCCTCACCGCAGCCGGAGCATGATAATCCTCGGCGTATCAATCCGGCGGTGGTGAGTTGGACGACGGCAGGTGCTCTTGCAGGGGGAGGGATCGTCACGGGGATTCTGGGCCTGTCCGCAGAGGGATCGTTCCATGAGTTGAAGTCACAGCCCGATCCCGATGAGGAAATGCTCCAGGCGCAGATAAGCGAGCGGAATGCCTTTTTCCTCGCTGCCGACATCATGGCAGGCGCCGCCTTGGCTGCTGGCGGAGTGGGGCTTTACTTCACTTTGGCGAAGGACAAGAAGCCGGACGCAGCCTCTGAGCGGACCGCTGGGTCGAGGCCTCGGCTCGCTCCCTTCCGACGTGTCGGCCCGTCGGCCGAGCTTGGGTGGAGCGGGTCCCGCATTTGGTTTCGGGGTCGGTTTTAAGCGGGTTCGGCTGGGTCATCGATTGGTCTCGGCGAGCGGGGGAGGCGCAAAAAGGTCGATTGTGGCTGGGGAGGCGAGGACGCGCTCCCTGAGCGAGAGGAAGGTTCCGCTCCGCTGTTGCGTACCGAAGCTCGTGGATCGGGAAGTGCCACTTCTGACGCAAAATGGTATCCTTGGTGTAGGGCAAACTGTGCGCGTGGACGACGGAATACGCTGAGGTGGAACAATTCTTTTGGAATTGTGCATTTTGTAGGTGATCTCTCGGAGGCACTTGCCGTACCCTCTATCACTGGCTTGAGACGACGGAGAACCAATATGAAGAGACTATCCTTGACTGCGACTTTACTTGCCGCCCTTCCCCTGACCTTGGCCGTCGCGTGTAGCGATGATGCGGGGGAGGACGACGGCACTGGCGGCGAAGGCACTGGCGGCGAAGGCACTGGCGGCGAAGGCACTGGCG
>CAYTRQ010000155.1:0-2362 GCA_964440025.1 uncultured Polyangiaceae bacterium | reverse complement strand
AAGGCACTGGCGGCGAAGGCACTGGCGGCGAAGGCACTGGCGGCGAAGGCACTGGTGGCGAAGGTACCGGCGGCGAAGGCACCGGCGGCGAAGGTACCGGCGGTGCTGGTGGCCTCGGTGGTCTAGGAGGAATGGGTGGTGCAGCTTCGGCCAATCTAGAAGCCTGCCAAGAGCGCTGCGACTACTTTCAGACTCTCGAGGGGTTTGATGATTGCACCGGCGCGAGCGCCGATCCGGAGCTCTGCGTGAGCAATTGTACTGAGGAGATCTTCCCCTATGAGGCCTGTGAGAGCGAGGTTTCCGCGCGCGTGGCTTGCGAGGTGACTCTGTCCGAGGAGGACTGGGTTTGCGAGGAGGTTTATGGCGGATTTGCCGTCACCTCCAGTGATTGTGATGACGAGATCAACGCGGACATTGCCTGCTACGATGAGCAATGGTGCGCCGAAAACTCTGGTCACGAAGACTACGACTACTACTGCCAGTGATTTGAGGTCGCTATAGGACAGAAAGTGGAGCAAACCGTAGGACTGACTGTCTATGTTCGGCAGATGTCCTTCACCCACCCGCTGCCGCGTGATCGAGCCGTGCAGGTGGGGAGGGGCATCGAGTCGACGATCCGGATCGATGAGACCTCCGTCTCACGAGAGCACGCCGAAGTGCTCTTCGACGGGGAAAAAATCTGGATCGAGGATTTGGGCAGCTCCAACGGCACCGAGCTCCACCGCCCCGCTCAGGGGCAGGGACCCGACACCCTCCAGCCTCATCGACGCTATCCCTTGTGCCCCGGCGACGTCGTTCGGTTTGGGGGGGTGCCGGCGGTCGTGCAGATCGAGCGCTCGAGATCCGTGGCCAATCGATCGACCACTCCTCCCACGGCTCTGGGGAATGGTCGCATTCTCATCGACCGAGAAATGAAGCGCGTGTATGAGCTGGCCTCGCGCGCGGCCTGCAGTGACATCTCGGTGCTCATTACCGGGGAAACCGGTGTGGGCAAAGAGCTGCTCGCGGCGGCGGTACATGAGAACTCGCGGAGGAGTTCCAAACCTTTCCTTCAGCTCAATTGTGCGGCGCTCGCCGAGACTTTGCTTGAAAGCGAGCTGTTCGGTCACGAAAAGGGCGCATTTACCGGCGCCAGCACCTCGCGACCGGGGCTTCTCGAGTCTGCCCAAGGAGGCACCATATTTCTGGACGAGCTCGGAGAGATGCCGCTTTCGACCCAGACGAAGCTGCTCCGGGTTCTCGAGGAACGACGGATCCGTCGACTGGGATCGACGCGTAGCATCGATATCGACGTGCGGTTCGTGGCCGCGACGAATCGAGAGATGAATGTGGAAGTGGCCCTGGGTCGTTTTCGCGAGGATCTTTTCTATCGAATTAGCGGCATCAATTTGAAAGTGCCTCCGCTGCGAGAGCGGAAGTCGGAGATCGAGCCACTGGCGCGGCACCTCCTTACGAGCTTTTGCATGAAAAGCGGTATCGACGTGCCAGAGATCTCCCCGGCGGGCATGGAGCAGTTGCGAGAGTATTTGTGGCCGGGCAATGTGCGAGAGCTGAAAAACGCCATGGAACGGGCGCCATTTCTCAGTGGCGGAGCTCCTTTGCTTCCCGAGCACTTGCCTCAGCCAGGAACGTCGTGCTCTTGGGAGGACACTTTTCCCGACGAGAGAACGGATGTGCGCTCGGTGCCCTGGGACGGTCCGTTGGCCTCCGGTGGCGATGCTGACCGAATTCAGGAGTTGGTTGTCTATGCGGATGAGGCTGGGCGGCTTTCTGGGAGGCCCTCCTCTCCCTGGGGCATCGTTCATGAAAGACCCGTCCGTTCTGGAAGACCGGCGCGGTCACCCACCCCAACTCGGTCTGTTCCCGCCGTGGTGGCATTGCGGGAGACCCGCACGGCGCGCCTCCGACCTGGCAGCGCCCTGGATGTCGACGATCGCGTGCCCTCGCGTCCCATTCATGGGAATTCAAAGAGCTTTTCCGAGGAGGAAGAACGAAGGAGAGTGGTTGGGGCGCTCGAAGCCTGCTCGGGCAATCAGACTCGTGCGGCTGAAATGCTGGGGATTTCGCGCCGCACATTGATCAACCGCATTGAGGCATTTGGCATTCCCCGGCCTCGAAAACCTTCGAGGTCATGAAGGCGGGGCGGCGGGCTCGGATTGTCGTCGAGCTGCTTGGAGCGCCTCAAGACCGACCTTTGTCGACCTTTCTGACGGCGCAAAGCGTAAAATCCTCGTAGTTTGGCGGCGATTCGAGGTAGAGTCATTATTCCTATGACGGACCTCGACGAGGAAACGACGGTTGCGCGAGGCGAGGGCCACGTTGCCCAGCCTGGTGAACGTCGACCTTATCTGCTCGTCCTGTC
>CAYTRQ010000154.1:0-12099 GCA_964440025.1 uncultured Polyangiaceae bacterium | reverse complement strand
TCCGCTCGGCGGTCTGGCATTTCACGGGCGATCTGCGGAAGGCCACGCGCTGGGCGGCGACGGCGGGGCGGATCTTCGGGTTCGTGTTGATCGGCCTGGGCGTCATCGGGTTCTTCGCCGGCAACCTGATCGGCGGAATGTGGTTCGTCTTCATCGGGTGGTTTCTCGCGCAGGCCGCGGAGGCCAGCTATCGCCAGCTGATCGTGCGGCGCATCCTCGAGCAGGTCGGCGCGCGTGATGCCATGACGCTGTACCCGGAGTCGGTCGGTCCCGACCTGACCCTGCGGCAGCTGGTGGACGAGTACTTCATGCGCCGGCGGTACAGCGCCTTCCCGGTGGTGGAGGATGGCCGGCTCCTGGGGTTGATCACGCTGCGCCAGGTCAAGGAGGTGGACCCCGATCGCTGGTCCGGCACGCGACACCACAAAGTCGAGGATGGTCTCAGCGAGCCTGCTCTTCACGAGACACCGCTACGAAAAGACCTGGGGACCATTCTATGAATCTTTCGTTATGTACCATTTCCTTTCGACATCACTTGGTATCGCTCGAGCAACTCGCCTACTTCGCCCGTTGGCAATCGTTTGACGGGATCGAGCTTTGGGGAGCCCATGCGCGGAGCCTCGAGGACCAGCCCGAGCTCAATGCAACCTGGCTGGGTCGCTTCGATCTCGAGGTTCCGATGCTCAGCGACTATCTGCCCGTTGCCGCCCCACGGGAGCGACTCATTGGAGAAGTCGATAAACTTGCTCGACTCGCCCGCCGCTGGGGCGCACGGAAGATTCGTACCTTTGCTGGACAGATCTCGAGCGGCGCCAGCACGAGCGACCACCGAAAACACGTCGTCTCCGCTCTGAGGCTCGCAAGCCGGCGCCTGGCAGAGAGCAATCTACTTCTTCTCGTCGAAACGCATCCAGGAACCCTCGCGGATACGCTCGCCTCAACGCGAAGACTCATCGAAGAGGTCGATCATCCCAATTTCAAGCTCAACTACGACGTTCTTCACCTCTGGGAAGCGGGCGACGATCCGAGCCTCGGTTTTCACGAGCTCCGCCCATGGATCGCTCACTTCCACCTCAAAAATGTTCGATCACACGCCGATCTCCATGTCTTCGCGCCGCACAATGTCTACTCTGCGGCAGGCCAGCGCGAAGGCATGGTGCCTCTCTTCGAGGGAGCTTTTGACTACGGTGCTTTCCTGGCCTCCTTGCCACACGATTGCCGCATCGAAGCGTCTCTCGAGTGGTTCGGAGACGATGTCCGCGGCACCTTGCGCCGTGACGCACAAGCCGTCCGCGAGATATTGGGACTCTCACCCCATGTCCCGGCTTTCTACGGCGAAAGGCCACCCGAGTCGCACAAGCGCCCCCTACCTCTTTCTTGAAGGAAACGGATCCACGCCATCAAGCTCGACGAGCCTGGCGCATCAGCTTGTGCCTGAACTCTTCCAACTTGGCCTTAACGGTACTTCGCCGAACGGGGGCAATCTGCAGGTGATCCGCAGCGCCCTCGAAGTCGTCACCGTGAAAAACAGCGACATTTTTGTTTCGGTTCCACATCATCGCAGTAACAATCCTGTGCACCTTCTCGCTGTCTGACATGACAGCGGTGTAAAAATTCGCCGTGTCGAGCTCCTTCATCACCTGCACCCGTTGCGCAGGGTTGGGCCCCCCCTCACTCATATTCAGAGTCAGTACTCGGACTCGACCATGCGTGCGCTGGCAGGCCTTGAGCTGCTTCACATATTCGGCCCACTCATCTGCCGCGAAGGACGACTCAGTGTGAGCCGCGATGATCAAGTCGCTGATTACATGCGTGAGCACTCGATATTCTCCCGGTTCAACTGAACCCACCAACTGATGCCGCGCCCGTCCGTACGACGCCACCTTTCAATCCAAATGACAGCGCCCGATCCCGACGCCCCCGAGTCAAATCGCCCCGTTCCAATGACCCTGATCCAAATCTCCCTAAACCAGATCGCAGTACCGAGCTTCGCTCGGTTGCACTGAACTCGTGTGCTCGGATTGCTGCTTGGCGTCGCATCAACTGACCGACTCCAACTAATCTATCTTTAGAACACCGAACCAAACGCTCTTTCCTGCAAAAACGCACAATAGACGCCAACCCTCGAGCTGTTTTTAGAACACGTCTCATCACCTCGAAAGCCCCCTTCGCTCCTTCGCATGCGAGGAGGGCGAGCAACCGCAAGCCCTTGGAGCCACTCTGTTCGAAGCGAGCACGCTGGTCGCCGGAACCACTGGAGGCCCCTTTTGGAAACCATCAAACGCTTTCTCAAGCCCACCCTCACACCTCGAAAGGCGCCAGCGCTTGCTTCGATGTGCCATGTTTCTGATTGGAACGCACCTGGGGAGCCCTTTCGGGGCGATGAAATACGTTCTCATCTGCGCTCCCACAGTGTTCTTCACGACGAAGCTCCCCACAACTCCCAACCCAATTTTTGCTTTTATCAAACAATCCACAACCATTCAACCGAAAAAGAACGGAGTGCCTATCGTGGAAATCCCGAGCCCCACAAGGAGCATCAGCGAAACGCGATCCAGCAGGGCCCGATCCCAAGTTTTCGTAAGGCGAAAGCCGATCCAGGTGCCCAACCACACTGCGGGCATACAGAGCACACCAACCAACAGACCTTCCACTGCCACCCAACCCGCTCGCCAGGCAAGCACCGCAATGAGAAGCGGAGCTCCGAAAAGAAACTGACTCCATAGGTACGCCCGAAACTTGGCAACGGACCAGTCGTGCGCGAGCGCAAAGAACACCAGAGGTGGCCCTCCCATCCCGATAGAGCCAGAAAGGAACCCTGCGCTCCCTCCTGTCAAGAGAGCAGCTGAAAGCGGACGATGAGCTCGAGGCACCGGCCGCATCCAGCGACCCGCCACAACCACGACGAGCAGGAGCGCGCCTGCGACCTGCCGGGCCAGGGTCGGACTTTCTGCCAAGAACGTCGTCATCACAGCCACCCCCAGCGGTATGCCTCCCCACTGGGCCAAGCCAACAGGCAACGACAGGGAAATGTCAAAATGCTCCTTCTCCCGAATCAACCCGTACCCCGCCTGACCGAGCGCAGAACCAAGAACCGCCGCAATCACCGCCGGCAGATCCCAGTTGAGCCAGAGCAATAGGGGCACCGCCACCATCCCTACGCCAAAGCCTGCAGCCGTCTGCACAAGTGCTCCCAGAAGGAGGACGGGCGCCGCCCCAAAAAGAATGTCTAACATCTTCTTCTCTCCTTCATTCGGCTCGCCGTCGGCAAAGGGGGAGCCGTCGGCAAAGGGAGCCACCAGCGAATCGCAGGCCCTCGGCGACTCACGGACAGCGCGACGCCCGAGCAGCGAGGAACAGGCCCGTAAACACCGTTCTCGAGAATCTCATCAAACCCACGCGGATCACTTTCCCGTCGCAAGCCAACGCGCGCACTCCACCCCGAGTTGCTTTTCTGCCTCAGCTTCGTAGCGAGCCACATCTTCGTCGGTCAAAATACCTTGCCAGCGCCTGTTGGTTCCTTTGTTCACGAAGGTTTTCGCTCCCCCGTCCCAGAAGATCCCCCCCAGAGGAACGCTCTTGGTGGCATTGTTCTTCATGTACTCGAAACTGCAGTGTTCGACGATGTCATTCCATTTACTCTCATCGATAGGGATCTCCAAAAACTCAGCAATTCTTCGAATTTCGCCCGGCATATCCCGCTTGAGGGCTTCGAAGTGGACCAGTTGTACGTTGGGAAGATCCCTGATTTCCCACCAGCTTCTCACATTGTCCCAGAACGACCACCACGGGTCGCCGTCATTTTCCAACCAATGAAGGAAATAGTCTCGTTCCTCTTTGTCCACTTTCGGGATCGGCGGACCCACTCGGCCAGGGGTATCATTGATCGCCTCATACCATTTCTCGTTGGCATGTTTGTGATGATGATAGAGACTCCAAGCGACATCTCGACCATCCCGTCCCACGTAGACGTATTTGGCTCGAGGTGAGAAAACGAGGGCGTCGACGGGTAGGTGGGTCTTGATGAAACGGCGGTGGGTCTGCTCCTCGAGAGCGGAAAGTTTTACGTCTTTCGGAGGAATGCGCAGATCGAGCCAGGGAGACATCTCGGCGACCTCCAAACCTTCTGCCCCATTGAAGAGTAGCTGAGACACGATCTGCTGAACCCAAGTGGTTCCGGACTTTGCGTACGTCGCCACGACAATGTCGTCGTCGCGAAACTGAAAATCGTTCCAAACCGTCGAGTCGAAGTGGTGATTTTGAAGCTCTCGCGTTTTTTGTGGCAGCGATCCCGGCATAGGTTCCTATTTTCTGGGAGAGGGGCTCGAGTCGCAACAAGCAAAGAAAAGCACGCTGTCAAAAGCGACAGGAGTCTGTCCACCGCAAGAAGGCTTTCCCTCGACGCCAGCGCGGTAGCCCCGGAGGAAAGCCTCGTCCTTCTGCTCGGTTCCCGGCAAAACCGTGACCTTTGGCTGACTGTCAAGCTCGGTTTCACAACGTATAGCTCGTACTCGGCCCCAAGAAGCGCTTCGTCTCTCATCGGGCCTGAGGCCAAGGGGGCCAAGCGCGCCACCCAACCGACACTGTGCCGCCAAACGCTGCTTTACCGTTGATTCGTATCACTGGAGAATTCGAACCTGCCGGGAAGTCGCCTGTGGCCCCCCAACAAGGAGAGCAAACAGTTGAGACAATATCTTTGGCTCTGGGCCGTCATGTTAGCTGCAGGCTGTGATCAAGATTTGGTCCCCGCGACTGTCGACGAGGATCGATCGCTCCCCGCAGCAGAATGGAACGGATCACGCTTTCATCTGGTCAGAGACGGCAACGAAAATGGGGCCCCTATGATTTTCCTGGCAGGGGGACCCGGAAACGATACGCGCTACCTCCAGCGATTAGGAAGAACTTGCGACGCAACGTGGCTGGGAACGAACTATGAGCTCATTTGGTGGGATCAGCGGAGCACCGGCCTTTCCCGGCGACATGCGAAAGAAACCCTCACTCTGGAGGTGTTCAGACAAGATCTAGACAGCCTCGTCGAACTCGTCGATCCGGAAGCCGAGGGCGTGATCCTGGTAGGGCACTCATGGGGCGGAACCTTTGCCGCGGATTTCGCCGATCGGCATCCCGAGCGGATCCATGGTCTCGTTCTGATCGAGCCAGGTGAGCTCACTCAAACCTTGCTCGAGGACAATCCCACACCGAGCTTTCTCGATCTGTTCTCGGAGGTCGTCAACGACTTCGCCTGGGGACAGAACTTCTTCACGCTCGACAGCCACGAGGTGACCGATTTCTACGCGCTGATCGCCGCACGGGGCGCTCAATCCTACCGAGTCAATCGTGAGGATCCTCCCACTCGCCGACTCGGTGCCGCGGTGATTTTGCAAAACCTCAATGATGAATTTTATCCTGCCGACTTCGACTTCACCCAAAACTTGGATCAGCTGAAAACCGAGGTCCTCGTGATTGCAGGGAACACCCCAACGAGCGATCTTGGAGCCGATCTGCAGCGCCGACAACTCGATGTCTTTCCCCATGCCACGCTCGAGGTGCTCGAAGGCTCAGGACACAGCGACGTCGTATGGGCAGATGGCTGTGTCAGCGCCGGTCTCATTCAGGAGTACCTCCAGAGAATCATGGTGCACGAATGAACGCGCGACTCTCACCGCTCCTGCTGCTCCTGCTGCTATTAGGAACTCCGGGAGCGGCTCAAGCGCAGTCCGTACGGTTAGGCCCTGATCAGGAAATGACACTTCTCGCTGAAAGCGGCTACAACCGCGCCGTATTGCCCCTTTCACTCACCTGGGCCACGGGCATTCGTTCGTTCGAACGCCCCGGAGCGCTCGGAGTCACTTGGACCATGCCCTTATTGTCGCCGGACTTCGGCGACGGGCGTGGTAGACTATTCGCTCAGTTCGATGTCTTCAAAGAGCATGGGTGGATGATACGAGTCAATCATGGCTGGGCCGTGCTCAGCACTCGAAATGACGCCTTTTCGGCGCTTGGGCTCGTCACGGATCTAGGAGCGATCCTCGGCTGGTCCCAGCCAAGCTGGATGCTCGGAATGGAAATCCGCGGTGGCGTTCACATCCTTTCCCATGTGACCACGACCTCCTGGGCTCGCAATCAAGGAGGCTCACCGCTTCATGACGCACTCCTCTCAGGAACCGGGTGGGATTTGCGAGCGGGCGTACGGGCCGGGCTGCTTCTTGGAGCGGTTGAGCTTGCTCTCCGCAGCGGCTGGGACCGGCTGGGCGTCTACACGATCACACCACCGTTGTTCATTGAGCTCGGATTGGGGGGACGATTCAGCCTGCCCGGCAAATCTCGGAAGGCTAGGAGGCACCGGAGACGCCTCCCGCGCGGTGGAAGAACTCATGAGAATTGAGTGAAAGACGCTGGCCAACTCGTGAAACAGAACCAATTGAACCACAAACACGGCGATCCGGTTATGCCTTTTTCCTATCGGTGTGCAACGGTAGGGATCGCCGCCGCGGGCGTGGGAAAGACCTGGCTCACCATCCCCGATCCCATCCTTCTTGCCGCAGGAATCCTCTATCCACTCACTTTGTGGCTACTCACCTCGAGTGAGCGACGGATTACCCCCACCCTTACGGGCACATCCACGGCACTGCTCTTGCTCATCCTCGCCAGGAGCAACAACGAAGCGGCTATCGCATTTGCTCCTTTGATTCCCTCGGTAGCGCTGGCCACCGGGATGGCGGCAGCGGTCGGGGTCACGGCCTTGATCATCGCCTGGGCGGCGGGAGTGGGTTGGGCAGCAGGAGACAGCAACGTGGGGATCTCGCAGATCACTATTGCAGTAGCGGGGGCGGGCCTTTTCTTGGTCGAGTTTTCGCGGGTCCTGAAGCTCGAGCGCGCCCACGCCAAAGAAGTTGCCCGCTTGTCCTCGCTTCTCGAACGGCGCCGCGTTGCCCAGGAGGTCCACGATGGAGTGGGGCACTTCCTCTCCGCGGCCATCGTTCATCTCGAGGCTGCACGGCTCCACCGCAATAGCGAGCCTCAAGCGGCCGAGGCTGCGGTAGCCCGGGCCCAAGGCCTGGTTCAGGAGGGACTGGGGGAGATCCGCGGTGTGGTCACTGCCCTTCGGGACCGTTCGGTCGAACCCCTTGAGCAAGCCATGGAAGAACTCATCCTCGAAAACCGTCGCGCCGGAATCGAAACCGAAGTCTCCTGGACGGGAACTTGGCGCCGCCTTCCCCCCGACGCCACCTGGGCCCTCTATTCGACCTTGCAGGAATCCCTCACCAACGTGAGAAAACACGCTAAGGCCAGTCGAGTCCAGGTCACACTAGAAGCGATGGATCGATCGGTCGAGCTCACGATCATTGATGATGGAGTTGGCTGTGATTCGATCGCAACTGGCAACGGCCTCTCAGGCATCGTAGAGCGGAGCCAGTCCCTCGGTGGACAGGCAAGTTGGTCCTCCGGGCCTGGCGACGGATTCCGTTTGCAATTCAGGATCGCCACAGGGGCACCGTCCGAACAATGGATAACCCGGGATGAGTAGCAGCCAGGAGGGAGCTATGAGCCCCATTCGAATTCTGATCGCAGATGACGTGGAAGTTTTTAGAGAGGGACTTCGGGCCCTCCTTTCCGCGGCGAGCGATGTCCAAGTTGCCGGTGAAGCGGAGGACGGCTACAGCGCGGTCGAGCTCGCGCAACGAGTTCGACCCGACGTGGCGTTGGTGGATATGCGAATGCCCGGGCTCGATGGAGTGGAGGTGACGCGCCGCCTCCGCATTTTTGTTCCGTCATGTCATATCGTTGCTCTCACGACCTTCGACGACGACGATCTTCTCTTTGGCGCTCTCCGGGCAGGCGCCTCCGGCTACCTTCTCAAGGATCTTTCTGCACCGCGCCTGCTCGAGGCTATCCATGCCGCCCACGCTGGACAATCGGTGCTTGCACCCCGCGTCGTCGGAAAGGTCGTTCAAGAGTTCGCCCGCCTGCCGGGGAGAAAGGCCCCAGAAACGATCGAGCTCTCGCCACGAGAACGCGAAGTGCTCCATCTATTGATGCGCGGCGCCACCAACAAGGAAATAGCCAACGCGCTGCACATAGCCCTCGGCACCGTCAAAAATCATCTCACCAGCCTCTACGGCAAGCTGGGCGCCGAGCACCGGGTGCAGGCGGCCCTCCGGGCGAGAGAACTGGGTCTTCTTTAGAGCACATCTCAACACCTCGAAAACCCCGCCGACGACGCACCGCGCCCCGTTCCCTCGGGCATTGCCGCACGAGGGGTCCATTCGTCGTTTTCTGGATCATAGGCAAACGTACGGGGGTCGCCGGTGCTCTGAGACGGCAGCTTTCACGGGCTAACGTACCGGCTTGCGCCTCCACAACTGCAAGAAGACTTTGCCCAGCTCGATGACAGCCAGAACAAGTAGGCCCGCAAAGGAAAAGGCTCCCCACCAAATTCCCCCAATGGGGCTCGTATGAAACAGAGAGTTCATGGCGGGTACATAAGTGAAGGAAAGTTGTACAGCCAGCATCACTGCCGCCCCCAGCCAAACCCAGCGGTTCGTGAACAGACCGATCTTCCAGAGAGGAACGCGAAGGCTTCGACAGGCAAACAAATAGGCCACCTCGACGACCACGATGGTGTTGACGGCAATCGTCCGGGCTTGTTCAAGCGGTAGCTCCAAGCTGGAAAGCGACCATTTGAAGAAACCGAAGGCCGCCCCAGCCGCAAGCACCGAGACGACGACGACACGCGCCCCCAATCCCCAGTCGAGCAGCTTTTCGTCGACGGGCCGTGGCGGACGATCCATCAAACCAGGCTCTTTGGGTTCGAACACCAGCGCAATGCCGAGCAGCACGGCGGTGGTCATATTCACCCACAAGATCTGCACCGGTAGAATCGGCAGCGCACCTCCTAGAACCACCGCAGCCAACAGCACGAGCGCTTCTCCGCCGTTGGTGGGCAGCGTCCAGGTGATGAATTTGACCAGGTTGTCATAAATTCCCCGTCCCTCTTCAACCGCAGCCGCAATCGTCTCGAAGTTGTCGTCGGTAAGAACCATGGCGGATGCCCCGCGCGCCACATCGGTTCCGCCTCGACCCATGGCGATTCCTAAATCAGCCTTCTTGAGTGCCGGGGCGTCGTTGACGCCATCGCCGGTCATGGCGACGACGTGTTGGCGACTTTGCAGCGCCTCGACCAATAAAAGCTTTTGTTCGGGTGCGACGCGCGCAAACACTGCCACTTGCTCCGCCGTGGCGGCCAGTTGCTCCCGGTTCATCCGTTCCAGCTCGCGTCCGGTGACCGCAACCAAGCGTCCGGAGGAGTCTCGTTTGCCCCGCAAGCCGAGCTGCTCGGCAATGGCCGATGCGGTCACCGCATGGTCCCCGGTGATCATCTTCACCTGAACGCCGGCACGATGGCAGGAGACCACCGATCGGCGCGCTGCTTCGCGCGGCGGATCGATCATTCCGACCAACCCCACGAAGGTCAGATGATCCACGTCCGAGTGCTGGAGCCGGTTCGCATCGTTGGGCGCCCGGCGCTCTGCGTCGGGCATCCGGCGCTCTGCCAAGCACAGCACGCGCAACCCACTCGCCGCGAGTTCGTTCACCTTGTTCAAAATGGCTTCCGGATCGATAGGCGCCTGAGCTCCGGATGCATCGAGCGCGCTGGAGCACCGCTCGAGCAGTACATCCGAGGAACCCTTGACTAACAGATGCCATGCCCCCGATGCTTGATGAAGAGTGGCCATGTACATGTGCTCCGACTCGAACGGAATCTCCTCCAACCGCGGCCACTCCTCGAACACCTGCAACAGATCCGCTTTCTCCGCAGCAACCCGCAGCGCCGCCTCTGTCGGATCTCCATCGACGGTAGTCGTCGCGCTCGACCGCACCACCTGCGTATCGTTGCAAAGCGCGCCAGTGCGCAACGACGCCACGAGCGCGGGATCCTCATGGGGGTTCAGGTCTTCGCCTCCACGCTGAAACGTCCCCACAGGGTCATAACCGACGCCGCTCACCACGTAGTCGTTCCCGCCCGACCAGAAGCGCGTCACGGTCATCTCGTTTTCGGTCAGTGTGCCAGTCTTGTCCGAGCAGATGACCGTCGTGCTTCCCAATGTCTCCACCGCGGGGAGCTTTCTGACGAGAGCACGCCTGCGCGCGAGTGAACGGACTCCCACGGCAAGCAACACCGTGACCGCGGCGGGAAGCCCCTCGGGGATCGCGCCCACGGCGAGCGCCACCGCCGCATTGAACGTCTTGGCCAGGCTGGCTCCACGCACGAGCTCGAACGCGAACAGTCCACCGGCAACGAGCAGGATCACCCAGACGAGAAGCGTCGACAAGGCGGCAATACGCCGCGTGAGCGGGGTCGTGACCTCGCGTGTGCTTGCCAGAAGCCCGGCAATCCGACCGGTCTCCGTCGCGTCCCCCGTTGCCACGACCACACCTCGTCCCTTTCCATGGGTCACGGCAGTACCGGCGAAAGCCATGTTCACCCGATCTCCTATTGGGGTCTCCGCAGAGAGAGTCTCGACGCGCTTGGCTGTGGGAACGGATTCTCCCGTCAAAGCCGCCTCCTCCACATGCAGATCACGCGCGCGAGAGAGACGAAGATCAGCCGGCACCGAGTCACCCGAAGCCACGATGACCACGTCGCCTGCCACGAGCTGGTCCCCGGGAACCCGGCGCTGCCGCCCTTCCCGCACGACTTTGGCTTCCGTCACCACCAGCGCATCCAAAGCCGCGATGGCCTTTTCAGCGCGATACTCCTGGAGGAATCCGATGATGGAGTTCACCAAAACCACGGCAGCGATCACGAGCGCATCGGCGGTGTCCCCCAGCAGTGCTGAGACAATCGCCGCAACCACCAACACGACCACCAGTGGTTGGATGAATTGCTCGAGAAACTTGAGCCACGCGGGCTTGCCGGGGCGGGCAGTTAAGCGGTTGGGGCCCTGCTCTTCCAGCCTCCGTGCAGCCTCGCTCTCATCGAGGCCCAACTCCTCGTCGACTTCGAGGATGCGAAGTACTTCGTCAAGAGGTTGATCATGTCCTCGCGTTACCATCGTCGTTGGAGCTCCTCTCCTCCAAAGCCAAGAAAAGAGTGCTTCTTCCCTCTGCTCATCGAATACGCAGTTTATGCACCCGCTAGCAGCTGCCGCGCTGCCAATGCCCGATCATCACGGTCCTTCGGGCAAACACAAGGAACCCTATTTGCATCTCCCGTACCGCAACGATTGCGTCCGGATCGTCTCGCTCCACGCTCGGGTGGCTTTGAGCCGACGGCCATTGATAAGGAATTTCTTTCTCAACAACTGAGCCAGCCGACCAGGATCCTTCCCTCGATTTCTACGGATCCTAAAGAAATGATCCCCAATTTGGACGAGGCTGACCCTTTTTCAGTTTTTGATATTGATTTTCGTTTTCATTAAGGTGTAGAAACTTTCGCGGAAAGGAACCAACGCTTCATGTGCCAATCTAAACCTCTCGCCAGCGCCGGCTCATTTCGCCTCGATTCTTGCCACCACTGCGACAGCCTTTCTGTGCATCTCGGTCCGATCACAGTCCGGCTCGATCCCACTGCGCTCCGGGCTCTGCACCGACTGCTCGGAGAGGCCATCCAACAAATCGATCCCTCTCACGAAGATACCTGCTCTCTGCGCGGCACGCCCCTCACTCCCCCGAACTAAACGGACGAAGAACCTCACCCCCGAGGGTGAAGAGAGGCTCTCGAGAAGCCCATCCCCTCATACCGTACACCACTCAGTCACCCGCCGGAGATCCTACCGATGAACGCTCGAGTCTCGCCGTTTGAGCTGCCTTCTGTGCTCCGGTCGCCTCATCCTGAAGCGATCGCTCTGCTTCGGCGTGCATTGCTCCTGACGGTTTCGCCCAACCAGGCTCAGGCCGCACTGGGAGTCGAGGATCAGGATCCGCTCTGGCCCTCGGCGCTCTACCACGCCCTGGCGCGAAAGAAGGCGTTTCGCCGCAGGCCGGTTCACGCCCCGGATGCCCACCACCAGGACCTCGGACAGGTGATCGCTCAATTGCTTGCCGCGCGACAGGACGGCATGAGCGATGAGATGGCACGTCTCGCCCTCGAAGTCG
>CAYTRQ010000153.1:0-12175 GCA_964440025.1 uncultured Polyangiaceae bacterium | reverse complement strand
AGTTTCGATGGGGAGGAGAGGGTCGCGATCGTGGTTGCTGCCGACGTGGCGGAATACGAGCGAGGCAGCTCCGGCGAACAAACCCAAGGGGCGGGAGCCGTCGCCATGCTGATTGAGCGCCGCCCCAAGATGCTCGCGATCGATCTCTCGCGCGCAGGCAGTGCTTCTGACTACCGAGGGCCCGATTTCCGCAAACCTTTTGCGCGGCATTTCTCCGACCAGTACGCGACCCGCACGAAGCGGTTGAATGATTTCCCTATATTTTCCGGTCGTTACTCAACCTACGCCTACCTCGACGAGACGGTGGCGGCTGTGGAAGCGATGCTGGAACGGATCAATGTTTCTGCTGGAACCTACTATCAAGCAGTGCGGGCGCTCTTCTTTCATAGGCCCTACCACCACATGCCAATTCAGGCGATGTCGTTCTTGTACGTGCGTGGTCTGGGGAGAAGCGATCACCACCGGGAGGAGCTGCAGACGATCTGTGAGGCGGCCGGCGTTTCGAGGGAGGACATCGTCAAGGAAACAGAAAGTGCCCCAGACCTGTATGCTGGCGTCTTGGCCGGCACGGCAGAGGAGGATCCTTACCCGGCGACCGGTGCGGCTGCTGCGGCACTTCGACGGCGGCCGGAATTTCTGGAGCTCCTCAAGGCAAAGATGAGCTTGGGGGGCGAACTGGTGCGGGATTTGGGAAACCTCTACAGTGCCGCTTTGCCTGCCTGGATGGCCGCTGGACTGGAAGAAGCGTCGGCGGACAGTGTTGATCTCGACGGAGCCTCGATGGTGATGGTGGGCTATGGATCCGGTGACGCTGCGGAAGCCATCCCGATGGTTGCCGTGCCTGGATGGGAGGTTGCCGCCAAAAAAATCGGGGTGGAGGAAGCGCTGGCCGGAGCCGTCGATCTGACCCAGGATCAATATGAGGCTATCCATGACGGCATCGAGGTGCGCGATCTCGATCAACGACCGAAAGACGAGTTCGCCATCCTCCGTGTTGGGGAAACCTACGAGTCGAGCTTTCAGGACCTTGGTGTTGAGTACTATGGCTACGTGCAAGGCAAGAACGCGAGCACGTGATTTCTTTCGGGATGCTTTGGAAGCACGAATGTTGGGTTTCTTCCGCGAAAAGGCATTGCTAGACGTGAGCCCATGAGCGGCCATTCGAAGTGGGCAACCATCAAGCGGAAAAAGGGGGCGAACGACGCCGCCCGGGGAAAGCTTTTCTCGAAGCTCATCAAGGAAATCACCACCGCCGCTCGAATGGGGGGAGGCGACGCCGACGCGAACCCGAGACTCCGTAAGGCCGTTGCAGACGCCAAAGCGCAGCAAATGCCCGGTGATAACATCAAGCGGGCGATCGACCGGGGAACCGGCGATCTCGATGGCGCCAGTTATGAAGAGGTGCTGTACGAAGGGACCGGTCCAGCGGGGACGCTGTTCATGGTCGATGGAGTGACCGACAACCGCAATCGCACTGCGCCGGAATTGCGCCGGATTTTCGAGAAAAACGGGGGTTCGCTGGGCTCGAGCGGAACCGCTGCCTGGGCGTTCGATCGCTGCGGAATGATCACCCTCGACAAGGACGTGGTCACCGAAGAGCAGCTCATTCAGGCGGCTCTGGAGGCCGGTGCGGAAGACTATCGCGACGAGGGCGGAGTCTGGTTGGTGGTGACACCGCCGCAGGATCTGTTCGACGTCGTGGAGGCACTCGAGAGGTCAGGGCTGACTCTTGCCGAGAGCAAGCTCGGTTTCTTGCCGAAGACCAAGAAGGTGGTGACCGGCAAGGACGCCGAGCTTTGCCTGCGACTGGAGGAAGCGCTTGACGAACACGATGACGTGCAAGGCGTTTCCTTTGATTTCGATATCTCCGATGAAGAGTTGGAGCAGCTGACGAGCGGGACTGATTCCTAATGGGCCATGTCCTCAAGCGCCGGCTCATCACCCAGAAGCGACTCGGAAAAGACGCAGCAATCAGAAACCCCGGCAGAGGTCGTAAGATGTGCTCTAAAGACCGTTCCCGGGCCCGGGGAGTCGAAATTGCGCCACAGTGAAGTAGGTGAACACCGCGTGGGCGAAGAAACCGGGGACGAGGCGACGAGAGAGCATTCGACAAAGGCTGGCTGTGAGGCCCACTCCCGCAGCAGCTACGACGAGCAGGGGGTTGAACCAGCTGCCGGCGGTTTCGAGGGTCCACAGCGTCGGTAGGAAAATCGCAGTGTAGAGTCCGCTGGCGAGAAGCCAGCCATTGCGAAGGCCATAGCGCTCTTCGAGGCGCTGCTGCATCCAACCGCGGAAAACGAGCTCCTCGCTGAAGACGACAAGGAAGAGGAGCAGCGTCATGGGAATCGAGTCTTGTATCGCGCGGGGATCGCCCAGCTGCAGATAGATAGAGTAGAGCCAGCCCTGTCCTTGAGTACCTGGGCCCAGCCAGGCGGAACGCAGGGCCCAGGAAAGAATGAGGAGCACGCCGCCGAGAAAAGCCCCGAGGGTCAAGTCTCCGGGCCGCGGAGTGAGCAAATTGCGAAGACACCCAGCCCGAGCGAGGACAAAGACCGAATAAACGGCGAGAGCTCCTATCGGAGCGGAGAGCAGGACCCAGAAACTCTCGCTCCCAGCCGCGGCCGGTCGAAAGGCGAGCCCGGCAGCGGTTGCGAGAACCACACAAGCCAAAACCGGCTGTCTGAGCCCAGGGCGCGCTTTTGGTTCGGGGCCCGTGGTATTGCCTTCGTCGGAGATGCCCTCATCGGAGAGGTGAGGCTTTTCAATGGACGGTTGATGATTCACTGGGTTTGTTCGGGGATCTCGGGGCCTTCGAGTCGTTGAGCGACCCAACCGAGGATGTGTCTGGCGATTTGGGGCTTTGTCATTTGATCGAGAGAAATACAGTCGACTGGCGAAACCAGCAGAACCTGAGCGTTGTCTGAGCCGAGGGATTCCGAGGCTCGATTGGCAACGACCAGATCGACTCGCTTGTCAATGAGCTTGCTGCGCCCCAGGCTCACGAGTGCATCTCCTTCTGCGGTCTCTAGGGCAAAGGCAACCAACACGGGGCGTAGGGTTGAACGACGCTGTCCGAGTTGGGCGATGATGTCTGGGTTGGCAACGAGGCGCAGTGTGAGACTGTCGCTTTTGCGTTTGAGCTTGTCCTGACTGGTGCTTTCGGGGCGATAATCCGAAACGGCAGCGGTCATGATGACGGCATCGGCTTCACTCAGATTGGGGCCCACGCACTGCCAGAGGGCGTCTTGCATTTCGAGCGCCGAACGCACCGAAATGAGATGGGCTCCAGCTGGTGGAGTGAGCGAAACAGGACCGGAGACGAGCGTGACGTCCGCGCCGAGGTCCAGTGCCACTTCCGCTAGGGCGTAACCCATTTTCCCTGACGAAGCGTTGGAAAGACTGCGTACGGGATCGAGGGCCTCGACCGTGGGGCCAGCCGTGATGACCACACGACGGCCACCCAAAACTCGAGATGATTGAAGCAATCGGGCTAATCCGTAGGCGATTGCGGACGGCTCTTGCATGCGGCCCAGCCCCGTTTCACCGGAGGCGACCTCGCCTTCAACGGGTCCGAGGAAATGGACTCCCCTCTCGAAGAGTCGCTGCGCGTTGAGTCGAGTCGCAGGAGCGTTCCACATTGTCGGGTGCATGGCGGGAGCGACACAGACGGGACGATCGGCGCAGAGAAGAGTTGCTAACAGAAGGTCGTCGCAGCGCCCGCAGGCGAAGCGAGCCAGGGTATCAGCTGTCGCCGGTGCGACGAGAATCAGCTCTGCCCAGTGGGCCAGAGAAACGTGAAGTTCTCCACCAGCGTCCCACATGGATTGGTAAACTTCTGCGCCAAACCCGCTAAACGTTTGCTCTCCAACGAACCGCTGCGCCGAGTCCGTCAGGATGACCTTGACGTGTGCGCCTGCATGGACCAGCTGGCGAAGGATGATGGGTGCCTTGTAGGCTGCAATGCTTCCCGTGACGCCCAGCAAAATACGTCGGTCGGCCAGGCCGGTGAGCGGCGTCTGCGCGGACATGCACTTTGTCTAGAACACATCTCATCACCGCGAAAGCCGCCACTCTCCCGCTTGTTGGGGAGGCAAGCGTCGCTGGAGCTCGATCGACCGGACTCTTCGAGGTGCTGGTGTTCCTTCTCGAACCGAGGCGTCTCCCTCCACGGACGGGTGAGCGAGCGTCGACGGGGCCCCCCTGGGCCCTTCGAGGGGTCGGTTGCTTGCCTGAACGCGCCGCACGCACCCTTTGGGCTGATGCGCCGCCGTTCTGCTCATTGATTTCTGATGCGGAGTCGTCCTCGGAAGCAAGAAAGATGACGCGACAGCTTGGTTTGTTGATTGCAAGATATGGTGCGAACGCCAGTGGCGTTTTCGAAAGATGCTCCTCGTACGTTGGCGCCAAATACCTTGACTCCGGTGACATCGGCGCCGTTGAAGTTCGCTTCGACGAGGAACGATTTCGACAAGTCGGCTCCTGCGAGGTTGGCCCCTTGGAAATTCGCGTTCCCGAGATCGATGTGGTTGATAGAGACTTCTTGCAGGTCGCGTTCCGAGAAGTCGCGGTAGCCCAAGCGCGTGAGGCGCTCGATAGCATTTTCTTTGGTCACGAGACTCGACTTATCGAGATCTTGGCTCCAGCTCAGGGCCGAGAGTCTGACGGGATCGAGCAACAGCACCAACCCGGCTGTTGCGGCCCAAGCCCCGATGCGCAGCGGCACGATGCGTTCCTTCGGGCGGGGGAGCAGCCACACGGAGAATCCAGCGACGGCAGCGAGTGCGTATTCGGCATTCTCCATTGCGTCGACGCTGCTCGGGGCGAAGTAAAAGACGGAGGCCCCGATCAGTCCGAGGAGCGTGCCCATCGCTCCCAAGAGCATTTCGGCACGCCGGGAAATCCAGCGTTGGGGCTTTTGAGCCTGCTCTGGCCGAGGGGCCTCGAGCGCCTTTTTCTTCTTTGGTGGTTCCGGTCGCTTGGGGGCTAGGGAGGGGCCTGCCTTGAGACGACTGAGCGCTCCTGGACGAATCGACGCTTGCAGAGTTGCCGAGGCTCCACGCGTTTCGAAGTTGTGAAGATCGGACAATAAATCGTCAACATATTGATAGCGATCGGCAGGGTCTGGAGAGAGGCATCGTTTCACGATAGCGACGAGAACGGCGGGGGTGCCCTTTCGTTGAGCGATGACCGGTGTGCTTCCGAGCGGTACGACGGGATCCTCGCCGGTGAGCAGGTATTCAAGCATTTTGCCCAGGGCATAGACGTCCGCCGTCGGGCTACGGGTTCCTTTGCCGAGACGCTCTTCTGGGGCGACGTAACTTGCGTATCCTCCGACGTGATCTGCCGTTTGGCTGAGTGTGGGAAGGTCGACCATATCGACTTCGCCGATTAACGGTGTCAAGCCGTCGATGAGGATGTTGCTGGGCTTGAGAGCTCTGACCAGGACGCCCTCGCGGTGCATCGCTGCCACGCTCTCACAAATCGTTTCAAACACCTCCAGGCCGCCCTTCATCGTGATCGCGACGTCGACGATGTTCTTGACGCTTCCATTTTCGTAGTAGGCGGTCACATAGGCGAGTTGATCGACGCTGATGCTCAGCATTTCTGCGACCCGCAGGCCTTGTAAGGAATCGAGTCCTTGCAGGCGGCTCAGGGCACGGACTCCTCTTTGGAAGGCGGGGAGCTGCAGGTCGGACCCTTCCCGCTCTGGATCGAAGACCTTGACGACCGCCCCCCGATCATCGGCCGTTTTGCCTCGAAAGGTGCGAGCGACGGAACTCCCGGTGAGCTCCTCTTCCAAGGTGACGCCGAGAAATTCCTCTCCCACACTCGGCATGTGGAATGCAGCCAGTGATGTGTCGGGAATGGGTTCTTGGGGGGGGCGAGGTGGCTGAGAAGCGCGCGCCGGCATGAGTGAGGGGCGCGCCTCTGTGATCATGGCATCCATCGCCTTGAAGAACCTGAGTGAGGCAGGGAGTTCTTCGTCGACGTTGGCACTCTGCCGCCTGCTCTCTAATTCTCGAGCCCGCATCGCGGGGAGGATCGAGTTTTGGACATTTTGTCGTGTGCTGTCGATCGTCGAAGCGGGGTAGTCCTCCTCGGCACGGAGATCGGGAGGAGGAGAAAGATGCATGTCTAACGCAGGTGGTGCTGCGAGCTCCTGGAGTTCTTTTGAAGGCCTCTCGGGCGAAGTAATTTGAGGCCCCGTCGACTGTGGCTTGGAGAGCTCGCCGGAGGGGCCGTTCTGATCTTGCTGATCTTGCGCAGAGGGATCCGAGTCTTGCGCGGAGGGGGCCGAGCTCGCGGGAAGCTCGGCGTCCTGGGCTGGTGCAGGGGGACGGCGAGAGCCGAGGAAAGGCGTGAGAGACGCGAGCCAAGAGCGCCCGGAGTCCCACTTGGGCGCGGATTGGCGAGTCGAGAGAGGTGCATCGGCCGCGCTGGCTTCGGCTGGGGGCGACGACTCCTTCTGCGGTGACGGAGTGGAGTCGGTGGGCCGCGGCGGAATCCCCTCCTTTTCGTTGACTTCGGCGCCACGGATGACGAGTTGAGCGATGTCACGCATCCGAAACTCGGAGCGTTCGATGGCGGTCTTGTCCACCTTGGCGGCCGCCATGGACAATGGGTCCCCGAGGGTATCGGCGAGACACGCGCCTCGCAGATCCGCGCCGGTGAAGATGGCATCGTCGAGGCGAGCACCTGTGAGATCGGCGTACTTGAGGTTGGCTTCCGTGAGATCGGCTCCGCCCAGGTCGGTATCTCGCAGGTTCGCTCCCTCGAGATTCGCTCGGGTTAAGCAGGCGCCGGCTAGGCAGCCGACTTCTAGGCGGGCTCCATCGAGTTGTGCAGAAGCGAGATCGGCTGCGACGGCATGCACTCCTGTAAGATCTCGATTGCTCAGTTGGACGTGGATCGTCGAGCCGCCTCGGCGGGCGTTGAGCGTGGTGATCAGTTCGCGCTGCGCATCTGGATCCATCAAAGGTGAGTTTATTCGTTCTGGTCGAGAATTGATACTGCCGGCGCTACGGCAAGCTGACCGTCGATCACCCTGCCGGTGAGCACGAACCAGGCGATGCGGTCGTCGCCATCGAGATCGCCGCGCGCCCAGGCGGAGAATGAGGACGCCTCTTCCTGGGTTGGCTGGCTGGTTGAGCCATTGATGGTGGGAACGGAAGAAGTCCCTACATCGTAACCATATTGGTATCGCTGAGGTTGATTCATCGTGACGTGCAGACAGGGCCAGCCGACCTCCTCATTACCTTGAGCCCAGTCGCCGGGGGTGGATTGATAGGTCCTCGCCTTGACACTCGAAAAGTTCTTGGGAACGGGGACGGCCGAACCGCAAAGGTGGCTGGCCGGGTCCGCGTCCATTCCTCCGGCCCCCGGCGGACAAGCTGACGACGGATTGCTGGGATCGCAACCACCGCTGTTGCCATGCCCATGGTCCCCGTCCCCGTCCGGATCGTCAAAGCCACCTCCGGCTCCGTTGCCGGGAGTTTCAGGATCCTCCTGGCCGCTTTGTGAGGAGCCTTGGGATGTCGAGCCGTCACACTGAGGGCCGCCGACTCCAGGATTGCTGGGATCGCAGCCCCCGCTGTTGCCGTGGCCGTTGTCTCCATCGTTATCCTCACCGGTCGAGTCCGTTGTATCGTTCAAGCTCGTCCCCGAGCCGTTCGAGCCTTGCGATCCCGTTAGCGACTGCGTCTTGCCGTTGCCCAGGACTCCCGGGAGGCCAAGAGGAGAGCCGAAGCCGTCCACTCGGCCACCGATCTCCAACATGTTCCCGCTTCCACTGAGCTTCTCCGCGCGAGCTGTGACCCCGGCGCGAATGGATCCGAGCATTCTCAGCGCTTCGATCGAATGAGCTTCATAAACGCGTTCCCGTACCGAGTAGGTGGCAAGAGTCGCCAGGATGCCGATGATAGTGACAACCATGGAGAGCTCCACCAGAGAAACCCCTCTCTCTTTTGCGCGATCGTGCTTGTCTTCCCACCTTGCCCAGCGAAGGGGCTTTGGGTCCCTCTTTCGCCTCCACGTGCGGTGCGCGACCAGGAGAGCAGTGGCTTGGCCGATGGCGCGATGGCTCTTTGAGTCTTCCCTCCTCCGGCTCTTTGAACTTCGACGTGAGGCAGACTCCAGCAGCATAAATTTCTATTTAGCAGGAAAAATTTGTCCTGCGAGAAAATTGGCGTTGAAGTTGCTGGTCCAGCCCGGCTTTTCCCTTGGCGCTCGATCAACAATGAGCAATTCATGACATCAGCACCAATCGGCCTACCTGGTAGACCAGCAAGCTGCAGATGTAGGCAAGGGTCGTCATGTACCCGAAGAGCAGGAGGGGATAGCGAATGCTCTGCGTCTCCCGGCGCACCACTGCCAAGGTGCTCATGCACTGGCAAGCAAGGGCGAAGAACACCATCAACGAAAGCCCCACCAGGGGCGTATACCTCGGGGAACCGTCGGGCTTCTGCTCGGCTCGCATTCTTTGTCGCAGAGGAGTCGCCTGATCGTCCACTTCTCCGACTCCATAGACGAGCGCCATGGTGGAAACGAAAACTTCCCGGGCGGCGAAGGCACCGATGATGCCGGTGGCGATCTTCCAGTCGAAGCCGAGCGGCTCGACGAGAGGTTCGATGGCGCGTCCCAGTCTGCCACCATAGCTGTTTCTCAGCTCACGCGCCGCTCGAGCGGCTTCATCGGAAGATTGCGAAGCGGTGTTTGCCACGTGGGGTTGCTGCGTAGCTGACGTTGTCCGACTCTGATTCGCCGAGCCGGGCCGTGTGTCTGCTGTTTCAGCCGCGGAGTCGGTCCGGGACGCTGATTCGGCCTCTTGTTGAGGGAAGTTCAGAAGGCCCCACAGAAGGACCGTTGCGACTAAAATGATGCCACCGGCTTCACGGAGGAAGTCTCCCGCACGCCGACGCATCATCAGAAGGGTCGGCTTGAGCCGGGGTAGTCGATACGGTGGGAGCTCCAGAATGAGCGGGACCGCGCGTCCCTTGATGGCAGTGCGTCCGAGGACCCACGCCGCAATCATTGCCATCACGACGCTCAGCAAATACATGCAAAGGAGTAGCAGCCCCTGGACGGGGAGGCCGGAGAATGTACCGACCGGGAACAGCGCAGCGATGATCAGCGAGTAGACTGGCAGCCGCGCCGAACAGGTCATCAAAGGTACGACCATGATCGTGAGCAGTCGATCACGCCTCCGCTCCAGCGTCCGTGTGGCCATGATGGCAGGAATGGCGCACGCGAAGCCGCTCAACATCGGGACAAAGGCGCGTCCGTGGAGCCCCAGGGATCGCATGACTCGGTCCATCAAGTAGGCGACGCGGGCCATGTAGCCGGAATCTTCGAGAAGACCGATGAACAAAAAGAGCAGGAGAATTTGGGGGAGAAAGACGACGACGTTACCGACCCCCCCGATGATTCCCTCCACCAAAAGATCCCTGACGACACTGGCCGGAAGTGCGTTGACGGTGAGTTCCTGGAGAGAGGAAACGGCCCATTCCAGAGCGGAGATGGCCGGGTCGGCCCAGGCAAAGAGGGCCTGAAAAACGACGAACATCGTCACGGAAAACGCAACGAATCCCAGGACGGGATGAAGAAGGATGCGGTCAACGCGCTCGGTGGTTTTCGCGCGGTCTTCGCTTTCCGACAGGCCGGCGTTACTCAGGGCCTTTTCGATCGCATCATAGCGGCTCGTGGCGAGCTGAAGATCGACGTCGAGATCCCCGCGGTCGACCTCACGAACGACTTCGCGCAGTTTTTCCGGGACGTCGACCAGTTCGTCATCGTCGTCGAGACTCGACAGTGCCCAAAATCCCAGGGCTCGGTTGCGCTCCACGCTGCCTTTCCACGAAGGGGGGAGAGCCTCGGCGACCCGG
The DNA here is from genome assembly GCA_964440025.1 of uncultured Polyangiaceae bacterium. GTDB lineage: Bacteria > Myxococcota_A > Polyangia > Polyangiales > Polyangiaceae > NIC37A-2. The sequence goes on along the minus strand of CAYTRQ010000153.1, from coordinate 2,294 downwards.
TCCGCGGCGGCGCGGAGCTCGGGCGGATAGTGGGCCGCGAGACGGGGCAAGAACTGGTGACTGTCGTCCATGAGCTGCGCCGCGCGCCTGGCGAGTTCTTGGGTCCCGGCCCCCGTTCGACCGTTCGTACCGACAACGGGGACTCCTAGCTCCGCTTCGAGGGCTTCGGGGGAGGGGCATCCCTCACCGGCTTCGTCCACCATATTCAGCGCAATGACGGTCGGGATCCGTAGCTCGATCAACTGCAGAACGAGATAAAGCGATCGGGCCAGTTGTCCGGCGTCGACAACAGCAATGAGAACTCGAGGAGGAACGTCTCCGGCTTGCCCGAGAGCTTCCCACAGGGCGATTTGCTCCTCGGCGGAGCGGGCGGCAAGCGAGTATGCGCCCGGAGCATCGATGAGCTCGAAGGACTGCTCGGGTGCATCGGAAATCAGCACGGGGCCGGATTTCCGATCGACGGTCACGCCCGGGTAATTCCCAACGCGGGCGCGGAGGCCGGTGAGATGATTGAACAGGGAGGTCTTCCCGACGTTTGGGTTTCCCAGAATGAGAGCGGTCCTGTGTCGAGCCTTTGCCTTCTGTGATGGCCTCTTCGGATCTTCCGAGCCGACTTCCAACGCTTCCTCGAGGCCGCGGCTCTCCGAGTGTTGCTTGCCGGAGTCCGCTCTTCGATCGACAGTTGCCTCGAGGCTCATGGGGCGTCCGGCTCCAAGATCACTTCCCTTGCTTCTTGTCTGCGGATGGACAGATGGCAACCGCGAGCTCGGAGCTCCAGAGGATCTCCCCAAGGAGCCATTCTCAACAGTTCAACGGTCGTGCCCGGAGTGAGCCCCAGCTCAAGCAGTCTGCGGCGAAATCCCCGTTGCCCTCCAATCCGCTGGATCTGGGCTTTCTGTCCAAGGTTCAATTGAAGAAGGGTCACGTAAGCTGTGTAGCAATCTGAAAACGATTTTCAAATTCGACAAACAACCACCCCCTGACGATAGTTTTTTTGTCGACAGCGGGGAAGAGCGAGGCTCTTCGTGACTTGGTGGCCTCCTCCGGGCTCGAACCGGAACGCCCTTTTGGGGCAGCGGATTTTAAATCCACCGCGTCTGCCTATTCCGCCAGGAGGCCACTCAGATTGCTTGAACGCGCGCAGTGTAACTGAAGGAGGCGCAGACCGCATCGGGGGAGAAGAAGTTCACACGTCGCTAGATTCTGTGTAGGGGCAGGGAGATGAGTCACGCCGCAGCCCCCCCTCGGGTCCTTTGCGTCGGTGGCACCGATCCAACCGGTGCTGCGGGCCTGTTTGCCGATCTCAAGACCTTGGCCGCGATGGGGGTTCAGGGCAGTGGTGTTGTGACCGCGGTGACGGTCCAGACGGCCGCACTGGTGAGTGAAGTCCAGCCCGTCCCAGCAAGCGTGGTGGGGTCTCAAATGGATGCCGCGGCGGCGGATAGCGGAGTCGATGCGGTCAAGACGGGGATGCTCGCCGGGGTGGACGTGGTCTTGGCGGTGGCGCAGCGAGTCGAACGCATGGGGGCTGGCTGCCGGCTCATCGTCGATCCGGTCCTTTCCTCCAGTAGCGGTCGAAGCCTGCTCGATGCGGAGGGGCGACGGGCCTTGGTCGAGCGTCTGCTCCCCCTGACATCGCTGGTGACGCCGAACATCGTCGAAGCCGAGCAGCTCACCGGTCTTTCGATTTCTTGTGCGAGCGAGATGAGCCGCGCGGCGGATTATCTGTTGGCGATGGGAGCGGGCGCCGTGCTCATCAAGGGAGGGCACCTGCCCGGAACGGAGGAGGAGGGGTCGGAGCTCATTGATTTGCTCCGGACCTTGGACGGAGACGAATACCTGTTGACTCATCCGCGACTTTCTGGGCCGGGGTTTCGGGGAACGGGATGTGCGCTCGCCGCGGCGGTAGCTGGCTCGATTGCCGAGGGGCGCACTCTGAGAGCTGCGGTCGAGGACGCGCATGAGTATCTCTGGGGAGTCATGAAACTCACTCAGCTGCGGACCCCCCTCACCCACGCCGGGCCTCTTGCGCTCCTGCATGGGGCACGGACAAACGTGGAAGAAAGCGCGGCCGGCGAAGACTGCCTTCATTGAGCCCGTGGCTTCTTGTGCCGATCGGGCCCAGGCCAGTACCACCTGATCACATTTTCGAGGGGGGGTGTGGACGTCGAGCACACGGGACTCATTCCGTCAGCCGCGACATCGTCGGGTGCGGCCCCCCGGAACGCCGAGCACACGTGACTCATTCCGTCAGCCGCGGCATCGTCGGGTGCGTCCCACCCCGGAACGCCGAG
>CAYTRQ010000152.1:4702-12239 GCA_964440025.1 uncultured Polyangiaceae bacterium | reverse complement strand
GTGCTGCGACCGACCGGAGGAAGATGAATGATTTCGAGAGAAAAGTGGTCTCCCTACCGACCACTTTTATGTGGTCGCAGCACTAGAAGAGAAATGAGGTCCATTGTCGGACAGCCATGAGTGACGTCACCCGAGTTCTTCGGAAATACGTCGAGCCACGCTCTTCGGATCCACCTGAAACTTCTCTTGGATCACTTCCCAGGGTGCCGAAGCGCCAAATCGGTCGACTCCAATGCAAATTCCGTCGGTTCCCACGATGGCACGCCAAGGCAGCGTTACGCTGAGCTCGAGACTGGCACGACGCACACCAGGCGGCAAAATAGCCTCCTGCTTGTCCTTGGGCAGGCGAAGGAAGGCGTCGACACAGGGCATCGAAACGACCCGGATCCGTCGGCCCTGTTGAGCCAGCAGCTGCTTGGCTTGGGCAGCCACGCTCACTTCGCTGCCCGTCGCGATAAGGACCAATTCGGGGTCCTTGTCGTCGGAGAGGACATAGGCTCCATCGAGCATGCTGCTCGGCGAAAAGCCCTCAGGCCGCTCGAGCGCGGGAACCTTGTGACGAGTCAAGGAAAGGACCGTGGGTCCATCGGTTCTGGTCATCGCATAGGTCCATGCGGCGGCGCATTCCACCGCGTCGGCTGGCCGAACGACATCCAGATGAGGGACCATACGCATCGTCCACAACTGCTCCACGGGCTGGTGAGTTGGACCGTCTTCTCCAAGAAATACCGAATCGTGAGTGAGCACGTAGATGATCTGTTGCCTCATGAGAGCAGCAAGCCTCATGGGCGGTCGCATGTAGTCCCCAAAGATCAAAAACGTCGAACCAAGCGGAGTTACGAGACCGGAAAGAGCCATCCCATTGAGAATCGAAGCCATCCCGTGCTCACGGATCCCGAAGCTGATGTTTCTTCCCGCGTAGTCGGACGCCTTGACGGTGGGACTCTCCTTAATCGCCGTCTTCACACTTGCGTTGAGATCCGAACTGCCACCAACGAGCGCTGGACAGGTCTCTGCGACGACCTGCAAAAGCCGCCCAGAGTGACTGCGCGTTGCGTCGGTCTTGTCACCGGCTGCCTCGATGAGGCGTTCGAGCAGATTTTCTGGGGCCCTTCGTTCGATAAAGGCGTCCAGCCGAGAACGAACTTCGGCGTCCAGTGCTTCGACCTTTGCCTTCCATTCTTCGCGCTTTGCCCTTCCTCGGGCCTTGCCCGGCTCGAACACCTGGCGGGCCTTCTCAGGAACGTGGAACGTCGGCTCCAAGGGCCACCCGGCTGCTTCTTTGGTGGCCCGAACCTCATCCGGACCGAGGGGAGCGCCATGAGAACCTGCCGTCCCTTGTTTGGTTGGCGCGCCATAGCCGATCTGGGTTCTGGCGATGATCAGAGCGGGCCGATCCGCAGCCCGGGCCTTTTTGAGCGCTGTAGCCACCTCACCGACGTCCAGGCCGTTCACTCGCTGGACCTGCCATCCCATCGCAAGGAAGCGCTGTTCAACGTCTTCACCGAATGAAAGCTCGGTCGACCCATCGATCGTGATGCCGTTGTCATCATAAATGGCAACGAGGTTGTCCAGCTTGAGATGTCCGGCAAGGCTCGACGACTCATAGGAAACCCCCTCCATCAAATCCCCGTCGGAGCAGAGTGCGTAGACGGTATAGTCGAGGAGCTCGGGCTTCCCCAAGCGTGCCCCCGCAACCTTCCCAGCGAGGGCCATCCCGATAGCGTTGCCGATCCCTTGACCGAGAGGCCCGGTGGTCGTCTCGATGCCCGGCGCATCCCCAAGTTCTGGGTGTCCCGCCGTACGAGACCCCCACTGGCGGAAGTTTTTGAGATCCTCGATTTCGAGCCCAAACCCCGTCAGATGCAACATCGAATAAAGCAACATCGATGCGTGCCCACACGAAAGAACGAAGCGATCTCTGTTGGGCCACTGGGGCTGCTCGGGATCGTAGACGAGGTGGTGTGCGAAGAGCTCGGCCGCAATCAGGGCCTGGCCCATGGGAGCGCCGGGGTGTCCGCTGGCCGCTTTTTCTACGGCGTCAACGCTCAAGAACCGAATGGTTTGCACGGCAAGATCGAAATCGGAATCAGATGGGGACATGTCAAAAGTGGTCACAGAAAGAGAATCAGTCAGCTACGGAGATTTGAGGAGTGTGGCGGGACCGGTACCCAATTCATCCTCACGCTGCGCACCGGCAAGCCGAGAAACGAGGCAAAAATGGCGCATGAAGGCCAGACCTCCCGCACAGCGGGCGCAGGGTTTAGCACGGCCTCTGTCGAATTGAGAGGGGCTCAATCGGTGTTTTTTTTGCCCCTACCTGAAACCGCTTCCTTCTTCCGTCTTAGCTCATCGACTGCCTGCATGTGTTCCTGATAGGTTTCACTAAACGTGTGTCTGCCTTGGCCATCGGCGACGAAGTAGAGGGCTGCGCTCTCTTCAGGTGCAAGGACCGCCGCCATGGCTGCCTCCCCTGGATTGGAGATCGGCCCCGGCGGCAACCCCGTATGCCGGTAGGTATTGTACGGATTCTTTTCGTCCCGAAGCATGGCTCCGGTGGGCAGCCCGGAGAACGTCGCGCACGACTCTGGCGCGGCCGATCCCAGCGTCAGACAGCCGTAAGCTGCGGTCGGATCGCTTTGAAGACGACCTCTCGTTCCAGCATCAGGCCACTTCAACCGGTTGAGGAACACACGCGCCACCTTCGCGCGTTCTTCGGGCTGACCGGTTTCCTTTTCGATGATCGAAGCAAGAATCATCAATTCATGGGTCCCGAACCCGAGCTGCTGCAATTCCGAAGGGATCCCCCCGTGTTCTTCAAGCAAGGCCTCGAGTCTTGAGTTGGCCTCTCTGACGAGGCGTAACACGACCCGTCGAGGACTCTCATCCTGATGAAATTCATAGGTTGAGGGGAAGAGATACCCCTCAGCCGTTGCTCCCGGGATCTCGAACTCAGAGAGGATTTTGGGAGATCGTGTCGCGGTGAGAAAGGCGCTTTCTGCACAGACTCCAGCATTGTCGAGACGCTCAGCGATAGCAAATCGATCGAGTCCTTCGGGCAGCGTCACTCGAACGGTAGGGCGGCTCCCTACTTCTCCAAGAGTTTGCACCAACTGCCTGGGGCTCAAACCAGGACGCAGCAGATGGGAGCGCCGCGGAAACTCGACGCTCGGCGCCAAAACGGTCAGGTAGATCTTCATCACCCCCGGTGCGTCGACAAGACCCCTTCGAGCCAATCGATCGGTCACCGCCCAGCGATCGTGGCTCTGCACCTCGAACTGAATGGGCTCTGCTTTGCTCGAAGAAGCGGGGCGGAAGGACCAAATCAACAAAAGCGCCAGAGCAGCCAATGCGACGAGGGCAGCAGCCGCTATCAAGCGAAGTAGAGCCGCGGGTTTTGAACGGCGACGCTGACGCACGGTCCGGCGCTGTGGCCGGTGACGGGAGCGCTCTTTGCGATCTCCCGAGCGACGCCGATGGCTCCGCGGAGAAGGCCGCCGGGAGCTCCTGGTGCCATGCCGCATCGACCGTTTCACCAAAGGCGCCTCCCATCCAGCCACGTTTGGAGCATGATTGCTGCGGCAGCACTATCGATCTTGTCCTTGGAGTGACGGGCAGCCACACCGGCCTGTCGCAGTCGGCCCTGCGCCTGCACGGTCGTCAGACGTTCGTCGATCCAACTGACTTCGAGACCGCTTTTTGTCGCCAATTCCTCGCCAAAGCGGCGCGCCCGAGCAGCCGAGGCGCCCTCGGTTCCGTCCATATTCCGCGGCAGGCCCACGAGGAGAAGGCCCACCTCCTCGATCTTGAACAGCTCCACGAGCCGTCGGAGCGCCCGCTGAGGCGGTCGAGCTGGCACGAAAGGCCGAGGATGAGCCAAAAATCCCAGCTCATCCGAGACGGCCACCCCGATACGCGCCCGTCCGTAATCGACCGCGGCAATTCGTGTTTCCGCTTCGCTCACGACGCTGGGTTTACAACGAATCGTTTCGGCTTGCTTGACCGGATGCGCAGGTCTTTGCATAAGCCCCGGCAGCTTGCGGCCGGGAGTCGGTCCAGGCCAGGAATTTCATGAAACTTCGCGCAGTCAAGGGGATGAACGACATCCTTCCGGAGGAGGCGCGCCGCTTCCAGACCGTCGAGAGGATCTTTCGAGAGACCGTCGGAGAATACGGCTTTGCCGAGCTCCGGACGCCCATCGTCGAAGAGCTGAGCCTGTTTCACAAGTCAACCGGTGAAACGAGCGAGGTCGTGCAAAAGCAGATGTTTTTGCTGGATCGTCATCGCGAAAAGCTAGCGCTCCGTCCGGAGGGCACACCCAGCAGCGCACGCGTTTATATCGGGAACAATCAGCACGCCGTCGAACCCATCACCAAGTGGTTCTATATCGGTCCGATGTTCCGCGCCGAACAACCCCAACGAGGACGCTACCGGCAATTTTATCAAGCAGGCTGTGAGCTCTACGGAGATCCGGGCCCCCTGTGTGACGCCGAGATACTCTCCATGTTGCTCCGCATGGCCAGCCGCCTCGGGCTTCGGGGGGTGCGCATGAAGATCAACACGCTCGGGGAAGCCGCGGCCAGAGCGGCCTATCGGGAGCGTCTGAGCGCTTACTTCGAACCTCTCAAAGACTCCCTCAGCGACCACGCAAAACAACGCCTCGGCGACAATCCGCTGCGGATCTTGGACTCGAAGGATCCCCGCGATCAAAAAGCCTCAGCCGACGCCCCGGCCTTGCTCGAGTCGCTCACGCCGGAGGACCGACAGCACTGGAATGGTCTGCTCGAAGCTCTCGATACGCTCGGTGTCGAATACGAGATCGATCCCCAGCTCGTTCGGGGTCTTGACTATTACACGCGTACTTGTTTCGAACTCATCGCCCAAGGAGACGAAGTGGGCTCCCAAAATGCTATTTTGGGCGGAGGCCGCTACGACGGAATGCTGGAGGGGCTCGGCGGCCGTCCGACCCCCGCGATCGGCTTCGCCATGGGCCTCGAGCGAGTTCTTCTAGCCATGGGAAAGCAGGTCGATCCGCTCCCTCCGCTGGTTTTTCTCGCTCCCCTCGGTTCTGCCGCGCAGCTTTGTTCTCTGCGCTTTGCGGAAGAGCTCCGTGAGCGCAAGGTTCGGGTCGAGCTCGATGGGCGCGGCAATTCGCTGAAGAGTATGCTCCGACGCGCCAACAATATGGGAGCCAGGCTCTGCATCGTCATTGGAGAGACCGAAGTCACTACCCGACGCGCACAGGTGAAAGACCTCAGTCATCACCGGCAGAGCGAGATTTCTTTCGATCAACTCATCACCCATGTCAACGACCAGCTAACTCGGGAGGCTTCCGATACCGGGAGCTCCGTTGCCGTTCCCCCGAAGGCGGACATTTGAACTTTCATTTCTTGAACAAGAGCGCGCTCCTCATTCAGGGAGCCGCGGCACTGATTTTCGTGCTCAGGGCGTCCGAGGTCCAAGCTCAAGGAAATCTGCCAGACGTCGCGCCGCTAGGCTCCGCCCCCCAACCCGGCCAGAAGTCGGCCCCTCCTCCGCCGTCAGACAAGCCCGAGACCCATGCCGCCCCGGGGGGAACCGAAAGCACGATTCCGCAGGGAAACGAGCCCTCTCTTCCTCAAGACCCCCTTGAAATCAGCAAGGAGGTCCGGGATCGCATCGGCACAGACGCAGACGCCGAGCTCTTGGTTCAACCCAAGCCAGTTCAAAGAAACTTCTACGGGCTCTATTATAGCGAAACTGCTGGCAAGTATGGCTACCGCGTCGTTTTTCCGCTGTGGGCTCAGCGGACCAAGCCCTCTCGCCATCATCCGAATGTTCTCGATCGAGCTTCCATCTTCGGCGGGCTTTACTACCGGCGGCGTTCCGCAGAGCACCGCGATGACATCTTCTTTCCTTTCGCTTGGAATCTAAGAAATCCACTGGAAAAGAGTCGGACGACGATCGTGGGGCCGTTCCTCAATCGTCGCACGAAGCACGAGTCCGATGACTGGCTGCTTCCTCTCTACGCGACCGGCAACCGGAAAGTGGGCGGATATACGCTCATCCCTCCCCTTTTGACGTTTCGTCACACCAACGAGGTGGGAGGCTTCAATCTGATTGGCCCGAGCTTCTGCTCTTGGACGGGGGGAACTCAGTGCGACACTCGAACGGCCGAGGAGATCGATCTCGGTGTCGCCCCCTTCTACTTTTTTGGACAAAGCGACCAGGGGCTCTACGAGCTCATCCCTCCCCTGCTCCACTATTACCACTACGAAAACCGGAGCCAAGACTGGGTCAACATCTACGGGCCCTACTTTCGCCGCCACAAGCAGAAGCGGGAAAATCTACACATTATCCCATTTTACTTTAGCATCTGGGGCGAAAATGAAAGACACACGACGGTTGCGCCTTTTTTCCACTACGGAAGAAAAAACAACGAACGCCTTCTCGTCACACCGCTATTCCTGAACAAAAAGGGCGAGAGAGGAGAGAGCACGTTCGTCACTTGGGGCTACGCTCGCCATCGAGGCGCGACGGAGCTCGACATGGTCACTCCGCTCTATTGGCATCACCGAGATCCCCGCATCGGTCTCGATCGCAAACTCCTCTTTCCGTTTCTTTATACCAACACGAGCCCTCGAGAAGAGACGAGCGTTTTCTTTCCCTTCTGGGCCCACCAAAAGCGGTACGGGATCAGTGAGTCCCTCTGGGTCACGCCGCTCTTCCGCTACAAGAACCACCTCCGAGGTTGGTCGACAGAGCTCCACCCCCTCGCCTACTTCGGCAAGAACGGTCACAACGAGCATCGAGTGGTGGCGCCCATCTACTGGGACTTCAAGAAAGCGACCTCACGGACCACCTTCGTTGCACCGATCCTGTTTCGTCGACGCACCGAGGACACCCTGCACCAGGTTTTCTTGAACACCTATTACAAAGAACGCACCTACGCCAACGGGAAGGCATGGGAGTTCCACCTACTACCGCTATTCAGCTACGGTAAAAGCCCCGGTGGGCACTTCTGGAATGTGCTCTTCGGCTTGTCGGGATATCGGCGGGAAGGCAGCAAGAGCACAGCTCGGGCCCTCTGGATCCCGATCCCACTCAGCGAATGAGATCGGGAAGGCGGGCCTCTCAACCAATCGCGTTGAATTCAGCCTGCAAGCGCTGAAAGTCCTGATCGCTCGTGTATCCTGCCAGGCCGACACGCAAGCTGATGGTGATTTCGTCTCCCCACGGCCACCAGAGTGCAAAGGGCGTCAGTCTTCCCCCAGTGCGCAAGGTATAAATGCGTTGATCGGCACGGATCCCTCCGACGAGCTCCGCGGCTTCTTGAACCACTTCGGGGCTCTTCATCAGTGTGCGGTGATCGAACATCTCAGTGAAGGTCCCCGTAATGGCATCTTCCGCGTCCTTCTGGAGATCGACATGAAAGGAAGAGGCGGCGCAGTTGACTCGATAGTCCCAGCTCCATCCTTGTTTTACCCAGGCCTGACGGAATCTCTGCAGAGAACGAAACATCTTGTCGGTCGAACTGCCTCCCGGATCCATGACCCGG
>CAYTRQ010000152.1:0-4692 GCA_964440025.1 uncultured Polyangiaceae bacterium | reverse complement strand
CATACCTTTAGTTTTTCGAGTTGGAAGGTGCGAACGCCTAAAGAAGGCGTCTGCCTCAGAAGCTGAGGGCAGGACGGATGTACTCCAGAATCCTCCATGAAAGGCCGCCGAGCCGGAGGAGGTCGAGCCGATTCCCTGTCGCTCCGCAATCAAGCACGCTTCCTGAAGTGCTTCGTGAAGCCTCCAGATCATTCGTTAAGTGCCCGCTCAGGCCCCTCAGGATCCCCGCCATCACTGAGCAGGCCGGGCTATCGCTCCGCTGTCGTGACTCGAGAAAAGGCCTTCTCATGGCGAAGCTCTGTTCGCTCAGCAAGGAATGAGCGCTCAGCTCAACGATAGGGCTGGGGCTCGTCGAACCGCTAAAGAAATGATTGAAACCAGTCGAAGTGATTCCCCACCATAGTTTTATCGGACCTCCAGATGCCCCCCACTTGGCCTTTGTTTTGCACGGAGCGCTCGGCTCGGGACACAATTTTCGGAGCTTCATCAAGAAGCTCTCTCAACGGCGTCCCGAGTATCGATTCGCTCTGATCGATCTCCGTTATCATGGACGTTCCCTCGGGGCTTCAGGTTCTCCGACTTTGGAAGCCTGCGCCGATGACCTATTCGAGCTTTCCGAGCATCTGGAGAAACATCCGAGGGCGGTCATCGGCCACTCATTGGGTGGAAAAGTCACCCTGGCATTCGCTCGTCGGCGCCTCCAGGAGGCCCATCGTGAAGCCGACGACGGAGCCCATGAAGCCTTGGCCCAGGTCTGGGCCTTAGATTCCGATCCAGGCGCACAGGAGCCACATCATTCTCATCAAGTTCTTCAAGTACTGGGCGCTCTCAAAAATCACCCAGGCCCCTTTGCATCGAGGCAAGAAGCGGTTCGCGAGCTCTGTGCAGAAGGGTTGAGCAGCGGTCTTTCAAACTGGTTGGTGACCAATCTGGAGCGATCTTCGCGGCAAGAAGGCGCCACGTTCAGCTGGCGATTCGAACTGGCAAAGCTCGAAAAGCTTCTCGAAGACTATTTTCGGGTCGATCTCTGGCCGTTCCTCGAACATCTCTCGACCCAATCTCCTTCGGTTCGCTTCGAGCTGCTCGTGGCGGAAAACTCCGACCGCTGGAACGGGAACATGCGACAGCGCGCCGAGGCTCTCGACGGAAAAGGTCCTCTCAAGCTCCATCTCCTTCCCGACGCTGGTCACTGGGTTCACGTCGACAATCCCGCAGGATTGCTCGACATCATGGCCGGCCATCTGGCCTGACTCCGCCTGGTTCTCTGGCTCGCTTCCCGCTCGGGATGCGAGCCAAATTGGCGTTTACTCAGGCGCCAAATGAGGTTTCCACCAACTCGGCCGTTTCAATCCAGGGATGGTCCCGGGGAACGAGCTTTTTGACACCAGCCACGTCGGATAACGGAACCGGGACCGTTTCCGTTCCTTGAATAGCAACCATGACATCATAGGTGCCTTCGGCCAACAGCCTTCCCGCCTTGGTTCCGAGCCTGGTGGCAAGCAGCCTGTCATTGGCGGTGGGTTCGCCGCCACGCTGGACATGACCAAGAGAGGTCACTCGAGCCTCGACCCCAGCGATCTTCTGAATACGACGTGCGACGCGGCTTGCTACCGACTCTTGCACTAGATGAATGCCCTCAGGGGAGACATCCGGTATCTCGTCCTCTTTCCGCTGGCGTTCCTTTTTTTCTTTTTTTCTATTTTTTCGTTCCTCTTTTTCCCGTTTGGATTCTGCCTCGAGTCTCTCGATGTCCTGCTGGGAACGGGCGCCCTCGGCGACGGCGATAATAGAGAAACGCTTTCCTCTTTTACGTCGGGTTTTGAGGTGTTCCGCCACGACTTCTAAGTCGTAGGGGATTTCGGGAATCAGGATGACGTCTGCTCCTCCGGCAATTCCCGCACCAAGTGCCAACCACCCGGCGTCATGTCCCATAATCTCACATACGATGACTCGGTGATGACTCGTTGCGGTAGTATGCAGGCGATCAATCGCTTCGGTTGCTATGCGCATCCCGGAATCGAAGCCAAATGTAATGTCGGTACATCCCACATCGTTATCGATCGTCTTGGGCAGAGTCATGATTCCGATGTCGGTTGCCTGCCGCAGGCGCCACGCGTTTTTTTGGGTACCATTCCCTCCCAAACAGACCAGACAATCGATATTCATCCGTCTCATGTTTTCGACGGCCACCTCCGTCATATCCATGACGTGACCGCCCATCGGCATCTTGTGAGGCTTGTCCCGGGAAGTGCCCAGCAAAGTCCCCCCTTCCGTAAGCAGGCCACTGACCATCCGGGAGTCCAGGGGCACGGTGCGGTTCTCCACGAGCCCACGAAATCCATCCTGCACGCCGATGACTTCGATTCCATAGTGGATTGCCGCTTTAGCGACACCGCGAATGGCGGCGTTGAGACCTGGGCAATCACCCCCTGATGTCAGAATTCCGATGGATTTTGTGCGAACTCTCATGAGGCTCACACTCTAGCGTTCTCCGAGCAGTCCACAAGCACAGTCCACGAGCTCCCGCTCCACCGGCTGCTCGAGTCACTCAAGGCCGAAGCGACCGAAGCCCAAGCCAGTCTTTAAGGCTGAAGCCACTGAGGTCCAAGCCACTCTTTTCGGTAGACAAAGCGCAAGCGCTCGTGAAGACGTGCCTCGTGGCCTAACCATAGCTCCATGACCGTAGCAGTCAGCTCGTAGCCTCCCCAGTGCGGCGGGCGGGGAACCTCCTCTCCGCGAAAGCGTGCATTGAGCTCTTCCACCCGATTTTCCAGTTCCCCCCGGCTCTGCAAAGGTCGACTCTGCTCCGAGGCCCAGGCACCAATCTGACTCGGACGCGGACGTGTGGCGAAGTAGGCGTCTGACTGCTGGGCCGAGAGCTTCGAGACCGTTCCCTGGATGCGCACCTGGCGTCCAAGTGTAGGGAAGAAAAAGGTGAGCGCGGCTCGCGGATCGCGCTCGAGTTCCTTTCCCTTGTCGCTCTCGTAATTGGTATAAAAATGGAGACCTCGATCGACGCGTCCCTTGAACAACACCACGCGCGCTCGAGGCGCTCCGTCGAGTCCAATTGTGGAGAGCGTCATGGCATCGGGGTAGAGGTCTCCCTGCTCCGTCACCTTCCGGTGCCATTCATCGAGCACCGAGAGCGGGTCATCAATCGCGTCGAAGTCCATAGGGCGCCTTTACCACGGCTCCCGCCGCACGGGTCCATCTCGCTCTTTTGGTTTTAGTAAATATTTTTGCTGAGCAAAGATATGCTAGGCTTCACTGAAGAGCTCTTTTGTTGTGCTCCTCCCTTGACCCACCACCACGCATCGCTCAAAACGGGGCTGCCTTTCGTCAGTGGGTAGCTCGTGGAAGCACTCCAGCCGATATGTATCTCCTATGGGGCAGAAAGTGCGCGCTCAATCACCTTTCCGGGAGCCACTCTCGGTCCTTTGAAGTCCCTGCCTCAGTGAGCGAGTGCGAAAGTCGATCGCTCAAAACTAGCAATAAACAATGACTGCGACCCGATCTCAGGATCTCGAGAGGACTTGCAGCCCCTCACCCAAAGGAGGGGGCGCATGGACTGCTCGACGAAAGACGGCTCAACCGTCGCGCTCGGTCATTTAGCGGTTTGCCCATGTTTTCTTTGTTGACCAGAACGTGTGTTGCTGTCGCCCTCAGCTGGGCAGCCGGCCCGGGAGCTCCTGTTCCCCAACTGGACTCGGAACTCCCCCTACCCCGCGCACGAGCTGCCTTGAGCTTGTCCGACGAGGCACTGGCCGAGCGAATCGAAAGCGAGCACGTGCAAAGCCTCGGTTCCCTCTCTTTTGGTCGACCGAACAACGGTCAGCTCCTCGGAGGTGTTCGCCTCCAAGACAACCAATTTTTCGAGGTCGTGGCGCCCGACTTTGCGTGGGGAACCAGGGAAACCGTGGGCTATCTACGCAAGGCGGTTGAAAAGGTCCACGAAAAACATCCAAACACTCCGCCACTGCATGTCGGACACCTGAGCAAACCTGAAGGTGGCTATCTTTCGCCGCACAAAAGCCACCAGTCCGGGCGCGACGTCGATCTGGGCTTTTACTACAAGGACAAACGTCAGTGGTACCGGCGGGGAACGGCACAAACGCTAGATATACCACGCACTTGGAGTCTCGTCCGGGCGCTGATTACGGAAACGGACGTCGACATGATTATCGTCGACGCTTCGATCCAGCGCTTGCTCCGCGCTCACGCCAGAAAAATCGGGGAGGACCGTGAGTGGCTCAAGCAAGTGTTCAAGGGTGATGCCGAACGCCCGCGGATTTTCCGTCACATCTGGGGGCATACGACCCACCTTCATGTGCGGTTCTTCAATCCTGCAGCGCAAACCTTGGCCCAACGTGCCTATCCCCATCTACTGGAAGCCGACGTTCTAGAGCCCGTCACCGTCTATACACGCTACAGGGCTCGCCAAGGGGACACACTCGGCCGACTCGCCCGGCGCTACGGCACGAGCGTGCGCGCCATTCAATCAGCCAACGGGCTCGGCAGCACCACGATCCAGGCCCGGAAGGTTTACAAGATCCCTCGCCGCGGCGGTCCCCCCCCAGGCAAAAAGGAACATCTCGAGATCCCTCCTCGCCGCCTCCCTCCCGGCCCTCCGTCGGGGCAGGACTAGTGCTGCGACCACATAAAAGTGGTCGGTAGGGAGACCACTTTTCTCTC
>CAYTRQ010000151.1:0-12260 GCA_964440025.1 uncultured Polyangiaceae bacterium | reverse complement strand
GAAATATCTGGGCTTTGATGATGCCGGAGCCTTCGAGGCAATCTTATCCGACGCGGGGCGGCCCGTGTCACGCGATGAAATCGCGCAGTTGATCGAAGAAAAGCGTCCCTTGTACATGAAGCGAGCGGAGCAAGAGCTGGAGACCTTCTCGGGGGCGGCTGAACTCGTTCGCAGGCAGGCTGCCCGCGGGCCCGTGGGCGTCGTTTCAGGTGCGCTGACGGAGGAGATCGAATTCGGGCTCCAACACCTCGGGGTTCGTTCTCTGGTAGAAAGAATCATTTCTGCCGAAGACACCCGGGTGAGCAAGCCCGATCCCGAGGGATACGTCCTCGCTCGGAACTGGCTCGAAGGTTTGATCGGAGAGCGGGCTCCTCGAGCGATTGTTTTCGAGGATTCTGTAGATGGCATCGAGGCTGCAAAAGTGGCGGGTTTTCCCTGCGTTGCGTTGGCTCACAGCTACTCCAGGCAAGAGCTCGAAGCGTCCCCGGCGGATCTCGTGTTGGATCGGTTGCAGCTCGTCACGACGCAGCAACTTCAGGACTTGTATCAGCGGCTGTACGGGCAGGAGTGATTCTTGAGCCGCATCTGGTTCATCAGCGCCCCCGTCCTGCTCCTCGGGGGGACGACTCTGGGGCTCCTTCTGGCTCGCTCGGCGGGCGGAGAGTCTGGGGAGGTGGATCGGATCGAGCTTTTGGCCGCGCCACCCAGTACCCCCGATCGGCTGACGCCAGGAATCGAAGGGTTTCGGGATGCCGGCTTTGCGGCGATACGGGGAGTCACGATCGGACCTATCGAAAGCCTCATGCAGCCAGGACGTGGCTACGGCTCTCGGAAATTTCTTCGGACTCTCGACGCCGTGAAGGAAAACGGGGGAAACTGGGTGAGCCTGACCGTTTTCGGACGCGTTTGGGACAAGCAAAGTGCCGGTGTGACCCTCGACTTCGAGCGGCCATTCGAAGAAACCCGGCAAAACGTGGTCACCTCCATCGAAGCTGCTCACGATCGCGGCCTACGCGTTTTGCTCGTTCCCCATCTATGGTTGGAAAGTGGTGAATGGCGCGCCGAAATGCAACCAGGCACCGATCAGCGATGGGACAAGTGGGCGAGAAGCTATCGCCGGTTCGTGCTTGCCTGGGCGCGAGTCGCAGAAGAGACCGACACCGATCTCTTAGCAGCCGGGGTCGAGCTGAGAAGTTGGGTGACGACTGCCCGAGCCTCCAGCTTTCTTCGCATTCTGAGAGACGTCAGGCGTGTCTATTCGGGCCTCTTGACCTACGCGGCCAACTGGGACGATGCCGAAGAGACAGTCATCTGGGGGCATCTGGATGTCATCGGGATCAATGCTTTTTACCCCCTGCATTGGGAAAATGGGGCGACGCGTCGCGAACTGATCGAAGGTGGCCAGCGGGCTGCCGAGTCAGTCGCTCGACTGGCGGCCCTTCACGAACGACCGGTCATTTTTACCGAGTTTGGCTATACGGCGCGATCTCATGCAGCCATCAAGCCATGGCTCTGGCCCGAAGAACTCGGTGAAGTCTCGGTGGACGAGGAAGCCCAGGCGGAAGCGTATGCTGCCCTTCTTTCCAATATGGTCGATGTGCCCGGTTTTGGCGGGACTTTTGTTTGGCGGATCTATGCAGATCTCGCCGACACCTCCCAGGAACCGCGCTGGGGCTTCTCCCCCTGGAACAAGAAGGCGCACTCGGTGCTTCGGGACGCTTTTGGGGCTCATTGGTGGGCAGACGGTCCAGCGCGAGCGAGGGGCCGGCACGTGCTTCCTCGCTGAGACACGGATTTCCTTGGCTTCCTTGAGTGTGCGTGATAGGGGCGCGCTCTCGGTCCTGCAGGAACGGTGACCCCGCGGTATCGGTGACCCCTGCAGTCTCGGAGAACTGCAGTCTCGAAGGAGGAGCGCAACAATGAAATACGGCAAATTAACCGCGGGCGCGGTCTCGATTCTCGCTTGTGTGGTGGCCTGTGACGGTGACTCGAATGTTGGAGACGGGACTGGCGGTGCAGCCGGCTCGGAGGCTTCGGGGGGCTCGGAGGCTTCAGGGGGCTCGGAGGCTTCGGGGGGCTCTAGCGCCTCCGGTGGCTCCGGGGGCGCCGACCCGGTGACTTGTGAGGCGCCCTCTTCCGGCGCGCTGGGAGGAGCCGGTGGTGCTTCGGCGCAGCTCGAGATTGCGGGCGAGTATGACGACCAGTTCGGCGGGAGCTACACGATTGACGCCGATGTCGTCGACTCTGGATACGGCCTCTCTCATGTCACGAGCATCGACGAAGAGAAGTCCTTTTTGATTGCTCGAAACGATGAGGGCAATTCCTACAACCCGTGCCTGTGGAGTCGCTTCGAGTGGCATATCGAAGACGACACACTCTATTGGTGTCAGTCGGTCTATTCTGCCGAATCGGAAGAGGAGGCCCGAACGGCCGAGCGGGCGGATTCCGAAGACCTCGAAGCGGGGTGCGGAGGATTCGCGTGGTCCGAGCTGACTCCGCAGTGAGCGATTTCCGATCGGCTCTCCCCACTGGCTCCGTGCGTCGAGCACGGATGGGGGGAGCGAGTCGAGCGAGGCGTTTTCTGACTCCGAGGCGATGGTGAAGCGGAGAAGTGCTCTTTTGATTTCATTGCTTGCGAGCTCGCTCGGAGGCTGTGGCGGTGATGGTGCACCGGGCACTGGTGGTGCCGGAGAGGCCGGAGCTTCGGGGCAGGATCGTCCGCCCTCTTGTGGCGCAGAGCCTTCTTTCTTCGTCACGGAGGTCGTGGCTCATGAATGGGGCACTGGTCAGGCGGTCGGACGGGACGATTTTCCGGCGCTTCTCCTGGGCCCGCCGCGAGGCGGGGGTGCATCGAGCGGTTCGATGCATGTGGTTTCTTTGGGGGAGGAGGGAACCGTGACGGTGGGTTTTGGGGGAAACTCGATTGTGGACGGCGAAGGTCCAGATTTTATCGTTTTCGAGAATCCTTTTCTCGTGAGTGGCAATTCCGACGAGCCCTATGCAGAGCTCGCCCAAGTGAGCGTGAGTCAGGACGGTGAAACCTGGTTGTCTTTTCCCTGCGAGCAGACCGAGTATCCCTACGGATCGTGTGCTGGTTGGCACCCGGTGTTTGCCAATGCCGAGGAAAACCAGATTTCCCCTCGCAATCCCCAGGAAGCGGGCGGGGACCCTTTCGATCTAGCGGACGTGGACCTTGCCTGGGCTCGCTATGTGCGGATCACCGATCGCGCCGACGAGCAGGGGGCCGCGTTCGACTTGGATGCGGTGGCTCTCGTTCACGCGTTTTGCGAGTAGCCCGCGCGTTTGCGGACCGAAAATGGGCCGATTCGTCGGAACGAGCGGCCCCAAAAAGGCCAGGTTGACGACCTTCGCCTGAGAGGCCCCAAGGCGGCTCCAACCACTCCTTGGTCGCGGCAAAGGCATTCGCCCCAAGCGGCGCCCGAGGAAACGAGCCTTTTCACTGCCGGGGCTCATCCCGATGCGTGGGCCTCGTGCCCTCGCACATCGGTTGGTCAATGTAAGGTTCGACCAATATGCTCGTGCCCATGACGCTCGACAGGAGGTTATGCGGTTTGCTTTGTTTTGCGGTGCTGACGGTCGCTGCATTGGCGGTTGCCGTCGGCTGTGTCCGTACAGCTCCCGGTTCAGGAGCAGGCGTCCCTCCTCAACCCACCACCGCTGAGAGCAAGGTGGAAGACGAAGCCGAGAAGCCGGCTGCCCCCGAATCGGACCGCGCTGCCCGAGAGCGACAAGATCCGCCGTCCAGTTCCCTTCGCCAAGTGGTGCTCGCCGAGGATCGCAGCGAGGCCGATCGGCGCCTCGACGCCGGTCGTCAACCGGTCAAAATGCTCGAGTTTTTCGGTATCGAGCCGGGGATGCGTGTTGCGGAGCTCGCGGCAGGAGGAGGTTACACGACCGAATTACTCGCTCGCGCCGTGGGGCCTCAGGGGATTGTCTACGGCCAAAATACTCCATTCATCTTGGAGCGTTTTGCTGAAGAACCCTGGAGCGAACGCCTCAACAAACCGGTGATGAACAACGTCGTTCGGATCGATAGCGAGCTCGAGGATCCCTTCCCCTCGGAACTTGCGAATCTCGATGCCGTTCTGATGATACTATTTTATCATGACACCGTTTGGTTTGGAACCGATCGCCAGGCCATGATTCGAGCCGTCTATGATGTGCTGAAACCAGGTGGAATTTTTGGGATCGTCGATCATAGCGCGCGGGAGGGAGATGGTGTGAGCCAAGCGAAGAACCTGCACCGCATCGAGGAGAAGGTCGTGGTGCTCGAGGTGGAAGCCGCTGGCTTCAATTTGGAAAAGCGTGGCAGCTTCCTGAAAAATCCAGACGATCCCCGTGACTGGGATGCGTCACCGAGTGCGGCGGGAGAGCGCCGAGGGACGAGTGACCGTTTCGTCCTTCTATTTCGCAAGCCTCAAGCCGACTCGGGAGAGAACGGCCCGGGGGCTTCGTCCTCGCAAGCGCGGCAAGAGAGCTCTGAACCTGCGAGGGAAAAGCAGGACGAACCCGGAGAGGCAAGAGACGATTCGTCAGCCCCTGCGACGGGACAGCAGGGATCGCAGAGTCATCAGAAGGCGCGAAAGTGTCCGGACAAGAGAGCTCCTCTGTGTACCCAGGAGTATCGTCCGGTTTGCGCCCTCGTTGACACTCACATTCGATGCATCAGGCCACCTTGCCCCTCGACCAAGCGCAAGACCTATTCGAACGCCTGCAAAGCGTGTGCAGATCGCAATGTGATCCAGTACGTGCCTGGGGCGTGTTCGGACGAGGAGAAGAGCTCGCCACCGCCAGCCAACTCGCCACCGCCGGCCAAAAAGAAATAGACTCTTAGTAGGCCCCCTCGGGGGCCTTGAGGCCGCTAGGGATCTCCAGCGAAAGCTGCAAGGGTTCGCCTTTGTCCAGGTACTGATAGCGGGCGAGATTGCCCATGACCCGGTACACATAGTGTCGGGTTTGCCGATAAGGGATTCTTGCGATGAAGACGTCCAAGGGCAAAGCATCCCCCGCTTCGAGCCAGCTGCTCACGGCTCGTGGCCCTGCATTATAGGATGCTGCTGCAAGTTCGAAACGATCCCCGAAGATGTCGAGGAGTCGCCTCAAATAGTAGGCACCGAAGCGAATATTGATGGCTGGTACTCGCATCAGTTCTGGCTCGTATTCAGAGCCGATCTCCATGGCGATCTTTCTGGCGGTGGGCGGAATGATCTGCATGAGTCCGACGGCGTCGGCGGGAGAAACCACCTTGGGCCGGAAGGCACTTTCTTGACGCATCACCGCATAGATGAACGCAGGCGGAACGTCCCGCTTGGTTGCTTCACGCTGAACGGCGTTCAGATGCGGCTCCGGATAGATGCAGTTCCATTGCCAGCGATTGGATTTCGTCGGCTCGCGAGAGAGGGTCTCCCAACTCGCTGCTGTTTGAGCGATTTGGTAACGTCGCGTCGCCAGCGCGAGCTTTCCATAGAGCTGACACAGAGCTTCGAAGCCCCTTCTTCCATACTTCTCTCGGATTGCGTGTTCTTCTGTTTCGAGTGCCCTTTCCGCCTCATGATCGAGGCCAACACGATGAAGGCGCGCGGCGAGATCGGGGAGCCGAGGAGCGAGGGCAGAAGCGGGAGATTTTTCCTGTTTTGCTGGAGGTAGCGGAGGCGGAACAGCGGCATTTTGGGCTCGTAGACGAGCGGCAGCCAGCAAGGCTGGAAGGGACAGTGGACGGTCTTCGATGACCTGCTCGTAAAGAGCCTTGGCCTTTTTCCAGTTGCCTGTTCCTTCGAACGCCACCGCTAGGAGTTCCAGCAGGCGAGCCCGCTCGCGGGGGCCATCCGCGCGGCGAACGAGTTTCGAGAAGTCCTTTTGGGCCGCAGTGAAGTCCCCCGTCGCGAGCCGCGCCACGGCGAGCTGGTAGACGGCGCTACTGCTGTGGATCCCGCCTCGATATCTTCTCAGATGCGCCTGGTATCCCTCGACCGCTTCTTTCCATTTTCCATCGATGAAGAGCAGGCGCGGTGTTTGATAGCTGGCGTGTTGGGCGTAGCTGCCTCCTTTGCCAATGAGATCCCTGTATCCTGCGATGGCCTGCTGATGCTGGTGAGCTCGTGCGCGGGACTTTGCGGCGTAGTAGAGGTGCTTTTTTCGATCGGGGCCACCTTCTTGTGCAGCCTGGGAGAATAATTGGGCCGCTCGTTGATAGTCCGTCCGTGACGTGTATACGGCCCAAGCAAGAGTAGCGAGCCGTTCTTCTTCGGGAGGAGGGGGACCGCTCGCCTGGTCCATCCGGCGCAGTTCCTCCTCCGTCATGGGAACTTGCCCGCTTTCACTAAAGGCTTGGGCGCGATGGAAACGTTCGTCTTTTGTTAAAGGGCGCTCCTTGTCGAGGCGTTCGGCCAACTGATCGGCGTGTCGCGCAGCGGAGTGGGAAGGAGCGTGGATCGCCAACCAGCGGAAATCCGCCGCAGCGAGGGCCTCCTGCTCGAGACGGACGAGGAGATCGGCTCTCTTACGCACGGCGCGCGCGAGGAGATCGTCCTCTCTCGAGGAAAGTCTCCTCTGAGCCTTGAGGTCTCGAATCATGTCGGAGAGTCCATCCAGGGCCCGTCGTTCTTGACCACCTGCCTCGTAGGCCAAAATGAGAACGAGTCGATCTTCGGAAGCTCCACGGCGTGCGTCCGCACCGAGAAGATGTTCGAGAACGGTGACGTCGAGGGTTTGACGTGCAGCTTCGAGGACGACTTGCCGAACGAGATCTTCGAAGGCAGGAGCCTCTTCAGCAAGGCCTGTTACCTGCTCGAGAGCGGTTTCTACGTCATTGAGCTCCAGGGCCACACGGGCTCGAGCGTAACGCACCTCCGGTGCCTTCCGCTTTTTCTCAGGAAGCGCGTCGATAAGCCGAGCGGCGGTTTGAAAGTCGTGTCTTCGGATGGCGTCGGCAAAGGTTCCTTCCTGCTCAGGGCCGGCTCCTTTCTTGGACGAAAGCGAAGTCTCCGCCGCGGCAGCGACGGCCGGATGGGAGCGGGCTTGCCCGCTTTGAGAGCAGCTCTTGGCGCAACCCGTGGTGAGGAAAGCCCACCCACAGATCGTCATCAGGCTCACGGCCCAGCCCATCATCCCTTTCTCTGTACCACAACACCGGACGCGGGTTGAGGAGCAGCGAGTGGCGACGATATTCCGGGTTTCTGATGGAAACGTCTCTCCCGAGCCCCTTCGGGGGGTTGGGTTGAGCCAACGTTCTAGGGCATGGGGCGCGAGAGCGCAGCCTCGACTGCCGCAGCAGCCGTGGCCAGTCCTTGCTGTGCCTCCTTGAGCGAGTCCGCGTCCTGGGCCCACTTCGAGCGCGCTTCTTCCAGCAGTGTTTCCGTCTGATTGAGCCGCCCCTGAACATCACCGAGATCGGCCCGCGTGGCGGCCAAATCGGCTTCAAGCTGGGCAATGCGTCCATCGCGGTCATCAATGGTTTGACGAGCTTCGGCAAGCTCGGTCTCCCGCGCAGCCAAGTTGGTCTCGAGCGTCGAGATCCGAGCATCCCTCTCACTGTCACCTTGTTTCTTTTCGTCCAAGAGCTGCTGATAGGACGCCGCATCTTCCTCCCGTTGCGCCGAAACCGCGGCCTCCTTATCGCGGGAAAGCTCGGCTTCTCTTTCCGCGAGGCGCTCCGCCGCCGCTTGAGCAGCGTTTTTCATGGCATGCTCATGTTCCGCCCGAAGCTTGCGCATCCCCTCTTCGTTGGCTCGATGGAGCGCCGCCATCTTCGAGTCGTGTTCGCTGCGCAATTCCTTTTCGCGGGCGGCCAGGGCTACCTCCTGAGCCTTCTTGGCCTCCTCCGCGGCCGCCGTGAGTGCCTGCTCTTGGGCCATCGCAGCTCGGCGTTCCGCCTCTGACGTGGCTTCCTCCACGGCGCGCTGTTTCTCTTGTTCGGCCTCCTCTGCAGCCTGGGCGAGCTGAGCCCGATGATCCTCCCGCAAGCTTGCCTCTTGGGCGTCCCGGCGCGCCAAGGCATTTTCATGTTCTTCTTGGGCTTCCTTGAGCTGCTGCGTGCGCTCCTCGAGCTGCTGGGTCAACCGCTCACTTTTCGCCTTGTAATCGGCTCCGCGCTTCTCGGCCTGGACTTTGTCTTGCTCCAGTGAATCCCGGCTCTTTTCCAGCTGAGCCCGAGTCTTTTCTAGCTCCCGCAGGCGATCTTGCAGATCGGCCTTCTCTCGCTCACCAGAAATGTTGGCCTCATTGAGACGAACGACTTCTTTCTCCTTCGATGAAAGGAGATCGCGAACGTCGATGATTTCCTTGTCCTTCTTGTTGAGTTGCTCCCGAAGATCGAGAAATTCACGGGCCGTCCCAGCTCCCGCGCTACTTTGGAGCTTGTCCCGCAGCTCCTCGACTTCGTTGTGGACGAGCTGCAGCTCGGCGTCCTTCTTTTCGCCGAGCTGCTGACGGGCCCCTTCCTCCTCCGCAACCCGGGCCTCGGCGCGAGCTAGGTCGCCCTCCAGTTTTTCGATTCGCTCTCTCGCCTGAGCGAGCTGTTTTTCTTTTTCCTCGAGGTCCTTTTGTTGAGTCGCAGCCTGTTGCGGAGCGGAGCGAGGAGGTGGAGCGGACGGGCGCGACGAGGGGACGGACGAACGCGCCCGGGGCGGCGCCGAGGGGGGCGCGGAGGCAACCTTGAGCGCCGAATCCGCGTCGAGCTCGAGATCACCAACTTCTGCCTCATTGGCTTTGACCGGATCCGCATGAGTCATCAAATGACCAAATGCTGCATCCGTGGGATCGTCCTCGACTTCATCAGGCGAAACCTCTTCGAGATCAGCTTCCTCGTCCAAGGAGATCTCTTCTACCTTGCTGAGCGGCACGAGCGGCTGAACCTTGCTCACAAGCTCTTCAACACTGATTGGTTTGTGAACGTACTCCTCAGCTCGAGTTCGAAGCCGCTTGTGTTGCTCGAACGTGTCCGTCGTGGCCTCACTGCTCATGAGCACCAGCGGGATCTGCTTGAGCTTGGCATTCCTTTTGAGCTTGTTGCAGACGGAGAAACCGTTCATTCGCGGCAGCTCAATGGAAAGCAGAATCAAGTCCGGAGCGTTGGCTTCGGCCGCTGCAATCCCCGACTCCCCATCGGCAACGATCTGAGTCTCGCAATCATAGGAGGCGAGGCCTTTCTCGAGGGTGTTGGCAAACTCTGGGTCGTTCTCGAAAACGAGGACTTTGGGCATAATCGATCAGTCAGGGGCACTGGAGAGAAAAAAAAGGCACACTGATAAGCCGCACGCGGCCTGGCTTCCTATGGTAGGACAAGCAGCCAAGGCTGGCCTACTCCATGACGACAGAAAGCCGAAACTTACCGAAGTCCCCTGCAGTGACCTCCCCGCCCGCCGCTGTCGGGAGCTTCCCCTCCTGGTGGGCGGCAACCATGCTCGGGACGAGTAGCCCCCGAGAAAGCTACCGTTCTGCTCGAATCACGGCTTGTTGCTGATTCGTCCTGTTCGACCTTCTCAAGCGCTACTCGAGCTCTGTGGCCGAGAGGCCTTTTCGACGTGCCCCCCCACCCCAAACCGAGCAGCGAGCACGGCCAGGACATCGCGAAAGCGGAGATCGCGAAAACGCAAACCCACAAGTAGGTGATAGAGCACATCCGCCGCCTCGTTGGTTACACGAGCGCCACTTTCGTTCTCGAGAGCAGCAGCCACCTCGCCGGCCTCCTCCGAGATTTTCTCACCAATCTTGCTACTGCCCCCATCAAACAGCGAGCGCGTGTAGCTCTTGGCGGAGCTGCTTCGTTTGCGCTGCTCGAGCACTTCCTCCAACTTTTCGACAAGAGGGCGAACCGAAGTGTCCTCTTGCGCAGCGGTCGGTTCACCATCGAAAGCAAGAGGCCGGAAGAAGCAATTGTCACGGCCCGTGTGACAAGACGGACCTTGGGGCTCGCACTGGACAAGCAGTGTGTCTCCATCGCAGTCGACCAGGACCGATGTCACGTGGAGAGTGTTTCCGCTCTCCTCCCCTTTGACCCAAAGGCGCCCTCGCGATCGGCTCCAAAAGGTGGCCTTCTTGGTCGCCAGTGTCTGCTCGACGGCATCACGGTTCATCCAGGCGACCATCCGGATCTCACCTGTCAAATGGTCCTGAACGACCGCCGTGATGAGACCTCCGGCATCGAACTCGAGTTGGTCAGGGGAAACACTCATTTCTCACTCGCCCCATAACCCGAGAGTCTCCTCGATAAAAGGCGAAGCGATGCCCTGTGACTCGTTGTCGGCAAGAAAATCGAGTTCGCTCTGGGACACAAGACTCGCTCTGGGATTGAGGGGCCACCGCCCACATGAGCGGATCAACGGCTCATTTCAATACGACCTTCTTTCGGACCGTCACGTGGCTTCCCGAAAACGCTGGAATTCTGGCAGCACGAAACCGGCGCGCCACACACCCGCCGATCTCCGTGCCGGCAAACGGAAAGCCATTGACGGTCGCGGTCGTCACGCGACCAGAGGGAGCAAAGGTCACGACCACCTGCGCTGTTCCAACCGGATCGTGTTGGTTGCGGCAACTCAAAGCGTTCCCCATCGCAGCATTGAGCGCAACTCTCGCGGCCTTTTTGCTAAAAGGCTTGAGCGAAGGTTCCTCGATCGCTTCCTGAGCGTCTGCCGAATCGGGCTCTTGAGCACCCTTTTCTTCCATGGCCTCGCTGACCCCCGCCACGTCCGAGCTCGCTGTCTTGGCTTCGCGCCGCAGAGCACCAGGTCGTTCGCTCTCCATCTCCCCGTCTTGCGAAGGCTCTCCCTGTGGAGACACCGAGTTTTCTGGATTGTCCTGGCGAATCGAAGCGTCGAGTCGGGGTGCTCGGTCCCCCTTCGCTTCACCACTTGGGCCATCAATTTCGGCAGCGTACTCTGGCAAAACGGTCAGCTCGCGGAGCGTCTCCTCCTGCGGATGGGCCTTCTCCGCTCGCTTGGTCGGGGCCCTTTCGGGCTCCGCATCGGAAAGAACCCCTTGCGCGACGGACGAGATGGTCGGCGTCGGCGTCTCGGCGGACTCGGTATTGGCAAGGCGGGTGCCAAGCTGACCTCCCCAAAAGCCACCAAGAAGAGATGCCGCCGCTGCTGCCGGAAGCCAGAGCATCCGTCGGGGTTTCCGACTGGCCCGTTCCGACGGCATTCCACTCCCTTGCTCTGGGGCGAAGCTCTCCTGTCCTGAAACGACGCTCCCATGAACCTCATGACTGGGATCCTCCACCTCCTGAAGCTCATGACTGGGGATCGAGTCATGATGAGCTTCGCGGCTTGGACCCTCAACCTCCTGAAGCTCATGACTTGGGGCCGAGTTCTCGCGAACACTCTTGACGTCCGCTTCTGCTAGCTCCTCCGGCAGGGCGCTGTCGTCCTGCCTATGCATCTCAGCTGGAGGGCTCGCGGCTTGTCCCTCATTCATCTCCGTGATCTGAGGCGTGAGGCTATCTCCTCCCGAAGATCGGTCGCTCAAATGAGCTTCACTGATGCGCTGCTCAGCAGGAGGCTCATCGTCCAACTCGAGCTCCAGATCATCGATCAAGATCGCACCACCGAGCGAGAGGGAGGGCCCGCGCCAATCGAGATGAATGCGCTGCTCACACCCCTTGCAGGTCACCGATCCAGTACGCCCCTCCACCTGCTGAAGAAGGCTGTCGGACAAGAGCAGGATCGTTTGGCACTGGGAACATTCAATCGTAGCTGCGGCCATAGTCTCTCTCCCAAAAGAATCTCTCTGGATCCCCTTCCTCCCTCGACGGGCATATCTTTACGAATACCTATACCCACCATGTATGGTCCATCCCCACCCGGACTTCAAGCAAAAAGGGAAACCTGAAATCTGCCTTCTACCTGATTAAAATCATTGTACTTTTGAAGGAGTTCATCGTCCTCGCTCGGCTTTGCCCCCGCTCTCGCAGCCATCGCGAGCCCCTCGGCCCTCGAAGGAGCTGTGCCGAACTCGCGCTGCCACTGATCGGCCGGGGCCGTGACGCGGTGGTACCCTCGGCCCTCGAAGGAGCTGTGCCGAACTCGCGCTGGCCCGGACGAGCGAGACCAGGTTCCTGTTGCCCACGTAATGCTCGGTGACGGCGGCCGGCTTCTAGTGCTGCGACCACATAAAAGTGGTCGATAGGGAGACCACTTTTCTCTCGAAATCATTCATCTTCCTCCGGTCGGTCGCAGCACTAAAACCAGCAAAAAAGCCGAGGCAAAGACGTACCCGAGCGCGGTTTCGAAGCCGACCTCACC
>CAYTRQ010000150.1:0-12290 GCA_964440025.1 uncultured Polyangiaceae bacterium | reverse complement strand
GGCGCTGCGGCGCTGGTGCTGCGTCGCGAATCGGTGGCTGATCTCGGCCCGATCAAAGGCGAGAGCCTGACGCAGGCCAGAGAAGTCCGCGTGCAGCATTCGGTCGGGTCGGTCTCCCTTGGCCCAAACGCGATCGAAAAGCAGGAGATTGGCTTCTTGGGGCTCCGACTTCCTTTCGCCTGTGTCATCGTCGTGCCGATGACCGCCCCCGCTCTCGGGAACCCAGTAGTAGGTCCCTTCGATTCTCCGAGCCGGCTTCACCTCAGCTCCCCTTTTTACGATGATTTCATCGTCGTCGAAGAGATGATCGAGACGGAGAACCTGCGAGAGCCGGAGTGCCAGATGGGGATCATCAGCAAAGAGGTATCCCTCCCGAAGGAAGACCGCTCTTCGTTCCCCATACCGGCGACTCGTCCGGCGCAAGATCTGAAAAATGGCGTTGGCCGGATCTGGTGATGTCTTCAGCTCTTCCTGGAATCGAGCAACCCGACCGGTCGACCTCGAAGAGCGAGGGGGCCGTACGAATGCGACCGGGACCGATCGCGCACGAGCAAGGATCTCGACACGATTTTCCTGAAATCGTGCGGCACCAGGCAACTCCGGGTGCTGCGTGATTTCGTCGATCCGCAGTTGACAGAGATCGGGAGCCCGCAAGCGGACCGGCGCCGTTTCGGGAATTGAGACGACGGACTCCGACTCGGCCGTGTTTCGGCTTTCGCACGAAAAAATAAAAGACGCGAGGAGCAACAGAGCTCCCCAGCGCCTTCTGTTCCCGACAAACCTCGAGTTGATCTGAAAACGGCCAGTCACCACATTGCGAGTATAGCGGCCAATCCGGCCGAACGCTCAATTCGCGGTGGTCTGCGATCCAGCTTCCTTCTGGGCCACCTCATCGAGATAGGCCTGCGAAGGCTGAGGAACGGTCTCGAGCGCCGATTCGAGAACTTCGTCAAGCTGCTTGACGAAGACGAACTCCAGCTCGTCGCGCACTTCCTTGGGAACCTCCTCGAGATCGGCCTTGTTCCGTTCAGGAACCATGACTCGTTTGATCCCGGCTCGATGGGCAGCCAGCGTCTTTTCTTTCAGGCCCCCGATCGGGAGCACGCGCCCGCGGAGCGAGATTTCTCCGGTCATGGCTACGTCATGCCGCACGCGGATCCCCGTCAACAGCGAAACGAGCGCGGTGAACATCGTAATCCCCGCACTGGGCCCATCCTTGGGCATCGCTCCGGCCGGAATGTGGATGTGGATATCGCTCTTTTCCAGAAAATCGCGGGAAATCCCATACCGCTCGGCATTGGTGCGAACGTAGGAAAGGGCTGCATGGGCACTTTCCTTCATCACGTCACCCAGCTGGCCGGTCAACTGCAGCTTTCCGGTCCCGAACATCTTTGTCGCCTCGATAAACAGGATCTCGCCACCTACACTCGTCCAGGCCAGGCCTGTCGCCACTCCGGTCTCTTCCGTCCGTTCGGCGACCTCACTCGTGAACTTGATGGGCCCCAAGAATTCGCGGAGATCCTCCTCGTTCTTGATGAGTCGCTTCTCGGTGCTGCCCTCGGCGACCTTGACGGCCACCCCGCGAATCACGCTCGCTACCGTTCTCTCAAGGGAACGAACTCCAGCCTCTCGGGTGTAGTGTTCGATCAGTTCTTCGACGGCATCATCGGTGATCTCGAGCTGCTCGGGAGAAATTCCGTGCTCCTCGAGCTGTTTCGGGATCAGATGTTGCCGCGCGATGGCTAGTTTCTCCCGCCGCGTATAGCCAGGGATCTCGAGGATCTCCATGCGATCTTTCAGCGGCGGGGGAATAGGATCAGCCACGTTCGCCGTCGCGACGAACATGACGTTGGACAGATCGTACGGGATTTCGAGATAATGATCGGCAAAAGTGTGATTTTGCTCCGGATCGAGGACCTCGAGCAAGGCCGAACTCGGGTCACCTCGGAAGTCATGCCCGATCTTGTCCACCTCATCCATCATGAACACCGGATTGACCGTACCCGCCTTTTTCATTCCCTGGATGATCTGGCCCGGTAGAGCGCCCACGTAGGTTCGCCGATGGCCACGGATAGCCGCTTCATCATGCACGCCACCAAGTGAAACCCGCACGAACTTGCGTCCTAAGGCACGAGAGATACTTCGGCCCAGCGACGTCTTCCCGACGCCGGGCGGTCCCAACAGGCAAAGGATAGGTCCTTTCTTGTCCTTCTTGAGCTTGCGCACCGCCAAATATTCGACGATTCGCTTTTTGACCTTGTCGAGCCCGTAATGATCCTCGTCGAGAACCTGACGCACCTGAAGGATATCGAGGTTATCCTCCGTGGAATCGGTCCAGGGCACATCGAGAATCCAGTCGAGGTACGTTCGCACCACCGTGTACTCGGCGCTGCCGACCTGCATGTTGCGCAACCGCTTCAGTTGCTTTCTGGCAACATTATCGGCTTCCGAAGGGAGATTGGCTTTCGCGATGCGCTCTTCGAGCCCATCGAGATCACCTTGGTCGCCCTCGTCTTCACCAAGCTCTTCCTTGATCGCCTTGAGTTGTTGGCGCAGCACATACTCGCGCTG
This sequence comes from uncultured Polyangiaceae bacterium, assembly GCA_964440025.1. Taxonomy (GTDB): domain Bacteria; phylum Myxococcota_A; class Polyangia; order Polyangiales; family Polyangiaceae; genus NIC37A-2. Next base: position 9,719 of record CAYTRQ010000150.1, on the reverse strand, counting down.
ATTTTTACCCATCTCCTCCTTGATCTGGGAGTTGATGCGCTCGCGCATTTTCAGGATTTCGAGCTGGCGCGTGAGCAGCCTGAGAACCTTGCGGATCCGCTCTTTGACGTCAATCGTTTCGATGAGCTGGGCCTTCTCCTCCACAGGGGCGTCGAGGTTGGCAGCGACCAGGTCAGCTAAGGCGCCAGGCGCCTGGATCGAGTCGATGAGATTCGCTGCTTCGCGCGGAAGCTCTGGCATCAGCTGGATGACCTGCTTGGCGACATCCCGCAGGCTCATGGCCAGTGCCTCAGCCTCGACGTCCTCCGTTTGCGGAGTCATGACGCGACTGATCCTAGCTCGGAGGTACGGGTCCTCCTGGGTCACCTCGCTCAAGCGAATGCGTGAAAGCCCTTGCAGGATGAGCGAGTAGTTGCCCGAGCTGTGTTTGAGCGCCTTGAGCACTCGGGCGGCGCATCCAACGGGATAAAGATCCGATTCACCCGGATCGTCCGTCGAAGGATCTTTCTGGGCAAAGATCGCAATGACCGGGCCCTCCTGGTTGTGCACGTCCTCGACGAGGGCGACTGATTTCTCCCGCCCCACATCGAAGGGGGCTACGGCTCCCGGGAAGAGTACCGCGTTGCGAATTGGCAGAACGGCTAGTTCATCGGCAAATTCGACGCTGTCTTCGCTCGGGGGAGGGGGAACTGAGGGGAGATCTTGATCACTCATAAAAGTACTCTTGTTTTCCGACCGCTGGGGTCAGAGGTCAACCTAACCACGGTGAGTGCTGGGGCAAGCCTCGTTCGCATCCCGAGAGGGAGGCGAACCAAAAAGCAAGGCTGTGTTCGACGGCACAATACGGGCAATCAACGGAGTCGACCGCTCTCGTCCCCAAGACGAGCAGGCGACGGAGTGCCCTCCTTTCGCCGCGAACCACTCGTTCGCATCCCGAGAGGGAGGCGAACCAAAAAGCAAGGCTGTGTTCGACGGCACAATACGGGCAATCAACGGAGTCGACCGCTCTCGTCCCCAAGACGAGCGGGCGACGGAGTGCCCTCCTTTCGCCGCGAACCTAACCTGATTGGCGGGTTTGCTGTTCCGGAGCGGCGGGGCTATGGCAACTTACGTGCGCGCCCTGTTCTTTGGAACGCCGGAAATCGCAGTTCCCGCACTCCGCGCCCTCGCGGAAGTGGCCGAAATTCAAGGGGTGATCTGCCAACCGGATCGCCCTGCGGGCCGAGGTCTGCGCCTTCGGCCACCCGCAGTCAAGCTCGAGGCACAGCAAATGGGGCTTGACGTCTTTCAGCCGACACGGATGCGCGATGGCGAGCTCCAGCGCTACATGGAGCAACGCTCCCCCGACGTGGCCCTCGTGATCGCCTATGGCAGAATTCTACCTCCCGACGTCCTTGGGTTACCCGCGCGAGGTTGCGTGAACCTCCACGCATCGCTCCTTCCCCGCTATCGAGGAGCTGCCCCTATCCAACGCGCACTCATGAACGGCGAAACGGAAACTGGGGTCTGCCTGATGAAGATGGATGCGGGAATGGACACCGGCGACGTGCTGAGTTGTAAAAGGGTGCCTATCGAGCGAGAGGACAACCACGGCTCGCTAGCCGCACGGCTTGCCGAACTCGCGGCGGCCATCACCCGCGACGATCTACCCCGTTTCGTGGCGGGCGAGCTCACTCCCCTCCCCCAGGACCACGAGAGAGCAACTCACGCACCTCCCATCACTCGCGAGGAAACTTATCTCAACTTCACTCGGCCAGCCCGGTCGTTGGAGAATCAGATCCGCGGTTTGGCCCCTCGCCCAGCGGCAACTGCTAGACTACGCAGAGAGGGATGCCCTGAGAGACGTCTTCGAATCTTGCGAGCGATGGCAATGCCTGAACAACAAGGCCCGAAAGCGGCTCCTCAACCAGGCCGCGTCCAAGTCGAGGGAAGCAATATTCTGGTGACGACAGGAGCAGGGCAGCTGTCTATTTTCGAGGCCCAGCTCGAGGGTAAGAAAGCTCAATCTCACAAGGACTTGCTCAATGGCCGCAGTCTTCGAGACGGTGACATATTATTCTGTCCGACATCATGAGCGACAAGTATCCTCTTTCAACCGAACTGCTTGCCACAATCCAACAGGAGTTCCCTGCCTTCACCATTCGTTCCAAACGGGGCAATACGCTTTCTTTGCTGATCGATCGCTTGCTTCGACTCGTCACATTGGGCAAGCAGAATAGCTACCTCACCACTTTCTACACCGTGCTCGGATCGACTCTCTATGTTCCTGAGAGTTGGTCGGAACTGAGTGATATCGAGCGTGTCATTTTGCTCCGCCACGAGCGCGTGCACCTGCGCCAACGCCGACGCTATACTTTTCCGGGGATGGCGTTTCTCTACCTACTGCCCATTCTACCGGTCGGCCTGGCCTATGGCCGGGCCAGGCTCGAGTGGGAGGCTTACACCGAAACGCTGAGAGCAACTTACGAGCTGCAGGGAATCGAGGCGGTCAAGGCCCTCAGAGCCCCCCTCATCAGGCGCTTCACGTCGGCGGATTACGCCTGGATGTGGCCCTTTCCCGACACGATAAATCGTTGGTATGGTCGCGTAATTGCTGAGATCGAAGCAGCGCCGCGAGATCACCCGTCCTCCATCGAGAAGCTAGAGCACCCCTAATGGCAGTCGTCGGCATCGACCTCGGAACGACTAATACGGTCATCGCAGCCGTCCGAGACGGGCGGGCCGCTGCGCTCAAGGATCAACTCGGTCGCGCCCTCCTGCCCAGTGTCGTCTCCTTTTCCCCGAAAGGACACCCGAAGGTCGGTTACGAGGCGAAACACAGGCGCACGCTCGATCCTGAAAACACGGTCTTTTCGATCAAACGCCTGATTGGACGGAGCTGGGAAAGCGAACACGTCCAAAAGGCCCTCACCCGCTTTCCTTTCGAGCTCCGGGAAGGACCCGGCAAAGGAACGCTCATTCGTTGCCAAAACCAGGATCACACACTGCCAGAAATCAGTGCGCTCGTCCTCGGCCGGGCGCGAGACATGGCCGAACAGCGACTGGCCCAAGAGGTCGGTGAAGCAGTGATCACCGTTCCCGCCAATTTCAATGACCTGCAACGAGCCGCAACGAAAGTGGCGGGACGCGTGGCCGGACTCGAAGTCCTGCGGATCCTCAACGAGCCCACCGCTGCAGCCCTTGCCTACGGCTTTGGTCAAAAAGACCGAGAGCGGATAGCTGTTTATGACTTCGGGGGCGGAACCTTTGACGTCACTTTGCTCGATCTGAGCAAAAACGTGTTCGAGGTACTATCCACCGCGGGTGATACGTTTCTTGGCGGCGACGATCTCGACGAAGCCATCATGCTCAGGATGGGCGAAGAGCTCCTCAAGAAGCACAAGGTCGACATGGAGGCGGACAACCTCGTTGGTGAACAGCTGCGTGCCGCCGCGGAAAAACTCAAGATGGATCTGTCGACCCGAAGCATGGGACGAGCCATCATCGAGGAGATTGGCTTTTCAGGTGGTAAGCCGGTGGACTTCGAGTTCACGCTCCGCCGCTCGGAGTTTGAAAAGCTCGCTGAACCCTTCATCGAGCGCACCTTGAGTGTTTGCCAGGAAGCACTCGACGTCGCGGGTGTGACCCAGAAGGATCTGGATCAAGTCCTGCTTGTCGGTGGCTCGACACGGATCCCCTTGGTCCGACGGCGCATCTCCAGCTTTTTCGGAAAGATGCCTCAGAGCCGGCTCAATCCCGACGAAGTCGTCGCGATCGGAGCGGCCATCCAAGCGGCTGCGCTGGAGTCCAAACGGGGGGTGGACCACATGCCCCAGGCGCCAGCTCCATCCCCCACCGCTCACTCTCCAAAAGCCGAAACATCAGGAGCCGAGGCGCGAGGAACCAAAATGGGCCTTCCTCAGCCGGGCCGTCCCCCACAGCAAACCCTGGCTGGCGTGGGAGAGCAGCGCCCGCCCATGAAAACGTTGAGCGGGGTGGGAGAAGAACCGAAGGACCCTTCTCTTGGAGCTGGAGCCCACCAAGCTCCAGCGAATTGGGGTAGCACTCAAGGGAAGGGCCCCAAAACCCTCACCGGAATCGGGAACCCACCTTCACCCGAAGAACTGGCCAACCTGAGAAACGAGTCCGCCTCTCTCGAATCCCCATCACCCCAAAGTGGAAGGAACCAACCAGGGAGAGAAATCCAGGTCACAGATGCGGACCTCGAGAATGACGATGAGGGGCCCACCGGCCAATATCATCAAAGCTCATTCGACGACATCACATCTGTTTTACCGATGGCCGAACGCCGGGCCAAACTCCAAGATCGCGAGGCGGCGGCACAAGAGACCCATCGAACGCTACTGGGGACCGCAACGCCCGGACCTGGCCAGCCCCTTCCTCCCTCACCGGCACCACCTCCCGAAGAAGTCAGCGCTGACAACCAGGGGCAGAGAACCGAAGAAGGCTCGGTGACCTTCGATCTGGAAGAGCTCGAAGCGGAAGCCGCCGCCGAGTCTACGGGCGCCGAGCAGTCATCCAAGCCGGCGTCGATTCCCCCTCAGGCTCCTGGAACTCCTGAGGCCCTGGGATCCGAGTCCGACTCATCAAACGCGCCCGAGGCGCCTGGGCCCGACTTCGAGTCGGAGATGGGCCTCCCTGCGGTGCGGCCCGCGGTTCCTCTTGATCAGATCGAAGAGGTCTCGGGCCTCCTTGAAATGCCGGACGAAGACGACTCCCTGGAGGCGGAGCTCCCCTCACGCGCCCCGCCGGGGGTTCCAGAAAAACACGATCTATCAATGAGCTCAGCGGAAGCCGCGGATTTGCCCGCCCTTTCCCAAAAGACGCTCGAGCAACATCAAGGTTATGGCGACGAACCGGAGCTTCCTTCACCTTCGTTAACCCCCGGAAGAAAGGGAGCCTCGGATGCCGCTGCCCCCCTGGACTCCGAACCCTCGCTGGAAGCCGACGAAGCGGACAACAACGCTTTTTCAGACGAGCGCGCAGCAACCAGCCCTGGCCCTCATGACTCGAGGGCCGAACTGCAAAGCGTCGATGAACTCGAGGCGACGGAGATTCTCGGAACACTTCCACCCCAAGAAACTCACGGACCCCTCGAATCCGTTTCCGACGCACAAACCGACTCGACACTTGGGGCAGCTCAAATGTCCCCTTCTGCCGCGGGGCGAGGCCCAGCGGCAGCTGAAGTTGCGGACCAACAGGCCGAAGCCCCGTGGCCCCCAACCCCTCAGGGGACGCCTTCTTCCACCGAGGAGCCGATTCAACCACCGCTTCTCATCGATGTCACACCGCTGGCCTTGGGTGTGGAGACCGTCGGCGGATTCGTCGAACAACTCATCCCCAGGAACAGCCCCATTCCATGTCAAAGCACCCACACTTTTACCACGGCACGGGACCAGCAACAGGTCGTCCGTGTCAGGGTGTGTCAAGGCGACGCCAACCAATTTGCAGAGAATACGATTCTCGGTGAAGTGGAGCTCACAGGACTCTCCCCTGCCCCTCGCGGCAGCGTAAAGATTGACGTGACCTTTGCGCTCGACGAAAGCGGCCTGCTCCAAGTCGCAGCCCAGGATCAGGGAACTGGCCGGGCTGCCAACGCTCGACTTCGACTCGTTGGTCTCCATGAATGACGAGGAAATTCGCAGGCTCGTCCAGTCGTGGCTCGACGTGTTGGACACGGCCACCCACTACGAGATCCTCGGTATCCGCAATTCGGCAGATGTCACGGACATCCAAACCGCCTTTCATCATTTTGCCGAGTCATTTCATCCCGATCGGCACCGCCATCGGCCCGAAGAGCTCAGACAAAACATCACGGTCATTTTTCGGCGTGGCGCGGATGCGTATCGTGTCCTCCGCAACCACCAACTCAGGGCCTCCTACGATCTGGAGCTGGCCAAGCGAGGCAGAAGCCTCTCTCCGCAAGCCTCCCACCGGCCTCGCTCCCTCGAGGATCTCTGCCGTACACCGGGTGGACGTCTCCGCGCACGCCAGGCCGAGCGGGACATCACCAACGGGGATCTTCGCTCGGCCTCCACCCACCTCGACCAAGCAATGGTTGCCGAAGGGGACAATGTTGCCCTTGCCGAAAGGCGAACGGCTTTGCAGGAGCTTGTCGTCCTCAGCACGGCTCCCCCTCCGCCGGGCTCCGAACCCACACAGGAAACGGAGCCCACACAGGAAACGGAGTCGACACCAGACTCTATCCCGGCCGATTCAACGACTCAGGATGACTCGTTCAGCGCGCCGACCTCTTCTTGAATCTCGACTTGATTAAAGACTTGCAGTCGTACCGAATTTTATGGAAAACGAGTTCAGATGCGGCTAAATTCCGTTCGTGAGCCGAGTGCCACTGGGAAATTTCACTTCTGAGTTCCGACGCCCCTGGAAACACAGACAATCAGTGATAAAAGGGGGCCGCAAAAACGCGATGGATGTCGCCAACGGCTCGTGGACCAGCTTGTTCAAAACTTTCTGCACTGTTGAACGTCACTATTGCTAGCACCCCGCGCCCCTCGGCCGATCAGCGTTCGGTCGCGCCGCCTCCCACGACGGATACGGAGAGCACGTGAAGATCTCTTGCCCCTCATGTTCAGCCAAATACTCGATTGCGGACGAAAAGGTCCAAAACCGACTGGCCAAGATCCGCTGTCGCAAGTGCGGCACTTCCATCGTCATCGACGGTAATGTTTCGCCAGCAAACGTCTACGCCGCCGATGGCGATGCACGGACCAGCGGCCCAGCTGCCGGGGGTGCCGTCTCGGCCCCACCTAGCGAAGCCCATTCTGGAGCAGCTTACGGCGGCGCGGCACAGCAGTTCTCCGCGCAGGCCCCTGCTGAACAGCAGGCTCCCACCGCCGGCGCTGGGGCAGCCCAAACGGCCGTCTATATCGTCGACTTCGGTGAAAACGACCAGCGTCAAATGACAATGGCCGACGTGGTCAACGCCTACAATTCAGGAGCGATCACGGCCGAAACCTATCTCTGGACAGATGGCTTCGTCGATTGGACTCCCCTGGCCCAGATTGAGGAGGTCGTCGCGGCGCTTCAAGAAGCCGCAAGGCGCATCGACGAAACCTCCGCTGCGGGGGCTTCAACCGCTCCTGCGGAAAATCCCTGGGCGGACTCTGCGGGCGCTGCGGCGCCCCCAACCCCCGAGCCTGCTCCTACCGGACCTGCCGCAGGTACCGACCTGTTCGGGGGAATCGAGCAAGCGGGAAGCGAAGCCGAAGTCGCAACCTCCGGCTCGTCAGCGGGAGGTACCGCGAGTCCCTTCGGCGATGCTGGTGGGAGCTCTCCTTCTCACACCGGGGCGCGCAACGAATCCTCGGTCCTTTTCTCGCTCAGTGCTCTGACTTCGGCAGCCGGAAACTCCAGACCGAGCGTCCCCCCTTCGACCCCAGCGGCCGAAGGCAACGACGACGATTCCGGGCTGATCGATCTGAAAGCACTCACCGCAACGGCGGAAGCCAAACCTCCGGCACAGCCCCCTGCTGCTGCCGCACCGCTTGGACTTGGAGGAGGTGCTGCGTCGCCGTTAGGAGCGCCGGGTGCCGGGCCTTCTCCTCACTCCATGAGCCCCTCCCTGCCGCCGCAGTCCGGCAAGAGTAATACGGGGCTATTCATCGGCGGTGGTATCGTGGTGGCTGCCGTTGCAGTAGCTCTCATTGTTGTCTTTGGGGGCAAAGAAGAGCCTCCCCCTCCACCTCCCGCGCCAGCCCCGGTGGCAGCTCCAACTCCCCCGCCGCCACCCATGCCCACAGAGGAAAAAGCGGAAGAAACGGAGGCGCTGCCCTCGGCAGAAGCAAAGGCTCCTTCAACCGGAACAGCCGAGGAAGAAGAGTCTCCCGCCAAACAAAAGACGGCCACGAAGAAAACCTACCGGAAAAAGTCGACCTCATCCGGCAGCAGCAAGAGCCAAAAGCCGTCTTCCTCTGGAAGCACCAAAAAGGCAGCGCCGAAGCCGAAGCCGAAAAAGAAGAAGTCAAGCGGCGGAGGTGGCTGCGGCTGCGCCCCCGACGATCTCATGTGCAACATGCGCTGCAGCAGCAAATAGGCCTACGATCATCGAACCTGGATCCAACGCGAGATCCTCAACAACCACGGGCATCGGACTCAAGCAATGGGCACGCGATGCTCGGCCGTGTGGTTAGCCAACTATAACTTCGTGGCACATCCGAAGTAGCTCCATTCCCATGAAGGCACGGGCGCGGGCCCATTCCTCAGCACCTCGGTGGGTGTGGTCCCAGACGCCTGTCGGTGTCCGGCAGCAGGTGTGGTTGCGGATGCTCCTCCCGACCCATGAACGCACATGCCTCCGAGCGCTCATGGGCATTTGTAAAGAAAAAGATATTCAGTCTGCGAGATAGCATGATACATTCTTCAATAGCATGCTGTTTCTACGGACGTTCTACCTAGTTCGCATCCCCAAATGGATGCGAACCAACAAGCAAGGAAGCGTTCAGCGTCACAATACAGGCGAAATAGCGAAGTCGACCGCCCTCGCCCCGCAAGGGGCGGGCGACGAAGCGCCATTTGTAGACGGGAACTACCTAGTTCGCATCCCCAAATGGATGCGAACCAACAAGCAACCAAGCATTCGACGGCAAAAATCGGGGCCCTTTCGCGCCGCGAAATACCTAGTGTCAGTGCTTGTGGGGGCTTTGGGTTGTGCCGGAGAAAAGCCGGAGTCGGCCGATCTGCACGCCACCCATCTTGGGCAAACGCTCAAAGGAAAAGGAAATGCCCACGGAAAGGACAAGACGCTCACGGCTGGGCTTTCAATGACGGACGGGCACGGCAAACCAATCGTGTTCAAGCAAGGTCACACCGAAGTCTTCGTAGAAACGCGGACCCAAGGGGGCGACTGGAAGCAGGCCCGTGACGTCGAAATCGACTTCAACTCGCCGCCATTGGTGGATGTCATGATCGTGGCCGACAACAGCGGCAGCCTCGAGGAGCATCTGGGCAAGATGCAAACCGCCATCCGACACTTTTCCCATGTCATGCTGACCAGAGCGCATCCTGATCGAGTCGGACTGGTGCGCGTCAGCACCGAAGCGAGCATCCTTTCACCGCTGGTAGAGTCAGACCGAGATTTGGCCCCTGCAATTGACGAGATGTTCATCAATCGCGGCTGGACGGCGCTGTGGGATGGGATTCGGCTGGCCGGCGAGGTCCTTGAAGGACAACGGCTCGAACGTTCCCAAGAACGGAACTGCTTTGCTGGATCCTACGCCAGCGTCGTTGTGTTCACCGACGGCGCTGACAACAACTCCGCCGACGAACACGAGACAAGCTACGAAGGAGATGGCATCGACACCACGTTGGGAGACTTGAGCCAACTCCAGGTTGGCGGCCTCCCCACCCCCGTACACACGGTAGCGGTAGGAAGTGAGGCCGATGAAGGCTCATTAATCGAGCTGTCCGACGCAACCGGAGGACACCACACGAGCATCCAAACATACGGGCAGCTCGTTGGTGCCCTGCGCCAGAACGCCGCCAAGCTCGAAGCAGTGACGCCCCTCTGCTTTCAGCCGGCAAGCTGCGATGACGACCAAGCACGCCTCACTGTGAGCATCGAGAAAAAGGGCAAGACTCGTCTTGCGGAAAAAGTGCTTCGCCTTCCCGACTTCGAGTGCGAAATGTAGGCTCGCTCGGCAAGCTAGTGCCTCGGCAGTGCGAGGAGCGACTCCGGGTGGGGCGCGCCCTCGAGCAAC
>CAYTRQ010000149.1:0-12410 GCA_964440025.1 uncultured Polyangiaceae bacterium | reverse complement strand
CCCCGATGTTGGCGGCGAACATCTGGAAGCCTTGGATCAAGCCAGCTCCCAGGTTTTTCAGGAACTTGAGGGGCTCGCGGATGATGCGTGTTGCGGCTCCGCCGACGACCGCGGCGAGTTTGGCGATTTCTCCGCCCAGGAAGTCCTTGATCGCGTTGAATTTCTCCTCGGCACGTTCACTGAAACTCTTATTTTCATCTTTGAGTTCTTGTTCGAGCTTTTGGACTTCTTCGAGAGCTGCGGCGTATTTCTTGGCGAGGGATTGGACGACGCCTTGTTTCTTCTTCTGAATGCTTCGTTCCAGATCCCCGAACTTGGCGTCCATCTCGCTCGTGACCTGCGCCTTGAAGTCTTCGAGACCACTGCCCAGTTGATCGAGGCGCGCTTTCACCTTGCTCTTGCCGTCGTCAACCAGTTGGCGCGCATCTTTGAGACCTTCGGCGACCACGTCGGCCACCTCTCCGATCACCTTGCGCATCTCGGCCACGAAGTCCTGGCGCGCCGCAACGTAGATCTGGTTCACCTCGGGGGGCAGCGGCAAGAACAAGTCCCGGACCCACAGATCGGGACGCCCGCTGTAGCGACGATCCTTGTAGGCCTGAAGTCGCGCTCGCGCGTTCCGATCGTACTCTTGAACCGCCGCGTTCGCGCCTTGGTCGAACTTCGCTAGCGCGTCCGTATCGATCTTCTTCAGGCGCGCGTCGACCTTAGTCTTCGTCTCGGTGAAGATCTTGTTGACATCCTGCGAGGCCGCTTCCCGCTTGAGCTCGTTGTCGCTCTTGGTCTTCTCCTGCTTCTTGCCAACTTCGCCAAAGCCTTCCTCGCGCGTTCCGAACATACCGGCCACCGCTGCCTGGCCTTCGCTGGACGCCCCCTCGCGCGACGCCTTCAATGCGGCGGCTTCCTGCTCCCGGAATTGCTTGGGGCCCTCTTCGGTGTGCGTCTCGAGCTGGTCTTGCGCCGCGATCCCCTCCTTGAGGACGGGATCGTTATGCTTCTCCATGTACTCACGGGTGACGCACGCTTCCTTGAGGATATTGTTCGCCTTAATGGCGCCGGCGCTGATGTCCGTCTCACTCGCCGTGCGCCGGGGCGGCATGGCGCGGTCGGCGCGAATGCTGCCGGGCTGGGGACCGGGCAGCTGCACGTTCAAGGCCGGGGGCTGCCGGCGGTCCACCGAACCTGGGTCCGGCGCCTCATTCGTGGTCTTTTCTAGGCCCTCCTTGCTCTTCTTCTGGGCGGACTTCGCCTCGCCCGCCACAGCGCTTTTGACCTGACCGGCTTTCCCGCTCTTGGCAAACTGCTCCGCTTGCTCGAGGTTCTTCGGGGTGATCTTCGCCACCTCGGCGAGCACCGCTTCGATGAACCCCGCCTTGTCGAAGCCTGGAGGCTTGGCCGCCTCTTGGCTGATCTTGTCGACCTGATTGGCTTGAGCGAGGCTTTGCACCTCGCCCGGTTTGACTTCCGCGGCCTGGTTCGCCTCGACCGACTTCTTCGCGCCGCTTTCGTGGCGGCTCTGGTTCGCGGCCCGATTGCCAGCGCGCCCCTTCATCTCCCCGAAGGCTGGATCCTCTTGCGTCGATGCGGGCGACTGCACCACCTCCATCTCGGGCACCGGCTCAGGGGGTGGGCACTCCCCTTCCGCGTCGCGTTGAACGACCCCCCGCATCTTGGCCACCCGCCCGCGGCGACCCATTTGCTGAACAACGTGCGTCAGCTCGTGCGCGATCAGTCGGCGGCCAGCTGGCGAGGTCGGATCGAAACTCCCGAGGCTGAAGAACACATCATTGCCGGCGGTGAACGCTCGCGCCCGGAACCAACGCGCCAGCGCCTGCGCGTTGCGGTCGGCATGGACGCGCACCCGCCCAAAGTCCGCGCCGAAGCGACGCTCCATCACTCGCCGCAGGCCACCTGGAAGTGGCGCTCCTCCGGCGCGGCGCGCCGCGTCGACAGCCTGCCGGGGGGACGCGATGGGGCTCCCGCCAGGCGCAGGCCCAGCTCCGCTGGCCTGGCTGCCAACCGCGGCGGCCGCTCCAGTCTCCGGCGCCCGCTGCACCGGCTCGGGGACGTTCTGTCGGCCACCTTCGGCGGCGTCGAGGTCCACCGGTTGTTCTTCGGGCCCAGGCTGCTTCTCTTCGTCGATGGGCGGGCGCGGCTTGTCCGGCTGGTCTTGGCCGGCATTCTGGCCCAGGCCGTCCTGAGCCTCCAGCTTCGGCTCGCCCTCGATGTCTTCGGCGGCAGCCTCCGCCATTTCCCGCCGCTCTTTGAACTCCTGGATCGCGCTTGGACCCGGAGACTTGTCGTCGAGTAGAGGCCCCGACTCGACACGTTGGCCCTTCTGCTCTTGCTCGACTCGACTCCTCGTGTCCCCCACGGGCGGCACCGCCGAACTCGCACCTTCTTCCAGCTTAGCGTCCCCTTCCTGCACCGCGTTCGACGGAAGCTCGCCAAGGTTCAGGTCGCGAATCACTGACTCATCACGTTCGAAGTCACGCGGCTCGTGCAGGTGCGTCGTGCCTCCCTCAATGGCTACACGATCAGGATTGCGCTTGCGCCTGAGCTCCCAATGGGTGCGGGTCGATGTCGACGCACGCCGAACCGTCAGCTCCAGTTCGTGCTCCGCTGCGTGCAAGGTCAGCTCCACCACCTCGCTGCCACCGTTCGACGCCAGAAGCTTACGCATCACGCTCGGCGTCGTTTCGATGGCCTCCTCGAACATGGCCGACGCGAGCTTGAACCGGTGCGGCGGCGTTTCGACCTCTCGCATGTCAAACAATGCCCGGAGCGCTTCCACCGTCAGTTCGGACTCGTCGCTCCGCTCCTGCTCCTCGACCTCCCCCACCTCCGCTTCGCGCTGCAGCACTTGCCGTTGCACCTGCCCCGCATGCATGCCGCTGCGTTGCTGCACCACGTGGGTCAACTCATGCGCGATCAGTCGGCGGCCGGATTGGGTATGTGGCTGATATTGTCCCTGTTTGAAGAAGAGGTGGTGGCCTACCGTGAAGGCGCGGGCGCGGACTTCTTTGGTCAGGCGTTGCGCTGTCGAATCGGTGTGAACGCGGACTTGCTTGAAGCTCTCTCCAAAACGCGGCTCCATGAAAGTTCGCACGGGAGCCTCGAGAGGCTGTCCCCCTGCGTGGCGAGCTCTTCGCAGTCGGCCTTCGAACTCTACGTCCGGCTGGGGGGCTTCCTTTCCGACTCGCTGAAGCTCTTCGGGAGCCTCGGGGTCGGGCTCGACTTCCTCCGTCTGAGCTTGGACCTCTTCGTCAGAGGCTGGAGTCGGCTCAACGGCAGCGTCCATCTGAGCTTGCAGCTCTTCATCCGCTTCAGACGTCGACTCAACGGCAGCGTCCGTTCGAGCTTGTAGCTCTTCATCTCCACGATCTTCCACCGGGTCGGGTTGCCGCTGGACGGCTTCACCCGACTCGCCTGGATCGCCGCGCTCCTCCTCTTCCTCGGGTTTGAGCTGCAGCTCGTCGTCTTCGTCTTCCAACTGCTGGCGCTGAAGCTCCTCCTCACCGCCATCCGCCATCGACGGCCGCTGCTGGTCTTCCTCTTCATCCGTCTCCGTCGACGCCGGCTGCAACTGGATGGCTTCTCCGGCTTCGCCTGCATCGCCGCGCTCCTCCTCTTCCTCGGGTTTGAGCTGCAGCTCGTCGTCGTCTTCGTCTTCCGACCGCTGGCGCTGAAGCTCTTCCTCGCCACCCTCCGTCTCGGTGCGCTCCTCCATCGACTGCCGCTGCAGGTCTTCGTCTTGCTCCGTCTCGGTAGGCGCTGGCTGCAACTGGATGGCTTCGCCGGCGTCGCCTGGATCGCCGCTCTCGTCCTCTTCGGCGGCCTCTTGTCGCTGCACGGGAACCACCCCGCTCTCGCGGTCGGTCCTCTCCAGGCCGCTCTCGTCAAGCTCGGGCTCCGCAGCTCGCTGAACGGACTGCGCCGACGCGGCGCCGGGTGTCGAACCGGGCCGCTGGGGATGGACCGCGCCTCCCCCGGTGACCACACGATCGGCCACCGCGTCGGCCTCGCGCTCGAACTCGTCATCGGGCTCACGCACCTCCAGCTGAGTTTGCACACCGTCTGGAAGCTTGGGGGCTTGTGTTTTCTGCGGCTCGGGGGCCGTTCGTGGGCGCAGCTTGGCGGAAACCGGAGCCTTCTTCGCTGCTCGGCGACTCGTCCGCTTGCGGGCGGACTTGTTGGCCACGGCAAGGCGCGCCAAGTGCGGCTAGTCTTTCTGGTCGGAGTCGCTCGGCGCAGCCGAGTCACCGTGACCGTGGTTGTCGGCGCCTGGGTCCGGCGCAGGCTGAGTCCTCGAGGCGCGCCGTTCAAGGGCTCGTTCAACGTCCCTCTTGTTGACCAGATCCCCCACACCCATGTCCTGGAAGTCCTCGTAAGTCACCCCGGCTTCGGCAAACTGCATCAGCTCCTCGGTCTGCGCCGTGAAGCGCTCCACGGCTCCTTCGAGAACAACTCCCTGACCTTGCTGCGCGTCGAGCTGTTGCTGCAGGCGAAACACCTCATCTTGCTCGACCGCCAAATCGAGGCGGCGCCGCAGCGATCGCGTGCGGCTTTGCTGGAGGCTGTGCGCAAGCTGCGCGTAGCGGGCCATCTGTACATACGTGGCCAGGAGCGCCTGGGCTCCGTGCCGTTCGACATCTCGTTGACTCATCTTCGATTCTTCCTTCCACTTGGACAAAGGCAAACTCAGGCAACCAACCCCCGGCGGAGGAGCCTCACGAAGCTGCGCTCCAAATTGCGGCGCAGAACGGCTAGGTCGCTCTCCTGGAAATCACTGTTCACCGCTAGCTGCGGATCGAGAACGAGGTTGTGCACATCGCTGCGCAGCGTGCGTTGGCTCAAGTCGGGCGGCGAGGGCAGTGGAGGCGCACCGGGACCCGCATACTGCAACAAAGCGAGGTATTCGTGGGTCAACTGATTCAGGCTGACATTGGTGGAGAGCTCACCATAGGCCAAAAGCGAAAGGCGCGTGACCTGAAGCCCGGATGAGCAACGGTTGCGATGAACGTTCACCATGCCTCCGAGAACCACCACCTGGGAAAAGAACTCACCACTGAGCTCGTCGATGACCGGTTCCGGCGGATTGGGCGATCCCAAAGAAGAATCCCGAATCACCCGCATTGCGAATTGATTTCCGGTGACGGAAACTTGGTCGAGGCCTAGAATCGCGGCTGTGAAGTAACCCACGGGCGCAGTGGTCCGACCTACCGGCAGACGCTTCACATCCAAATCGTAGACGACCTGGTTGTTGGAGAAACTGAGCGCACCGCCTTCTCCAACGAACATGCGAGGGCTTTGTGCAGCCGTATTCAGCAAGTACCGCGCCGTCGGTTGCGGGGCGTCGTACAATACGAAACCTCGCTCCTCGCCCGGAGGATAAGGAAAAGGCGAAAGATCGGTGCCGTCCTGGACGAGATCCTCCTGAGTCACACCAAAGCTCTCCCAAGGCTTTCCCAGATTCTGTAAGAACACGGCATCCCCCACCGCAAATCGATCTTGTCCTGTGTTAGCACCATGATAGCCGAGAGAAGCAAAGAAGTTCTCGCCCACGTACATGGGTCCGGTACCCACAGCATGCAGTGCACGGCCCTCGGGCTGACGCACGGTGTTTCCCACCACGCGCAGACTGCTCCCGCCAGCATCGGGAATACGGCGGCCGGAAAGCTGCGGGCTCAGGTCGTTGGTGTGCCGGCTGGGGCCCACCCCTGCCAACATGACGCCAACTCCCACGCGAACTCCCGGCACCAGCGGGTCCACCACCGTCGTGGTGTTCCCCTGGTCATCAGTGACCGTGCGCGGTCGGGGAGCCTGATCACCATTGTCCATAATGCGGTTGCCGGTGATGCTGATGCCATCGCCGGTCAGCACGAACACTCCCGAAACGGGCAACAATTCCGTGTTCGAGCCACGATTGTCGCGGACTTCGTTGTCACGAATATCGATGCCCTCCGAAGCCGAACTCAGGACGATGCCCCCCCAGGGCAGAACTGGCACGTGGATCGTGCTTCCCATGCCGGACGCGGGCAGAGGCAGAAGCGGTGGCGCCAAGGGCAAACCCGGCCCGGGGTAGCTCAGGTTCCCCGAAACGGTGTTTCCTTCAATCAGGGCCCGCCTCACCTCCAAAAAATCCCCGCTGTCCCCCGCCAAGCCCAGCACCGTGAGGGCAGAGATACCGTTGGCCTGCATGCCCTGAATTCGATTGCCGACGATGGTCAGGCTTTCGATGGGCCCCTCGTCGAGAGGCAAGTAGTCTTGGCCATCCACATCCGTGAAACCCCGAGCGATGTCTTGATCGAGCACGAGCCGAACTTGATCGAACACCACCTGCGCCCGACCAGGACCTTGACGACGGCTGGCGTTGATCAGCGGCGATCCGCTCGGGCTTTCGAGAGGCGACGTCGCCGGTCGCCAGAACACACTACCTAGGGTGATCCCATGACCCACACCACCCTGGATGTGGTTGTCTCGCAGCTCCACGTCGAAGCTGTCTCCCCGAACCTGGACTCCTCCCCACGCCCAAGCGCCAACAGTCGAGTTGGGATCGCTCGGATCCAGGGCGCGACTTTCCACGAAGCAACGATTGCTCCGCAAACTCACTTCCTCGCCATGAACGACGACCACCGCGTGGTCGCTCGGCGTTCCATCGAGCGTCAGTTGGCAGCGAACGATCGACAAGCGCGCTCCGTCCTCGAAATCGACCGTGCTGCGGGGTTCGTAGATGGCACCACGAAAGGTGTGCTGTCTGCCGTCGATGCGCAGCTCGATGAGCTCGACATCCTGACTGCGGGTTCCACTCACCGAGATCCCGACCTGGGCGTGAGGCGTCAACTCACAATCTCGGATCTTGACGAGCGCGCTATGATGCACACCAATCAGAGCCTCGCTGGCCTGAGGTCCTTGTTCGACTCCTCCACGCGCAGACAGGTCCTCCAGAGTGCAAAGCTCACTCTCCGTCAAAACCACTGCAGGACGCTGAGCCGACTCCAATTTGCAGCGAAACAGCTGCAGCGCCGAAACGGTGTCGAAGTCGAGCAACGGCGCGCCCGTATTGGCCGCCCCGAAGATCACACGCTCCGCGTCGAGATCGTTTTCGGGGCGCAAAGCCGCGAAGACGAAGAGCTCCGACAGGTTCAGATCCACCACCCGCCGGGCCATCAACGCCCTTTGCTCCACCGCGTGAATGCGGAAGCCCGACAAGGTGACCCCTTCACTGTCGGCAATGTCGATCAGCCTGGCCGTCGGGCTGGAAACCGGCGTCTCGAGCACGCTGGATTCGCCGCAGCCCTCAATGGTGACATTGCGGCGCCGCCGGACTCGGATGGTCTCTCGGTAAACGCCTGGGCGCACGGTGATGCGTCCCCCCTGGCTGGGAAGGGAGTCGATCGCTTCTTGAATGCTCGCAAAGTCACCGACAGAACCCACACCATCACCAACCGTAACCGTGACGCAGTTCGATTCCGTGACCCTTCGGATGCGTGGACGGCAGTCCGAGCTGTGCGTGACCTGCAGATCCGTCCCCCGCACCGTTCCCAGCGGAGCCAGAAGACGTCGTGGACCGTGGGGCGGCACCCCCGTTTCTGTGAGTAGCAGCTCGTGCGGCACCACCACCGTGGGCTCATCGGCACGCAATGCCGCCAGCCAGTAATCCCCAGCACGTCCCGTTTGATGAAAGAGGGGGACCACGCCAGTTCCACCCAAAGGCGGAGCGTCGGGATCGCTTTGGCAGGTGAGCTCGACTTCGGCGTCGGTCGCGGCCCCATGCCAAAGGCGCGCATACATGGCAACCGCACCGGTGCCGTCATCTGGAGTGCCAAGCGTCTTGGCATCGGGGTGAGCGGCATCCCACTCATGCACCATCGGGGCGAGCTGGCTCGCCAAGTCAGGTCCCGCCAGTTGGAATGTGGCGCTGTCGCGATCGTACCCCCCGCTCACCCGACCAAAGGCGCCGATTTCGGCGGCCACTTTCCGAGCGTGCGGATGCTGCTCCTCCTCGGGCAGGTCTCCTCCCTCCAGCAGAGCGCCGAAAGGAATCAGCTCGACGACGCGATTGGTGAGGGGCAGCTCTTGTTCACGCGTGGGCTCGTCGAGCATCTCCACCGTGACGCCCGTCGCGGCTTGATCCAAGTTGGTCACGCGTACCCGGACCAGTTGTTGTGGCTCAGTCGTCCACACGAAGCGGTCGACCCGCGACTGCATGATCAACAGCGTTTTGTTGCCCCGACCCAAGTAGCGTCGTGCCTCGGGATCACAGGGTGCACACGAGTCTTCGCTTTCCCCAGGGGCGAAAGCAATCTGCAGCCGCGCGGTGCTCTCGAGCTCCTGGGTGGCGGAGTTGAAGCGATGCCCCGCCGCTTCGGTGTAGCGTTCGGCGAGCAAACGGTCGAACGCGAGCTGACAAGTGGTATCCTCCGGCTGAACACCGTCGAAGACCTCCACGCGTCGAGTCCGACGAATTCGCAGCGACGGTGCATCACCTCGCAGCATTGGTTCGTCCAACTCGTCGTCTTCTCGCACGCCAACGTGCTGCTCGAACGCGTGGAGATAGTACAGGTGAGCGAAGTCTCCCGTTTCCACCGCGGGAGGCACGTCTGCCGCCCCCATTTGCAAGTAGTCCCGCTGGTAGGCGATGTGTTCGGAGCGCGCAAGCGCCACCTGATCGCCACCAAGCTGCGTGCTGCCAGGGCGCAAGGTCAAGGGAAAGATCGAAACGGCGTTCCCCCCGAGCTGAACGGTGTCCGAGGCCAACACGAATCCCGGGCGCAACCGAGGTGTCGTGTCGGGAGGCCCCTCTTCAATCCAAGTACTCGGCCATGGCTCACCCACAGAGAACCCCTGATCGATCGTTGCGTTGGGCCCTACAATGTCGAGCAAGGCCGTACGCCGATGGCGCTCCAGGAGTCGAGCCCCTTCGTTGAAATCGGAGTCGAGCAGGACACGCCCTTGCGCCCAACGCGTCGATACATAGTGCTTGCGGGGCTGATCCAGATGACGGGAGAAGTTCTTGGCCATGAGTTTTCCAGCAGTGAGCGCGGTTAACCTCGTCGCCACACCAGACGAATAAATTGCCGTACGCTATTCATCAGTCGTGAAGTAGGGGTGGAGGCAAAATTGCGCACGAAAAGTACTTGATTGTGGATCTTGATAGTCGCGCCTAGATCCGTGGTCAGCTCGTCGCTGAGCGGCGAGTCCTGTTGAGGAAGCGAAGTCACACTCGGCGAATCACCGTTGGAAACAAACAGCTCATGCGTCGCCTGATTGAAGGTCACCTGAGTGAGCAGGTGACTCAATGAACAGAGCGAAAAGATGGCGTGCCCCAACGCTTCCGAGAACCGATTACCGCTCACATTCGTCGTAGCCCCCACCGTGAGCACCTGCCCCAGCACCGGCTCTGCGTACCCGAAAACGGGAGAGTCGGTTTCCGGGGGCTCCTGGCGCACCTTGCGCCCCTGAAGCCGAAACGAAAACTGGTTATTGGCCGCGCCCACATGGTCCAAGCTCAGGAGTGCTACGGGAAAAAACGAGATCGGGGCCCCTGGCACCTTGGGAGTGCGCAGAACCTCCCAGTCCAGAAGCACCTGATTGTTGTGAAAGAGAAGCCGCCCCCCTTCCCCGAAGAACGCCCGGGGAGAGTTCACCGGAAGATCGGGATTCATGTATTCGGACACCGCGGAAGTGTGCGCGTACCCGCTGACGTCCGTCGGGCTGTACTCCGCAACGTCCGTTTCCCAGGGGTGTCCCAGGTTCAACACGAACACGACGTCCCCCACTTGAAAGGAATCTTCCAGGGTGTCGGCGCCGTGATTCCCCTCCGACGCAAGCCCGTTGCCCTCGACCGAGACCGGCCCCGTGGCCACGAGATGGAGGGCACGCCCCTCTGGATGGCGCACCGTGTTGTTCACCACGCGAATTGACGAACCGTCCGATTCGAGGGTCTGCCCGCGACTGTCGAAGAGATCGGAGAGGTCCGAGACCGACTGAGCACCCCCCGTTCCGCCAAGAAGCACTGCAATGCCAGCCCGCACCCCCACAGCGAGTCCCGGAGGAGGGCTCGAGGGACTGTCGATGGGCGCCCGCCCGCCGTTCTGCAGAATGCGATTGTTGACGATGCGGATCCCGTCGCCAACCAAAACGAACACACCGCATACCGGCTGCCGCTCGTCGAGCCCGTTTTCCACCACCACATTGCCGCGAATGTCCGCTTGCCGTGCTGCTCCCAACACGATGCCACCAGCTGGAAGCAACTGGATGGCCTGTGCAGCACCGACGATGCGACCGACGTCTGGCACCACGTCGACGCGAACCCCCATGCGATCATAGGGGGCGCGAATGTTCGCACTGATCGTATTTGCTTCAATGCGGATCCCCACAATCTCGACCAGCTCGTCCCGGTCGGGCATCCCCAACACAGAAAGGGCACTGATCCCGTTTCCGTTCATGTGCTCGATGTGATTGCTGGTGATCGTAACGTTTTCGAGCGCACCTTCGCTTCGCGCCGTCAAGAGCGCGCGGTTGGCACTCCGCAATCGCCCACGGAGGCTACCGGTCGCCGCCAAAACCCGATCACGCCGCGTGGCCACCTGACCACGCCCCGCACCCTCGTGAATCGCCGTGAGGCCAGGAGCCGACCAACTCACGCTTCCGAGCGTCACCCCATGTCCCACGCCACCCGTGATCCGATTCCCTCGAAGCTGCACGCCGCGGGAACCTCCCCGCACATGGATCCCACCCCAGGCAGAAGGACGGAGGTCCCGACATCCGGAAGGCGATGCAGCAGGGCTCGGAGAGTCAAAGCAACGCGCAAGAGCCTCGACCCGATTGTTCTCTACGAAGATTTCACTTCCGCGCACAACGATGCCTGCGTGGTCCGTTGGCGACTCGTCCATGGTCACCGTGCATTGGCTGATGCGGACTCGCACCGCCCCATCGACCGAGATCCCGCTCTTTGCAGGGGACAATGCACCGTCGCCGCGGCGGCGATGTTCGCCCACGATCACCGAAACATCGCGCAGTTCGCTATCGGTCGTGAATTCCTTGGCAAGCAAAATCCCCGTTTGCCCAAATGTGCTGAGCACAGAGCTTCGGAACGTCAACAGCTCGCAGTCGAACATCTCTACCATCGGGCGGGTAGGACTCACACTCCCAGTCGGCGCAGCCGCGCAGGTCAAGTCCTCACAAACCATCTGCTCGCAACCCTGAGCCACAATGGCCGGACGCACATGAGTCTCCGCCACGACCCGCGCACAGGTCACAGACGAGGCACCTTCGAAGAGAAACAGTGGCACCTCTGGAGCTCCTGCCCCAGGAAAGAAGTCATTGCCAACGCGCACCCCCGCTCGCACCGCCAGGCCCGAGAGCTCCACCCGACTCGAGCTTTGGTGGACATGCACCCCCACGTCATCGGCGCTGTGCAGAGTCAAGCCGCGGAGCTTGATGTGATCGCTGTTCTCGATACCAATGAGGTCGAAAGGTTCTACCGCCGTGGAGTCGTCGGCAAGAAGCGGATCGTCACGCGGATGCGGTGTCTCCCAAACGACGTTCCCTCCACATCCTTCGATGGTCAGCCGGGAATGCCCGCGGATAGTGACACGTTCGCGGTAGGTTCCCTCCTGAAGCTGAATCACCCCGCCGCTGGCAGGAAGGGCATCGATAGCACTCTGAATGGTCGGAAAGTCCCCCTGGCTCCGAAACCCATCACCCACCGTGAAGGTGACGCAGCCGCGGTCGCTGAGACGCGTGATGGGAGCACGGCAGTCTTCCACACTACCCACTCGATCCGGGTCATCCGGCTGCGGTGACTCATCTTCACTCCGCTCGAAGGGCAAGACCAACCCCAGGGGCGCATAAAAGTCCCTCGGCCCATGCGGCTCCACACCTTGGGGATTCTCCGACAAATCGAAAGGTGTCGCCGGGTACCGCGTATCAGGACGCGAAGAGATCACCCAATAATCACCCCGTCGCCCAGCATGACGAAACACGGGCTCCACATTGGTCTCCGAAAGCGGTCGCTGATCAAAAATCGATCGGGTCAGCGGCTCTCCCCGTTCGGCGCGGTGCCAAACGCGCAAGTAGAAGTAACGTGTGTCTCCAGGCGCGTCGAAGTTCAGCTTCTCGGCTGCCGGATGTCGGGAGTCCCACTCACTGACGAACTCGGCCATCTGCGCGGTTCCGTCACCACGCTCTAACGTGAACGTTTGCGTATCTCCATCGTAGGCGCGGACGACTCTCGCGAAAGCACCCACACGTTCCGCTACCTTTTTGAAGTAACGGGCGTCGACACCAGCTGGTGTTTCCCCGTGCAACACGGCTCCGAAAGGAATCACCTCAACCACCTGGTCTTCCAAGGGCCAGTCACTGACGGCGGCCGGTGGCGTCACCATTTTGACGACCACCTCTGC
>CAYTRQ010000148.1:0-12411 GCA_964440025.1 uncultured Polyangiaceae bacterium | reverse complement strand
GACCCTCTCGTTTCCCTTGGGTCCAGGCGACCGGTCAAACCGGTCGCCGCTCGAGAGGGGCGTCATGCGAGCGCCCCACGACTCATGATGAACCTGACGATTCATGATGAAAAGGAGATGACAAGGCGCCGCGGAGCGTGCCTCTCCTTAGTCGCCATGGCACGTGCCCCTTCCAAAACCCACCTGCATGCAAAATGGATATGATGCAACCAAGAGATTGGATCGCCACGAGAGCAAGGTCTCCGCGACGCAAATTCGATGCCAAAGCGCGCTGAGTCGACAGGAGAAGCGGTCTCGCGTAGGATCGAGTTTTGATGGAGACCATGTCGTCATGAGTGAGCGTAAAAGAGTGGGGTTCGTCGTCGACTGGCTCCGCGACTCCTACCAGCTCGCGGTGCTCCGAGGCGCCGCGGATGAGGCGCGAGAGCGAGGTGCTGACCTGGTCGTCCTGCCCGGAGGGGTCCTCGGTGCTGCACATGATCACGGTGTGCGACGCAATCGAGTTTACCAGCTCATCAGTCGGGAGCGTTTTGATGCCCTTGTCGTGATGTCGGGCACGTTGGGAAACGCCCGAGACGTCGACATCATGGCGGAGATCTGTCCCGACTTTCCACCGGAGCGCATTTGCCATACCGCGATCGCGGTATCCGGATCCCCGGCTGTGCTCGTCGACAACCAACGTGGAGTCCGCGAAATGGTCGAACACCTTCTGCGTGTGCATCGATGTCGCCGCATTGCCTTTATTCGCGGTCCTGAGTCCAACGAAGAAGCGCAGGCGCGCTACGATGCGTACAGGGAGGCGCTGGAGAATAACGAGCTGCCCTTTGATGAGCGGCTCGTATGCCCAGGAAATTTTCTTCGAGACGCCGGGACAGAGGCCGTGCGGCTACTGCTTGATGAGCGAAGGATACCAGTCGACCAACTCGATGCCATCATGGCCGCTGACGATCTCATGGCGCTTGCGGCGATGGAAGAGCTCCGCCGTCGTGGTCTCCGAGTACCTTCCCAGGTTGCGGTGATTGGTTTTGACGACGTCGAGGAGGCTCGCTACGCGGCGCCTCCCCTTTCGACGGTACATCAGCCGCTCCGGGAGCAAGGGCGGGCTGCCGTCGATGCCGTCTTGGACGGAGCTGGCGCTGGGTCCGTTCTGCTCGAGACGGTCAATGTGTTTCGGCGAAGCTGCGGCTGTACTGCGGAAGATCCGGGCTTTTTGACCGTGCGTCCGAAGAGCGACACGCGAATGAGCCTCGAGGCGAGCATCGAGCGACGGAGGGGCGCGATTATTACCGAGCTTGAGCATGCTGCCGAGCGAATCGGCTCGGGGTTGAAGGAGGGATGGGCAGGCGAGCTTCTGGACTCCATTCTGGAATCCGTTCGTGGAAGCGAAGGAGCTTTTCGCGAGCATTTCGACTGGCTTCTCGAGTCTGCGCTCGAGGTCCATGCCAACGGCGAAGTGGGGCAAGCGATTGTCTCCGGATTGCGGCGGCAGCTTTCCATTTGTGCGGGTGAGGACATTGCTCAACTTCGGCGCGTCGAGGGGCTCCTTCACGATGCGCGCATTTTGGCGAGCCATGCGATGGCGCGAGCCGAAGCTCAGAGGCGGATCGAAATGGAGCGGAGCGCTTCGGTTTTGAGTGACGTGAGTGTTCGGTTGGCTTCGATGTCACCCGCGCAGCGGATCGAGGGTCTGGCCATGCAGTTGCCGAGGCTTGGTGTCAACCATTGCCTTCTTTGCGAATACGTAGGGAAAGACGAGGCACGGGTCGTCGCCCACTTGCAGTCCGGGAAGAGCTGCACCGAGACGAGAGGAAAGCGGTATCCTGCAAAGGATCTGACGCCCGCCGAAGGGGATTTTTCGTGGGGGGAGGGGAATCTGATCATTCATGCTTTGGATGACGGAACGGCGCCAACGGGGTTTGCCATCCTGGCGCTTTCGGAGCTCGAGCCCTATCTGTTGGAAGTGGTGCGCGACCTGTTGTGCATGACCTTGGGGTCGCGGTCGGGGCAGTAACCCGCGAGGCCCTCTGGGGTCCCCGGGCTGGCGTTTTATTCCTGCTCGTGTCTCCCCAGGGGGCACTTCGGACCAATCTTGTACCTTGAGTTCCGCTCGCACTTCTGGGGTGCCCGCGTCGAGCGTTCCTTGGCTGTTGGAAACCGTCAGCCAGTCCACTTCAGGGGCAAGCCGGATCTCGTAGTCGAAGGCCTCCGTTCCGCGTCGAAACACTTCGATATATTGGGGAGGTGCCGTTTGATACGGACTGAGCGCTGGAAGCACCGGAGCAGGCGCTTCCTCGGCTTCCTCGAGAGCCGGCCACGATTGCCGTGACCCGTCGATAGCAACTCCCATCTGGGCGTCTTCAGGGACTTCGATCGCGACCAGCTCTGGATGGATGAAATCCGTAGATGAATTTGGCTCCTGCCAATTGTCCTACCCTAGGTAGGTCTGAGTCTGAAAGCCTTCCCATTTTCCTCCCGAAATCTCCGTATGGTAGATGTCTCGGAGCTCTTGGCTTTTTGTAAAAAGCTCTTCCGCTTTTGCGGCCATGTCGTTGGCGGCGGCGCGACCTTGCTCGGCGTAGAGGAGATTGTTGAAATTTGCGAGCCGAAGCTCGTACATCAAGGCAGAAGCCTGAACCGGGTAGAGAACCAGTTGATAGTAGGCATCTGCGGAGGTTTCTGGAATCAGCTGACCGATCCGTTCTGCCTCGGAAAGGAGAGCTTGCCATTTTGCAGTGATGCGCTCCATTTCACGATAGTTGCGTAGGCTGAAGGGGCATCCTGGCTCGCTGTAGCCCTGTACGTTGAGGAGCTCGGGATTCCGATCCGATTGCAGGCTTGCGTAGGTATGCATGACTGCCGCGATGTCGGATGCGTGCTCCGGGCCAAACTGCTGCGTAGCACTCCCGAACGTGCGTCCTTCTTCGGGAAAGTAGTTTCGGTGCCACTGGTCCAGAGCAGGAGCCTCGTCGTTGATGAAAATGCCTCGGTATTTCACCGCTGGTTGGCCTTGGCTGTGCCGGCCCGGCGCGATGTGAAGCTCACTCTTCTTTTGGGGTGGGATATCGGCCCAAAAGTGCCAGGGAGACACGCCGATCTGTGCCGCGAGATCGTAGATGCCGAAGATGGTGCCCCGCTGGTCGCTGCCCATGATGACGAGGGCGCGTTCGAGCTCTTCGGTCGGATTTTCGACCGTGGTGATGACAAAGGTCTCCCACTTCCCCTCGAGGGAATCGACATCGAGTTTTCCCTCTTCGATGAGCGGATCGATCAAGGGGCTGCGCCCGAGAGTGCCGATGAGGACCGCACGTTCGCCCGAGAAGCGCGAGCCGTCATCGATGAGATTTGGTTCCTTGCTCGTGACGCGCCCGATATCTGTTTGCAAGTCGCGGGCTGCTCGAATTACACCAGGGAAGTCTTGATCGCTAACTGCAAGAGGAGTGTTCGAATTTTTCTGAACGAGCGGGAAGCTGCCTTCTTCCGGATTTTCGGATACGTAGATGCCTGCGTCGGCGATCGTCCGTGGTTGATTGTGCCATTCGTCTTCCTGTGGGGGAACGAATTCCTCATCGCAGTCGCTTGAGCAATCGCAGCTGGTTTGTTCCTCACTACCGTCATCGCAGGCGTCTTCGCTGGCGGTGGGATCAGCCATGGAATCGGCTGCGTCGAGCATGGGTCGGCTCTGGCAGCCCAGGGTGATGAGGATGAAGAGAAGAGGAGCGAAATATTTCATGGTCGTTGTCTCTCCAGGCACGGGAATCTCTGGGCGAGGAGTCGAGAGCGGGTTGGGGCCGGTGAGTCAACGATTTCGAAAAGCCCCTGGGGTGATTCCCGTTCGTTGCTTGAAGGCGGTTGTGAGATGACCTTGGCTCGAGAAGCCACAGGCTACGGCGATCTCGGCAATAGGCTTTTCGTTATCGCGCAGCATGGTTTTCGCCAATTCGATCCGCCGAGAGAGAATGTATTGGTGGGGGGATTGATGGTAGGTCTTGCGAAACAGGCGTGAGAAGTGATCGGGAGAGTAGCCCAGTAGGTTGGCGAGCTCGACGAGCCCGAAATTTCCGGCGATCTCCCGATCGATGAACCGTTCGATGGTCCAGCATTGATCGGAAGAGAGGCGGGCGGAACGCGCGGGAAGCGATGATGCCGGACCCTGCGCATATCGGCTCGAGACGTAGGTGGCGAGGGTCATGGAAAGGGACTGCACGTACAAGGCTCCCCAATATTCCGTTCCCTCGGCTTGTTCCTTCAATCGGTGAACCAGATCGACCAGGTGAGCGTCGATCAATCCGAATAAAGGTCCAGCTTCGGGATTGAGTCCGACTACACCTTCCGAACACAGGGCGTTCAAACAGGGAGACGGCAGGTTCACGGAGATGCAGGTGGAAGGGTTGCCCTTCCACTCGATCTCGAGGAGCCGCGTGCCTCGTGGGAGAAGATCGACCATGCCGGTGCAACGGTGGAAGTCATGGTTGACTTGCACTTGTCGAGTGGGGTGTTCATACAGGATTGCGACGTGACAAGGGCCTCCCGACCAGACCAAGACCGAATCGACGTTCGAGGAAAGATCCTGGAGCCGCCCGCTGTCGGGGATGTGCCCAATCCGAAGCGGCAGACCGGGCCAGTCGGAACCGGTGAGGGCATCGCCGTATTTCGATCGAAGCTGGGGAGTCATGGCCCGTTCGGAAGAGTTGCCGGTTGAAGAAGGCGCTGCGGACGGGGCCCACTGTAGCAGATCCGGGTCCTCCCCGGCCCCTGCCAGACCCCGCGTCGTCCAAGAAGGCTGCATATTTTCGTTTTAAGAAAATTAAAACGACTCGATCGGCCGAGATCTTGAAACGGCGCGTCGCGAATTTGAACGACTGGTTGGCGCCGGTCGCTCTAATGTGAAGCACTCCAGCAGATTGAATCGCCGATCTCTCAGGACCCATCGCCTGAGCATCTGTTGTCACTAGGTCACTATGTTTTTCATTCATTCTCCTTCGATCAGTTCTTTGTCCTCTTTGCGGCTGGGGTGCTTTGTTGGCGGGCTGCTTCTGGCGAGTCAGGTAGCTTGCTCGGGGCCCAACGGCTCAGGAAATCCCAGTGATTCTGCTTCCGGAAGTGGTGGCTCGTGGGGAACTGGCGGGAGTTCGTCTGCGGGAGGCCATTCAGGTGGGGTGACAACGTCTGGTGGCGCCCCCGCCAGCGGGGGAACTTCGGACGTGGATGGTTCTGGGGGGACGGGAGGAACTTCTCTGGGGACCGGTGGCTCGTTAGCAACAGGTGGTGAGGGAACTGGCGGCGACTCATCAAGTGGTGGCGCAGACGCCGGTGGTGGTGCTTCCAGCGGTGGCGGCGTGGGAACCGGCGGCCTCGGCAGCGGGGGGAGCCAGTTGGGGACCGGTGGTGACGGCGCCGGTGGAACTGGGGGGGAGCCCGGATTCGAGCCGTGTCCTGCTGCCGAGCCCTGTAAGATCCTTCCCCTGGGTGACTCGATCACGTTTGGTCTGGGATTTGACGGAGGCTACCGTGTCGAGCTCTTTCGCCTGGCCTTGAACAATGGCCACGATGTGACCTTCACGGGAACTCAATCACCCAATGGTCCCATGATGGTGGAGGGTGTCACGTTTCCTCGCAACCATGGCGGGATCAGTGGGGAGACCATTCAGCAGATTGCCGATCGCATCCCGCAACCCGAGTTGACGGAGATGCCGCACATCATTCTTGTGCATGCGGGGACGAATGACATGGTCCAGAGTCCCGATGGCGCCACCGATCGATTGGGAGCGCTCATGGACGAGCTGATAGCGGAGGCGCCGGACGCGCTGATTGTCGTGAGCAATATTATTCCTCTTTCCTTTTCAGATGTGAGCGCGTTCAATGAGCCAATTCCTTCAATGGTGGAGCAGCGCGCCGAAGAGGGGGCGCACATCATCTTCGTGGACCAGTTCGAAGGTTTCCCCATGTCCGAGCTAGGCGACGGCGTCCATCCGAATGAGGCCGGATACGCCAGGATGGCGGGCAAATGGTTCGAAGCGATCGAAGGCTATCTGCGCTAAGCTCATACTGAGCACGAGCTTTTTGGGTTTTTTGGGGGGCGCTTGACGTCAGGCGCAGGCGTTTGACGTCAGGCGCACTTCAACGGCCCAGGAGCGCATCGAGCATGCCATCGTAGAGTGGCTTCTTTTGATAGTTGTCGTCCCAGAGTAGCGGGTAGGGGGTTTCTCCCCCCGGACATCCCGGAGCCCCGGAATCGTTCAACCATGAATACTTGTCGGTGATCCCCCAAGTCGTTATGGCGGTGCATAGCGGCTCTTGCATGCACACCTCGATCACGTCGTGCAAGCGATCGCGTTGCTGCTGTTCGGTTTCTCCGTTGCAGAGTCTGACATCGACTTCGGAGATGTGGACCTCCAGACCGAGGGCGGTCAGGCGGTCGAGATTTGCTGTCAGATCTTCGATAGACGGCTCGCTATCGGGGATACGAATGTGCATCTGCAAACCGACTCCATCGATAGGGATGCCACGTTCCACCATGCTGGCGACCATCTCGTATTGCGCATCGGACTTGGTCCCCATGTCTTCGGCGTCGAAGTCATTGTAGAAGAGTTTGGCGTCTGGATCGACTTCCCGTGCCCGCATAAATGCCTCATCGATGTAGTCTGCACCGAGGTATTGATAAAATACGGAGTTGCGTAGGGCTGTTCCTTCTTCGTTCCAAGCCTCGTTGACGACGTCCCAGGCGTGAATTCTTCCTTCGTAGTGTTGCATCACGCCGTCGATGTGGTTGAGCATCGCGCTCCTCACCGCATTTTCGCTCCCCAGATTTTGGACCCATCCCGGAAGTTGGTTGTGCCATACCAAGGCGTGTCCCTTGATCTGCATCCCGTTCGATTCGGCAAATTCGGCGATCTGATCTCCGGCTCCGAAGTCGAACGATCCTTGCGAGGGCTCATTGTTGCTCCACTTCATCTCATTTTCGGCGGTGACGTAGGTAAACTCTCGCGCGGCCTGCACATAGGGCTCTTCATTGAGGTAGGCGGTGTTCAAAGCGACGCCGATCAGACGGTTCGTGCAGGCCCCCGCTTCACCGAGGGTCGTCGCTTCGCATTCCATCGCCCCACCACCTGTTCCGCCGCTGGGCGATCCCCCGTCTCCGGTCCGGCCACCGCCGCCGGTCGCGCCGCTCCCGGTTCCACCGTCGCCGGCCCCTCCCGAGCCGAGACCACTTCCGCCGGTGTTCGACGTGGAGCCTCCGGTTCCCGTCGCGGCGCCTGCGCTGGGCATCGTTCCTCCCGAAGCCTGCCCTCCCGAGTCGGGCCATCTGCCTCCGCCGGTTCCACCCGTCCCTGGGGCAGCAGCTCCACTGCCGGTAGAGATTTCGCCACCCGCCGCCGAAGCGGCACCACTCCCGCCGGAATCGGCACCGTCATTCGAGCCGCAGGCCACCGCAAAGAGGACGGACCAGGAGCTCAACCGTTGGATCCAGCCGGGAGAGACACGGCGCGGGAGAATCCAGCTCGGGAGACTCGGAGGCCTGCAGTGTCGAGGAGACGAGACAGCACGAACCGAAATCGCCTTGCTGGAGAAGCTCTCGCGGGAGACGGCTGGGTCGGAAATGGCGTTGTGTGAGGTGGTGGCACTCGAAATGGCCTTGCGTGACGGCTGTTGCTGAGAGTTCGGCATAGTGAGTTCTCGAAGGCTACCGCGGAGATGAGAAAAGGAGGAGAGGTGTGCGCCTGAAGACGAAAAAGACAATGGGAACAAAAAAGCGGAGCCCTCGCCGTGGTCACGAGAGCTCCGCTTTTTGACCCCGCCATGGGTTCTTAGCCTTGCCAGTTGACTGTAGCCCAACCGCGACCGGGCACGCTGAACTCGAGCATGGTGCCGCCGATGTCGATGGTATGAGTGGCTTCTGAATTTCCCTCGTTGAAAACGATGGCCACGACTGCTCCGTCGGGATTTTGGAAGGCGAGCCCGTTGGTGTCGATGCCGACGACCTTGGCGCCGACGTCGACGTACTGCGCCACGTGCCGGAACACGTAGTAGTAGGGGGTGACCTCGTAGGTGCCCGCGTCGGTGTCGACTGCGATCATGGCGTTTTGCGGCCAGGGGCGTACTTCGTCCAGGTTGAAGCCGCCGGTGTCGAGCACCATGTTCCAGGCGCTGTAGATATTGACGCCATCGTCAATCCAGCCCTTGATCAGATCCCAGGACTCCTCGCCATAGGCGTGATTGTTCGGGGCCATCGTGGGCAAGAAGTTGTTGCGATTGGCTTCCTCACGAGTGGACACCTCCTCCTGCAACCACGGATAGTTGCCACACTTGTGTTCGCTCTGCATGACGAGGTGCCCCTGCTGCCTCAGTGAGGAGACGCGCACCTGGGTTTCCCACTGCAGGGCGACCCCTTCCACGATGCTCTTGTCGCTCAGGGAGTTCCAATAGGCCTCGAACGTGGAGTCGTTGGACAGGGTGCCGAACCAGATCTTCGTGTCGTACTGGGTCGCGTCGAGCGCTGGCTTGAGATAGTCCTCGACGAAGGGCCCCAGGCTGACGGTCTCGTTCTGATAGATGTCCGTGTTATTGGTGGAGTCACGAGCCGGGCCAAATGCACAGGTGGGGTAGCTCTGAGCCCAGCCTGGTTCGTTTTGCGGCTGAACGTGGTCGATTGGGATCCCCTCCTGCTCGTAGGCGTCGACCCAGGCCACGAAGTAATTGGCGTAGTTCTCATAATGCGCTGTGTCGAACAGGCCTTTGTCGTACCCGTTGTTTTCCGTGTCACCCGTCTTGGCCCAAGGCGGGGGGGTCCAGGGGCTACCCCAGAACTTGATGTCGTCCTTCCACTGCTGCGCCGCCTTGACGTAGGGAATGAGGTATTCGCGGTCGTGGGAGATATCGAAGTTGCCCGGGCCACTGCTGAGGGAATAGCGCTCGACCGCGTAGTCGCTGGGGCCCATGGGAATCCGGCCCCAGGTCATACCGATGCCGTTCTCTTCATCGAACAGCAGCTCCATGATGGCTTCTCGCTCCGATGCCGTGAGTGCGCCCATGGCGGCCCATCCTTGTTCATTGAAGGTACCGCCAAAGCCGTGCCACTCCTGCCCCTCGGCATTGGTATCTACGGTGATGGTGGCGGGGCCGCTTGCCCCCTCGGTCACTTCGCCGACCTGCCAGTAGGCGCCCTCTCCCGATGTCACGAGACTGGGCTCATCCGCGCTGCCCCCGCCGGTTCCGGAGTTGCCACCGGTCCCAGAGGATCCGCCGGTGTCGGAATTTCCGCCCGTACCAGAAGCCCCACCCGAGTTCGGGGCGGCGCCGCCACCGCCATTACCGTTGGAAGAGGTACTTCCGCTGCCGGTCGCTCCGCCCGAGTTCGGGGCGGCGCCGTTGCCGCTACCGCCACCGCCACCGCCATTGCCGTTGGAAGAGGTGCTTCCGCTGCCGGTCGTTCCGTCGGTGGAGGAGGAGTTGCCCGCGCCGGTTCCTCCTCCCGAATTGGGGCCGGAGCCCGTACCTTGTGAGCAACTCAGGCCCAGAAGGCCCAGTCCGAATATCGAAAGCGTAAAGTATTTTTTCATGATTCTGAGACGATAGTAAAGAGGGATGATCTTGGTTCAGCGTTTGCTGCTGTTTCTCTGACGTCCTAATGACCGAGCACGCCGTTAATGATCACGCTCTCAGCAATTGAGAGTGCGGTGTTCAACGATCGAGCGGCTCCCAACAACAACGTGCGGTTCTCAACAATAGCGTGCGGTTCTCAACAATCGAGTGCGCCTGTCGAGCCTGAGCGTTGCTCGTCCATTTTTGAGACGAGTCGAGTGCCGCGGTGGCGGGGAGCGAATCAGAAGAGAGCCGGTCAGAGCGCCCCACCGGATCGACCGCATTGCCGATGCCCCATGGGCGCCACAGCTTGCCGTTCATCTGGCATCCTTACCAGATGCGGTGGTTCGGGTCTTGGCATTTTTGGATGCTCGATCTTTCTGTTTGTGGCTCTTTGACCGGAAAAGGCCCACTCGGAGCATCTCGGCAGTACGGGGCCTGGGACGAAAGAGGCTCAGTGCCGCCATGACAGCGGTCCCACTGACTCCTTTTTATGTATGGTCGAAAATTCTGTCACAGATCGAGAGGACTCTCATCTCTCGATGCGAAAGGCTCGCCTCCCCCCAATTGCGAGTGACGCGAGGCGGCGGGCGAGACGAGCCACAAAGCTGACGACGAAGCGCAATGGTGACGAAGCGCAATAGTGCCCCGGTAACGTCCGAGGCTTTTTGCCAAGACGAGGCAACGTCTGAAGCTGGCGACCAAGACGAGACGCCGAAAAGAAAGGAGGACCCGATGAGGCGCTTGCGCGGCTCATGCCTCGAAGGTCATCCCATGAGGTTGGCGATCGGGCGCACCTCGACTCTTCCCAGATGCACTCCTGGGCACTTTCCAGCCCAATGGAGCGCCTCGTCGAGGTTCGAGCATTCGACCAGGAAGTAACCGCCGAGTTGTTCTTTCGTTTCAGCGAAGGGACCATCGGTGAAGACGAGCTCGTTTTTTTCGGAGGCAGAAACCGTCGTGGCTGTGGAAGTGGGCTGGAGGGGATTGGCTCCAAGCATGACGCCAGCCTCCTGGAGGGCGGCGGTGTACTCGTTCCAGGGTGCCATCCATTGTTCGCGCTCCTTGGGATCTTCAGGGGGGGAAGGGAGCTTGGTTTCGTCGTTGTAGATGAGGAAGAGGTATTGCATTTAGTCTCCTTGAGCCGTTTGCGGATCGCGGGTTGGGTTCGAAACGCGCGTGTTTCTTTCCATTGAAACACGTGCCCGAGAGAGACGTGCGAGCTCTCGTGAAAACGACAGGCCGAGACAGATTTTAGAGTGCGGCGCATCTTTCCGAGGGGGCTCTTGTGCAGCGTGTCCGGTTGATATCGAGCCGAAGCTCGCGTCTCGGCTTTTCTGTCCCTCCCCCGCGGCAAAAATCGCACCGGCGAGACCCGTGAAACGGGGTTCGTGGGCTCTTTGGCGTTCGGGGCCCTTGCCCCCAACTCGGCGGATGGCATTCTTTCGCCCTCATGCCAGCAGACGATTTTGCTTCCCTTTTCGAAGGAGCCACAGATCCCACACACCGATCGGGTCCCGAGCGGCTCCGGCCAGGTCAGAAGGTGGAAGGCACCGTGCTCGCGATCAGCGGAGGCCTGGTGCTCGTGGACATCGGCCAGACCGCCGACGCCTCCCTCGAACTCACGGAATTCGATGACAGGCCCGTCGCCGTAGGGGACCGCATCACGGCCACGGTGGTCCAACCTCGAAAAGAGGGAGCCCTCCTGACGCGCTCCTTGGGCAAAGGCGGAGGCGAGGTCAGCAGCGACGTCATCCGACTGGCTAGCGAGAGCGGAGCACCAGTGAGTGGTACAGTAACCGCCGCGGTCAAGGGAGGCTTTTCAGTCGATGTTGCTGGAACCCGAGCCTTTTGCCCGATCTCACAGATCGATTTGAGTTATGTGGCAGAACCAGAAGCGTTCGTCGGCCAGACGTACGACTTCCGAGTGCTCGAGTTCAAAGAAGGGGGGCGCAATGTGGTGCTGTCCCGGAGAAAACTCCTGGAGGAGGAGAGACAAGCCACGCAGGCCCGGTTGGCTGAAACTCTCTCGGTGGGAAGCACGGTGGAAGGCACCGTCAAGAGTACGGTCAAAGGGGGCGTGATCGTGGATCTCGGGGGCCTTGATGGGTTCGTCCCGATTTCGGAATTATCCCCCATGCGAGTCGAATCGCCTCTCGACATCGTGAGCATCGGGGAATCCGTCCAGGCACAGGTCCTCAGTCTCGAGCAAACGGATCGCGGCTTGAATGTCCGCCTGTCCATCAAAGCAACACGGGCTCCCACAAGCACGAAAGCGAACCCGGACGAGGTTTTGGCGGCCGAGGTCATTCGACACGTCCACGGGGGATTGATCGTCTCGACGTCCCAGGGGGAAGGGCTCGTTCCGACCCGAGAGCTGGCCCTTCCGCCGGGCGGGGATCATCGGCGCACCTATCCGATAGGGCTCCAATTGGACGTCGTCTTGGTCAATCGGGACGCCCAGAGCGGGAAAAACCGATTCAGTGTGAATCGGGTGGCCCACGTGCAAGAACGCAAGAACTATCAGGACTACGGCAACAGCGCCCAGAAGCAGGGCTCGCTGGGCAGTCTCGGAGATGTCATGGGCAAAAAGCTCGAGCAGCTCGGTTCCACTTCGGCCGCCCCCCGACCCGGCAAGCAGGCGAAAGCTCCTCAAGCCAAGAACGTCTCCGAGCCGGACCTCAGCCATCCACGGGACAAGAGCCCCACAGACTCAGAAGGGCCGGCTGCTTCGCCCCCTCGACCGATGGTCCGACCGGGGGTGACCCGTCGAAGACGCTAGTGCTGCGACCACATAAAAGTGGTCGGTAGGGAGACCACTTTTCTCTGGAA
>CAYTRQ010000147.1:8408-12467 GCA_964440025.1 uncultured Polyangiaceae bacterium | reverse complement strand
CGTCATTTTCCTCCAGCGGTCCCATGACCTGTGCGTTGAATCCAAAAACCTTTTTCGAGCCTGAGAGCTCGACGAGCTCGACCCGCTTGCTTTGACCTGGCTCGAAGCGAACGGCGGTGCCGGCTGTGATGTTCAAACGAAATCCTCGCGTCCGGGCTCTCTCGAAGTCGAGGGCCGGATTGACCTCGTAAAAATGAAAATGAGAGCCGACTTGGATGGGACGATCGCCGGTGTTGGCGACGTCCACCTGGACGGTTGCTCGTCCTTGGTTGAGGTCCAGGGAGCCTGGTAGTGTAATGAGTTCACCGGGGGTCATTGTGCTGCACGTTCGCGTCTCCAAAAGGCGCTTCGTCTTCCGCTCGTCTTGAGACGAGAGCGGTCCACTTCGCTGATTGCCTGGATTGTGACGCTCACGCCTCCTTGCATGTTTTGATCCGCAGCCCTTTCGGAATGCGAACTAGCCAATCGGATTGTGGACGGTGACGAGCTTCGTCCCGTCGGGAAATGTTGCTTCTACCTGAACCTCGGGAATCATCTCTTGCACGCCGTCCATGACCTCCTCGCGTTTGACAACAGTGGTTCCGAAACTCATGAGCTCGGCCACGGACTTTCCGTCTCGGGCCCCCTCGAGGATGGCCGACGAAATCAGGGCGACCGCCTCAGGATAGTTGAGTAGAACGCCACGAGACTTTCGTCGTTCGGCGACGATAGCCGCTATGGAGATCATCATCTTGTCCTTTTCTCGTGGTGTTAGTTGCATAAAAAACCGTCCGTGAGTATCTGGGTTCAGCCGTTGTGTAGGTGTTAAGACATCGATTCGGTGGGCCCTCGAGGCTTAGACGTTCTTGGGGACACCGCCGTTCTATTCGAGAGGTGGGGTCGGAACTCCTTCCAGAAGGCGCAAAATAATCTGCTACAATCGGCAGCGGAAGGTCCGAGGTAGCGAAGAACGAGCACTCCCTCGAGCTCAGTGCAGGCGAAGAGTGAACGGCGGTCTTCCTGACTCATGAATTCGTTGACGAACGACTGGGCCTTCGAAAGAAGACCGTCGTGTTTGCCGCTCAGTGCCAGCATTCCGACGATAGGCTGTTCGGCGAGTCCCCAAGAAGCCGTGAGTAGCGAGGAACCCGTGTGAATCGCGAGGCGGTCGATGAAAAGCGGATGCCCATCACGGTAGATTTCAAGGCGTTGTACGACGGAGCCGTAGGTGAATTTTTCCTTCGCTGCGGGACGTCCAAGGCACAGGATCTCCCATCCGACGAACTGACCGTCTCCTTCGAGCTCCGCAACCGTACAGAGTTCCGTCTTGGTCCCGTTGAAAGCTATCGTTTCGTGAGGAAACCACTCCAGGGTCGCTCCGCTTTCCACATGCAAGTAATTTTTGATATTGGCCCAGTTGCCGAGACTTCGATAAAGTTTGGTGGCAGAAGGTGCCGTAAGTAGGGCAAGAGAATTTTCCGTTGCATGGATCTCGAGGCGAAGCTGATCACCGCCGACGACTCCTCCCGGTGGATGCAGTAGGTAGATGTGGCTCGTGCCGTTTTGTTCGGGATAAAATGGCCGTTGGACGCGCAGAGGGCCACGATGCCGCAGACCGCCGATCTCGGTCCTGCCGGTGGTGTTTTTGAGCTCGAAGCTCAATTCGCCAACCCAGCCGCTCTGTTGGGAT
Organism: uncultured Polyangiaceae bacterium; assembly: GCA_964440025.1. Classification (GTDB taxonomy): domain Bacteria; phylum Myxococcota_A; class Polyangia; order Polyangiales; family Polyangiaceae; genus NIC37A-2. The sequence goes on along the minus strand of CAYTRQ010000147.1, from coordinate 10,798 downwards.
GGGATGCCGGTTTCCCGTAAGCTGTGGTTTTGTGATAAAAGATTCATTCTAGACGACCAAGTATTGGCTAACGAGCTCTTCGTCGAGCTCGTCCATTTCGCCGTTTGCGACGCAACGCCCGCGATCCATGATGGCGAATCTTTGACCGACTCTTCTGGCGAAGTTGAGTTTTTGCTCGACGAGAAGAATCGTCATTTGTTCCTTCTGTAGCTTGATGAGCACGTCGCCGATTTGAGAAACAATGTTGGGTTGAATGCCCTCGGTGGGTTCGTCGAGAACGAGCAGCTGGGGCTCGAGTGCTAGAGCGCGAGCGATGGCGAGCTGCTGCTGGCGCAAGGATATGGCTATGCCAACCTGGAGAGGTCACCCCCGCGACGATGAAGCATCTGCTTGAGAACAGGGAAAAGAGAGTAGATCTTTTCAGTGGGATCGGCGGACTTTTTGGCGCGCGCGAGGAGACCGATTTCGATGTTTTCGCGAACCGTCAGATGAGGAAATATTTCCCGTCCCTGGGGAACGTAGCCGATGCCGAACTTGGCGCGCATCTCTGGTCGGGCTTTGGCCAGCTCCCTATCGAAGAGTCGAATGCTGCCGCCGTCGATTCGGAGAAGTCCCATGATCGACTTGAGGAGAGTTGTCTTGCCGACGCCGTTACGGCCCATCAGACAAACGCAGCAACCTTCGGGAATGTCCAAATCGATGTCCCAAAGAGTGTGGCTTTCACCGTAGGACTGATTGAGTTCTCTCACTGACAACATGTTAGTTTCCGAGGTATACTTCGGCGACTTTCGGGTCGCTCTGTACGTGGTCCATTTTTCCTTCGGAAAGGACGCGTCCTTCGTGAAGAACGGTAACGGTTTCGGCGGCAATGCTACGAACGAAGTCCATGTCGTGTTCAATCACTACGACGGTATGCTTTCCGGCAAGATCTCTGAGAAGTTGCGCCGTTCTTTCCACCTCCTGGTGAGTCATTCCGGCCACGGGCTCATCGACAAGAAGAACTCTTGGATTTTGAGCGAGAAGCATACCGATCTCGAGCCATTGCTTCTGTCCGTGGGAAAGCCCGCCAGCGAGTGATTGGTCGTGATCTGTGAGGAAGGTCGTTTCGAGTATCTGGTCGATTCGCTGCTGTTGCCGTTTGCTCGTTTGAAAAAATAGACTTCGCAGTACCCCCTTTGGGGTGGAAAGTGCGAGCTCGACGTTTTCACGTACGGAGTGTTTGGGAAACACTGTAGGGCGCTGAAACTTTCGTCCGATCCCACGACGTACGACCTCGTGTTCCTTCAGGGTCGTCAGATCGTCGAGATTTTCCAAGAAGAAGACGTGTCCACTGTCGGGGCGTGTCTTTCCGGTGATCACGTCCATGAGTGTTGTTTTTCCAGCGCCGTTGGGCCCGATGATGCATCGTAGCTCCCCTTCGTTGAGAACGATGGTGAGATGAGAGAGCGCCTGGAACCCGTCGAAGCTGACGGAGATGTCGTCGATACACAGAAGAGCACGAGGACTCCGCTCGCGAAGAAGTTTTCTTCGTTCTTCGGGGACTTTTCCCGATCGACGTGAAAATCGGGGAAACTGACTCGGCGTTTTGCCGGCGTTCCCGTCGTCCGCTTGCTGCTGGGCAGCGGAGGGCTCCTCCGAAGTGATGAGATGCGCTCTAGTTTGCATGTTTTGCTTTCTGCAGAAGGCGTCCGAGCCCCATGAGGCCGTCGGGCAACGCCAGGGTGACCAGGACGAAGAGCGCGCCCAGGAAAAATAGCCAAAGATCGGGAGCCAAGGCGGTGAATACGCTTTTGGCACCGTTGACGATGAAGGCTCCAAGCATCGCGCCGAGCAGCGTTCCGCGTCCCCCAATCGCTACCCAGACGACGGCCTCGATGGAATTGGCGGGCTCCATCTCGCTGGGGTTGATGATGCCGACCTGGGGGACGTAGAGCGCACCGGCCAACCCGCACAGCACAGTGGAGAAGGTCCAGGCGAACCACTTGTAGCGCAGAGTATCGTATCCAGAAAATCTGGCTTTCGGTTCGTCGTCCCGGACGGCACGAAGCACCCGTCCGAACTTGCTCGTGGTTAAATATTTGGTGGTGAGATAGGCAGAGAGGAGAGAGAAGACCGTGATTAGGTACAGTGCAACTTTGGTGCTCTCTTGATGAAGTGGGTAGCCATATATCGTCTTGAAATCGGTTAGTCCATTATTTCCTCCGAATCCTGTTTCGTTGCGGAAGAACAAGAGCATGGCGGCGAATGTCAACGCCTGCGTAATAATGGAGAAATAGACCCCTTTGATGCGGGAACGAAAGGCGAGATAGCCGAACACGAGTCCCAGTATGCCGGGGGCGGCAAGACTCATGAAGAGAGCAAACCAAAAGTTGTCGAATCCATACCAATAC
>CAYTRQ010000147.1:794-8398 GCA_964440025.1 uncultured Polyangiaceae bacterium | reverse complement strand
CGAAGAACACCGCGTGTCCAAGGCTCAAGATCCCGGCGAACCCCCATACGAGATCTACAGCCAATGCGACCATCGCGAGACAGGCGAACTTGCCCAAGATGAGAAGGTAGTGTTCAGAGATGAAGAACGGGCTGTCCGAAGGAACGAGCTGGTTGAGTGCTGGAATGACGAGGGCAAGCACGACGAATGTGGAGCCCAGGGTGAACCAACCCCATCTTCCGTGAAGTCGACCAAAGAAGCTACGCATGACGTTACCCCTCGGCCGCTCGACCCTTGGGCGCAAAGATTCCTTGAGGACGCCATTGAATGAACAATATCAATAGACCGAGCAGCATGATTTTTCCTAGGACGGCACCGACGCTGGGTTCGAGGAGCTTGTTGGCAATCCCGAGTCCCATGCCAGCGAGGATGGTTCCCAGGACGTTTCCAACTCCGCCAAGAACGACAACCATGAAGGAATCGATGATGTGTTGCTGACCGAGTTCCGGGCCAACGTTTCCGAGTTGGGAAAGCGCCACGCCACCAAGTCCGGCGAGGCCACAGCCTAGCCCGAAGGTCCACATGTCTACCCGGTTGGTTGCGATGCCGAGCCCAGCGGCGGTCTGTCGATTTTGCGTGACGGCGCGGACCTTCAAACCAACCGAGGTAGCTCGGAGCAGGACGCCAACGAACGTCACCACACAGGTAGTAAAAAGCAGTACAGCGATGCGACTGTAGGGAACGACGAGCGCTGGCATGAGTTGAAATCCGCCGGAGAGCCAAGAGGGATTGGCGACCGTGACGTTTTGGGCGCCGAAGGTGAGACGAATTGCCTGAATGAGCACCAGGCTCAGTCCCCAGGTGGCGAGGAGAGTTTCGAGTGGACGTCCGTAAAGATGTCGGATCACGGTGCGTTCCAAAACGACGCCGACGGCGAAGGTCACGGCGAAGGCGAAAGGTATGGCAAAAAGAAGATAATAGTCCTCGAGCCGAGGCGCGCTTTCGAGAAACAGCTCCCGAATGAAGAAGGTGCAATATGCGCCGAGCATGAGAATTTCGCCGTGGGCCATATTGATGACACGCATCAGCCCGAACGTAATCGCCAGGCCCAGGGCAGCGAGCACGAGGACGCTTCCCAGGCTCAGGCCGTAAAGCGTATTGGCGATGGTATTGATCCAAAAGATGCGGCCTTGCAGGCTTTGGAGTGCTCGCTTGCTCTCGGCGCGCACTTCGGGGTTCGGTTCGCCGTAGGCTCCGGAATCGTTCTTTTGGAGCAGACGCTTGAGCTTTTCGACCATGCCGATGTCGTTGGAAGCACCGATCACTCGCACTGCTGCCAAACGGCGCTGAGGATCGTTGCTTGCAAGGTCGAGTTTGGCGAGGGCCAAGTCCAAAGCCTGTTTGGTTTCTGGATCGGATACGTCTTGGGCGAGTCGACGAATGGTCTGTGCCATTTCGGGATCGGGGTTGTCGGCTAACTCCTGCGCTGCCTGTCGCTGTAGTTTTTTGTTGGAAGAAGTGAGTTGCAGTCGCGACAGGCTGGCCTGGAGGGCGCGCCGAGAATTGTTGGTCAACGAGATCCGAGTCGTGGTGCCAGAGGGGGACGCGGGCGCCGCCGTCCCGGCGTGGACGAGACTTCCGTCATCCTTCTGAATGTAGAGAGAGCCACCGCCGTCCTTGACGACGCCGCCTTCGTCCAGAGCCTGGAGCATGGCAAGTGATCGCTCCGTGTTCGTCTGGCCGAGCAGCGAGATCCCCTCAGTTACGTCCGGATGACTCTCCGAGGCGATCAGGGAGAGCGCTCGACCGATCTCCGCATCGTCGGCGAAAGCCTCGGAGGAGAGAGAGAGGCAAATTACGCCAAGTCCCCAAAATAGAAGGAGACGGAATAAACGAGCGAGCGCGACTGTCGAGTCGTCCTTGCCGGCTCGCTCGTTGATGCTCCTTGGGACGAGGAATTCCATCTTAGAAAGGCTCGGCTTTTGGTTCTGTGCAGTTTCCGCACAACCAAGGGAACGTCCAGTCCGCCTTCTTTTCCTTGCTGCTTGGAACATACTGGCTCCAGGGCTCGGCGCGAATGGGACCGTCCGTCTTCCAAACGACATTGAATTGACCGTCCTCTTGAATCTCTCCGATATAGACTGGTTTGTGGAGGTGGTGGTTTTTTCCGTCCATCTTGATCGTGAATCCGGAAGGAGATTCGATTGTTTGATAGCCCAGCGCCTGTCGTACGGCATCGACATCCGTCGTTCCTGCCTGGGAGACCGATTGGGCCCAAAGCTTGATACCAAGATGAGTTGCCTCCATGGGATCGTTGGTGACGCGATTTTCGGCATCGGGCAGATCTTTTCTCTTCGCGTAGGCTTTCCACTCCTTGATGAACGCTTCGTTTTCTGGAGTGTCAATCGACATGAAGTAGTTCCAGGCAGCTAAGTGCCCCTTCAGTGCTTTGGTGTCGATACCGCGGAGCTCCTCCTCGCCGACAGAGAAAGCAATAACGGGGACGTCGGTGGCCTCGAGGCCCTGGTTGGCCAGCTCCTTGTAGAAGGGCACGTTCGAGTCGCCGTTGATTGTCGAAACGACGGCCGTAGGCTTGGCTGCTGCGAATTTCTTGATGTTGCTGACTATTGTTTGATAGTCGGTGTGACCGAAGGGCGTGTACTCCTCCATGATGTCATCCTTGGAGACGTCATGGGATTTGAGAAAGTAGCGAAGTATCTTGTTGGTCGTTCTTGGATAGACATAGTCCGTTCCCAGCAGAACCCAGCGCTCTGCCCCTCCACCTTCTTCGCTCATCAAATATTCGACGGCGGGAATGGCCTGTTGGTTCGGAGCTGCACCCGTGTAAAAGACGTTGTAGCTCGATTCCTCCCCTTCGTACTGAACCGGGTAAAACAGTAGCCCGTTGAGTTCTTCGAACACCGGGAGAACCGACTTTCGGGAAACGCTGGTCCAGCATCCAAAGACGACGGCGACGTCCTGCTCGAGAAGTTCTCGAGCCTTTTCGGCAAAGAGGGGCCAATCGGACGCGGGATCGACCACGACAGGCTCGAGTTTGCGGTCCAAGACACCTCCTTGCTCATTGATCGACTCGATGGTCATCAGGGCGACGTCCTTGAGGGATGTTTCGCTAATCGCCATGGTTCCGGACAAGGAATGAAGAATACCGACCTTGATCGGCCCCTTCTCCTCGTCGGGAGAGGCCGTCTTCTCTTTCTTTTCCTTGGCTTCTTGGCCTTTTTCCGTCGCTTCGGCCTTTTCGCCTGGTCCCTTGCACGCGCTCGTGAGAGCGAGGGCAGCAAATGCAGCAACCTTCAATAGTTTGTTCACGAAATGTCTCCTCTGGCCGGTAATGTCGGGGCTGACCTTGATGGCAGTCTCGTTCGCGTTTGCTTTTTCGTTGCCGCGGTCTGTCGATCCGCTGTCGGTGGCAACGTTCACCAGGAATGGCATGGGATGCCGTGTTCCCGTGAGCGGGAACGGGCTGACTATGCTTGGAAAAGCCGTTCTCGATAAGCGAACGAATCGTTACGAAGTCGAGTTACCGTAACGCGAGTCGTTGCTCTCAGGCGGCTAACGAGAAACGTTCACGAAACCTGCCCTGGGTTAGGTATCCAGTGTGAACAGTCGGCCAGTCGACCCAGAGGTGGTGAGAGAGTGCGTGGGGCGGATCCTCGCGAGCGACAGCTTTTCTCGTTCACCGCAGGCTCGTCGCTTTCTCGAATTCGTCGTGGAACGGAGTTTGACCGGCAACGGCGAATCTTTGAAGGCATATACGATCGGCGTCAGTGCCCTCGGCGTGAAAGACGGAAGATCGCGTCCGGAAACAAACGCTCGAATGCAGGCCGGTCGAGTGAGAAAGCTGCTCAAAAGGTACTACGACCATTCTGGGCGCGAAGATCCCATCGAGGTCGAGCTTCCTACGGGGGGCTATGAGCCGCGATTTTCGTGGCACTCGAGTTCTGGGGTCTCGGCTGAAATCGCGTCGGCGGCCGGAATGGCGGAGTCTCCCGACATGACGGTTGCTGTCGTCGACTTTGACTCGCTCTCAGCGGATCAAGGAGATGTTCAGTTTTGCCGTGGCCTGACGGAGAGCATCGTGGGCCTGCTGGTCCGTGCCGACAGTCTGCGCGTTTGTCATTGCCGAGTGTCTCCCTCGAGCCCTCAGTCGCTTGTGTTGGCAGGATCGCTAACGCGGTCGGGAGATCGGGTGAGGATCATCTGTACCCTCTCGAATTCACGGGGAGAAACGGTTTGGTCCGAGCGGTATGATCGCGTCATCGGTTTCGGGGACTTTCTGCCCACGCAGGATGAGCTGGCCTATCTGATTGCCAATCAGGTAGGTGATCCTTCGGTTGGGGCGATAGCTCGCTCTTTTCGTGAACCGGATCGGACGAACACGGCTTCTTCGGCGACGCAAGCGTTCTACCGCTTTCTCGCTGGCCGCTGTACGGTCGATCTTGATGCGGCAAGGACTCTGTTGGAACTCGCCTTGCCGCAGGATCAGGGATCTGCAACGGCTCATCGAGCGGTCGTCCACGCCGCATATTCCTGCGTGCTTTCCCTGAATTGTCTAGTTCGCACCCACAAAAGGATGGGAACGGGCGAGCAAGGAAGCGTTGAGCATCATGATGCAGGCCAAACAGCGAAATCGACCGTCCTCGAGCCGCACCGAGCATGGCGTGAGCAATATGAGCCAAGGAAAACCAACGATGCGGTGCGCAGGGGCGGAAGAGAGCGCGGAGGGGCGCGTTTCGTCGCGAAGGCAGTCGATACCCAACATGGCGCCGGTGATGGGAGAAAAGGAAAGCCAAGGAAGCAAAGCGCACTCGGGGAAAGAGAGCCCGAAGGACCAGCAGGCGATGAAGCGCCACGAGGAGACGGGAACTATCTCGCGGAACCCTCGCAGCGAAAGGCAGAGCTGCTCTCTGCCGAAGTCCACGCCCAGTTGGCGATTTCCCACGACGTGGAGTGTTCTTTGGCCCATTTGGCCAAGGCTCTGGTTCACTATCATTGTCGCCAGCGTTCCTCGGTGGAGCGGGAATCTCGGCGTGTCCTTGCCTTGGCGGCGGTGGCGCCGGTGCTCCGCGGCATTGCTGGGAATCTTCTCTGTCTGATTGGAAATTGGGATGAGGGCTTCGCCGCAATTCAGGAGTCCCAGCGGATGCCGCTACACATGCCAGGGTATTTGCATCTGGGAAGTTGCCTCTTTTATCTTCATCGACGGGGGGAGGCGGCGCGAGCGCTCCGTTTCGTTGAGCTCCTCGAGTTGGATCAAAGTCCGCTCGTGCCGCTTCTTACTGCTGCATGCCTCGTCCACCTGCGACGTCCAGCGGACGCGCGGCGGGCCATCGCGCGGCTGACTTCGCGCGATCGAGGCATTGGCCGTCGCCTTCCTCGCCAGCTGAACGATCTGTTCCTCGACTCCGCTCTAGTGAACCTACTTCTTTCGTCCGCAAAGGACGCCGGCCTGACTGTTCGCGTGGAATCGGGGGACGTTCCGTTACGGTATAGCGCCTCGTGTTCGTCACGAACTTCGTCCTCGGAGATTCGGATCGGGATTTTGCATTCTCTTTCTGGGACGATGGCAATCTGTGAAACGCATCTCGTCGACGCCGCGCTGCTAGCTATCGATGAAATCAACGCTAGCGGCGGGGTGCTGGGACGCCCTGTTCGAGGAATCGTTGCTGACGGCGCTTCCGAAGCCGATCGATTTCGCGAACAGGCGAGTCAGCTCATTGGCCGAGATCAGGTGGTGGGTATTTTTGGGTGCTGGACATCCTCCAGTCGAAAAGCGGTGCTTCCCGTTGTCGAGAAAAATGGCTCTTTGTTGTGGTATCCGATTCAATACGAGGGCTTGGAGAGAAGTCATCATATCATCTACACAGGAAGTTGCCTGAATCAGCAGATAGAACCGGCCGTTCGCTGGGCCACCAAGCAAAGGCGACGGCGTTGTTTTCTCGTCGGCTCGGATTATGTTTTCCCGCGTACGGCCAATCGGCTGATCCGTGCTCTGGTAGAGGCATCTGGTGGGCAGGTGGTAGGAGAATGGTATGAGACGCTCGGTCGAGCGGACTTTGGCGAGGTTGCGGCGCAGATTTTCGATGCTGAGCCGGATATCGTCTACAATACGGTCAATGGAGCCGATAACATCAAGCTGTTTTCGGCACTGAAGAGCGCCGGAGTGAAGGCGGAAAAGAGCCCGGTGATGTCGTTTAGCCTTTCCGAGCTCGAATTGGCGCGGGCTGGCAATGTGGCACAAGGGCACCTGGCTTGTTGGAGCTATTTTCAGAGCATGGAAAGCCCCTGCAACCGGCAGTTGGTGCAGCGATTTCGCCGGCGCTACGGACAGGAGGAAGTGCTTTCCGATCCAACGGTGACCGCGTACGCGCAGGTTCATCTTTGGCGGGATGTGACTCTCCGGGCCGGCAGTACGGATGCGCAGGCGGTGCTTTCCCATCTGGTGGGAAGTCGTTTGTCGCTGGGAGGCGAAGTGCTCGAGGTCTTGGAGAACAATCATGTCCAGCGGGGGGCAGCGATTGGACGGATCCGTCCCGATCGACAGTTCGACGTCGTTTGGCAAAGCGATCGGCCCATCGCGCCCAAGCCCTGGCTGGGAGTCGACGAGGTCGACCTGATGACGCGCGATCTGGTCTTGGGCGCACTTCGCGCACTTCCAGAAATGGCGGAGCAAAACGCCAGTCTGGAAGGACAAATGGCTCGTTTGCTGTATTGAGGCAATTCCGGTGCCCCACTTGGAGATTATCGTCCCGAGAGATCCAGGTTCACGCGGAGGCCGCTCTGAAAATGAAAGTAGGTGCCCCCCGGATCTCGATCTGCCGGCACCGAAAGGAAGTTGCCCGCCCCGAGCTCGAGATAGGGGCCCAGGCCGAGGAAGTCGCTCGGGTACCAGTCACCCCCAAAGGTGATCCGCAGCCATTCAACTCCGACGTAGCGTTCCGTGTTACCGTCAGGAGAGATGCCGAGAGTTCGAAAACCGACTCCGTAGGAAGCCCAGGGATCGAACTTCAAGCCCTGAACAAGATGGTAGCGAACGAATGCCCCGCCGCCGAGAGAGACAGGTGAGCAATCCGGGCAGGATGCGGGGTCCCTCATTGGCAGAAGATCGGCATAGAGTCCCAGTGCCACGTTTCTGTTTACCCCGAGGGCGGCGTCCAGGCCGGTTCCGAGACCCGTGATGGCGACACTGCGATAGGAGCGATCTCGCGTCATGCTCCCCAACGGAACGGCCACTCCGAGGCGCAGCGCAACGTTGAGGTGCCCTCCCAGGGTATCCCGCGGGAGAGGGGGGGAAGGGGGTTCTTGTGGAGTTTCGGCCTGTTCGGCGTTTGTTGGGGGAGCGCTTGCGGTGGAGCTGTCGGTGGTGGCTGGTTGCCCGTCGGCATCGTGCTCGGGGCCGCTAGCGGGTTCACTCTTGGTGGTCGCCTTGTCGCCCGACTGGGCGGCGTCCTGGGGGGCTGGGGCAGGCTCGGCGGGGGGCTCCGGTTCGTCGGGAGCTTTCGTGGAGCGGCCCGTCTGCGAGGCGCTTGTTGGATCGGCGTTGTTGGCTGAGCTGTCGGTGGTGGCTGGTTGCCCGTCGGCATCGTGCTCGGGGCCGCTAGCGG
>CAYTRQ010000147.1:0-694 GCA_964440025.1 uncultured Polyangiaceae bacterium | reverse complement strand
GTTCACTCTTGGTGGTCGCCTTGTCGCCCGACTGGGCGGGGTCGTGGGGGGCTGGGGCAGGCTCGGCGGGGGGCTCGGGGTCGGCGGTAGCTGTCGGGGAGCGGCGGGTGGTTGCCCCGAGGGGGACGTCCTTCTTCCTCAGGTCTCCGCCCGGGCCTCCATCTCGGCCAGGCGCATCTCGTACATCTCCCGGTCGCTGGCGCCGCCCCCTTCGCCGTCGTCCTCGTAGGTCTCGAGGACGCGTCGGTAGAGCTCGACGGCTCCGGCGTAATTTCCGGCGTCGGCCCGGACCTCGGCGGCATCCGCCAGTGCGTTCCGGACCTGGAAGGTGAGCTCGGCCTCCTCGGCGATCCGGAGGTAGAGGTCTTCGGCGTCCGAATCCCGGCCGGCCTCCTCGTAGGCGTCTCCCAGAAGGAATGCGGCCTGGATCGCGATGGGCTGCTGGAGATTCCCCACCACGGGCTCCAGGGTCTCGATGGCCTGCTCCGGGCTGCCCTCGTGGAGGTGAGCCTCGGCGAGGAGGAGGCGGGCCTCGGACGCGAGCGGCGTGTCGCCGAAGCGATCCAGGAAGGTCTGGAGCTCCGTCAGGGCGGTCTGGGTGTCCCCGACCCCCACCACGGTCTGCTGGATCCGCTCGAACTCCTCGGCGGCCTGCATCCGGACGTCCTGCTGGAAGTTGTAGTAGTACAGCCCC
>CAYTRQ010000146.1:0-12499 GCA_964440025.1 uncultured Polyangiaceae bacterium | reverse complement strand
GCATGGGAATTGGCCTTGTCTTTTATGGGGTGGCCGAACCCATGATGCACTATGCGGATCCTCCTGGTGCGGTGGGTTTTTCCCAACGTGCAGCCGAGATGGCGTTGCCCATTACGTTTTTTCATTGGGGGATCCACGCTTGGGCTATCTATGTGCTTATGGGGCTGGCAATCGCCTATTTTTCCTACAGAAAGAAGCTACCGCTCAGCTTGAGATCTTGTTTCTATCCGCTGCTCGGCGAGCGCATTCATGGGTTGCCTGGTCATGTCGTCGATATTCTGGCGGTATTTGGTACGCTTTTTGGCCTCGCAACCTCTTTAGGGTTGGGTGCCATGCAAGTGAGCGCTGGCCTCAACTATCTCTTCGATGTACCCCACTCGACTCAAACGCAGCTGACCTTGATCGCCGTCATTACCTTGGCGGCGACGGTTTCTCTAGTGACAGGGGTCAAGAAAGGGATCCGTCGTCTCAGCGAGTTGAATCTGGCGCTTGCGGGTACGTTGATGCTGTTCGTGCTGTTGGTCGGACCGACTCTCTTCATCGTCAATCACTTGGTGGAGAACGTGGGGCGCTATATCAGCACCATGGTGAACCGAACGTTCCACCTGGTGACGCTCAGCGACGAGGATGCGGGCTGGATGAAAAACTGGACGCTTTTCTATTGGGGGTGGTGGATTGCGTGGTCACCTTTTGTGGGAATGTTCGTGGCTCGTGTGTCCCGCGGGAGAACCATCCGCGAGTTCATCTTGGGGGTCCTGTTGGTGCCTACCGCGGTCACTTTCGTTTGGTTCACCGTATTCGGTGGCACCGCATTGCATCAGGAGGTTGCTGGAGCAGGGGGGATCGCCAAGGCCGTCTCGTCCGATGTCTCGACAGCCATCTACGTTCTGCTCGAACGCCTGCCTCTTTCCAATATTCTTTCACTGATAGCGGCTTGCGTTGTTGCCGTATTCTTTGTGACATCGAGCGATTCCGCCTCCTTCGTAGTAGATATGATTACTTCGGGGGGACATCCGGACCCTCCTATATGGCAACGTGTATTTTGGGCTGTTGCCGAAGGGACGTGCGCTGGCGTGCTTCTTTATGCCGGAGGAACTGAAGCGCTGTCCGCTTTGCAGGCAGCGGTCGTAGCTATTGGTCTGCCTTTTTGTTTGGTTCTATTAGGTATATGTTTTAGCTTGTTCCGTGCCCTCCAAGAGGAAGCAGACGTTGCCGAGATGGAGGTGGGGGCCCAATTTGCGAAGGCTGGCGGAGCCGGCGCGGATTTTTACTATCCCTCCAGAGGCGCCCCATCCGACGAGCGAGGGCAAGAAGCGCGCGTCATGGCTCAGGAAGCCGGGGAGTCACCGGCATCCCAACCTCTTCTCGGAGGAACTGCCGCTACGCCGTCTGAAGGAAGGGTCCGTGGGAAGCAAAGGGGGAAGGGGAAAATAGATATTCCGGACTATCGATTCCGAAAAATCCTCGTGCCGAGCGACTATTCGAGTCACTCCTTGAAGGCTATCGGGTTTGCGTGTCAGCTGGCCGACCGGTTGGATGAAGACGTGCGAGTGGATGTGCTCCACGTGACGCCGCCCCCAGTGGACTATCTGCCGATTGACGAGTGGATCTGGGGAGAGTCGCGGGAACCGAAACAGATTGAGGCAAAGCTCAAGGACGCTGCTCGTCAAGCCTTCGACGCATACGTGCAGTCGTTGCCAGACCACTTGCGCTCCAGGATCGATCTGCGCCTGGAGATCGGTACACCCTACCGTGTCATCTTGCAGGTCGCGGAGGAGGGACAATACGATATGTTGGTTCTGACAACCCATGGCCGCACGGCAGCTCAACAGGTTCGTCTTGGTAGCGTAGCTGAGCGTATCGTCCGGTTCAGTCCCTGCGCCGTGATCACCGTTCGCTAAAATGCCAGCGCGAAAGCTCTGTAGGGAGCTCCGCACTGCGGCGCGCGTGAACCGGAGCGGGCAAGTGAGCCGAACGGATTCCGTGTGGGGGGGAGCGCAAAGCGAGTCCGCACGCGCTTCCTTTCTCAGTGGGGATCCCGGGGGTAAGCGTGTGATGCCTCTGCTCGCCTCCCTTGCGGTGAAGCGGTCGCGAAGCTTTTCGATGACTGCGGGCTGAGAGGGGCACGCAAGTCCATTTTCGGTCGACGGTTTGGTTGAGGTTTTGGTCGACGGTTTGCCGTGCTTGTGCAAAACCTTCGCTACCGGTCCAGTAGCGGGCGCTGCTTTTTCCGATAGTTTTTCCTTGTAGAAAATGAGATTCACCTTTTGTGAGTTTTCCTATTTGAGTGCTCAGCTTCTTTCTTGCATTCATCCGGTGCAGAGCTCACCATGAGTGCCGGTGAAAAGGCGATTGGAAGCACTTGCAGGCGGGGCGGATTTCCCTTGGCTCAAGTTTCCCGCTCCGCGCTGCTTTTTAGCCCCTCTCCCAAGCTCGAAGGCCTCCGCCGCGGCTCACCGGTGGGCGGTTGAGGCGAGCCTGGGCGGAGCCTTATCCAGCGCCTTGTTCGAAGTGCCGTGTTTCTTCTGGGAACGTATCTCGCTGGCTCTTCGGATTGGCGAGATACCTTCTTTCCACTTCGTCGATCGTGATAGCCAGCGTCTTTGTACGCCGGATGGCGGTCATGCCGAAGCTTCTTGCTTGTGGTTGAGCTGCGATGTGTGGTCTCCAGGTGAGAGGGCTGCAATCGATGTCCTGGACAGGGTGGGACACGAATCCCGGAGAGCGTGTTTTTCAGAAATAGTTGGTGTGCAAAGGACTTGACTCGGATGTCATTCAGGAACGTTTTTATTGCTATATTTCTAGGAACTGCGTTGTTGGCTGCGGCCTGGTTGATTAACTCACAGCGTCCGCCGCAGCAGGTGGAACAACCAACTGCAGAAATGGTCAAGGCCACGGGAAAGTGTGCGGAGTGCCATCGGCAGGAGACGGAAGCGGTTGTGCACCAATTCGAGATGAGCCGGCATGCAGAGGAAGGGGTCAACTGTCTTGATTGCCATCAGGCACTCGAGGGACAGAAGGCCCTCGACCACAAAGGTTTTGAGATCACAAACCAACCGACCTCGAAAAACTGTGCTTATTGCCATACGACGCAGTATGAACAGTACGCACGCAGTCGGCATGCAGCACCAGCTTGGGCAGCCGTTGCTGGTCGAGACGCCTTCACCGAAGAGCAATATGCCCATGCCGCGAAATATCACGAGGCGGCGATGGATCGTCCCGCGAATGCGTTGGCTCAGCTCGAGGGAGAAGCGGCTATTGCGAAGGGGTGTGCAGGGTGCCACAAGATTGGCAAGCCCAACGATGACGGGAGCTTGGGGAGCTGTACCGAGTGTCATTCTCGGCACAACACGTCAATTTCTTTGGCTCGCCAACCACAGACTTGTGGGCAATGTCACATGGGGCCCGATCACTCTCAATTAGAAATCTACAATGAGTCCAAGCACGGAGCCATGTTCGCCATGCAGAAGGATTCAATGGATTTGGATGCTCCTCCTGCAGAGCTTGGAGTGGAGGATATGCCCATTCCGACGTGTTCTACATGTCATATGAGCGGTCTCGAAGGCATGAAGGTCACCCATGACACGACCGAACGCCTTTCCTGGTATCTCTATGCACCTGTTAGCAAGAAGCGCCCGGCCTATAAACGTGGTCAGGACGAGATGAAGGGAATGTGCCTTAAATGCCACACGAAAGGAAATGTCGATCGGTTTTACGAGGAGGCGGAAGCGGTCGTCGACAAAACCAACGAACATGTGTTGAACGTCAAGAGCGAAGTCGACGATCTGCGGCAGGAGGGATTGTTGACCCCTGAGCCGTTCGATGAGCCGATTGAATTTCTCTACTTTGACTATTGGCACTACTATGGGCGTACGGCCAAGCACGGAGCGTTCATGGGAGGGGCGGACTTCGTGCAATGGCACGGCAACTACGAACTTCTCCTCCTCGCCAAGGAGATCGAGGAGAAGGCTCACGAAATTCGAGAGCGCGGCCAGAAGAGCCAAAGAAAAGCCGGGGCCGCAGAGTCTGGGCAGGAGAGTCGAGACTCTTCCGAGGATCAACCAGAGGGTGCCGAAGCAGGTTCTCAAGGAAACCCCTCAGATCAGGGGGACAGGGCCCCATGAGCGCGCTCACCGTTCCTTCGTATCGTCGGCGCGAGGAGGATCCCGTCCTGTTTGGGCGTGTCTCGGCTCGCTTGGTGGTCGAGTGCTTTGCCGTCCTCAATCTTTTGTTCCTGGGCGGAGATATTTACTTGGCCCATTCGATCAATGACTTTGCGCATAAGGCCGAGTGGATCCCGGTCTTCTTCGGGATCGTGGCGGGTATTGTCCTCGTCCCAGGAATGTTGCGTTTCGACAGTCTTTTTGCTCGTTGGGTGGGGATGTTCGTTGGGTGGGCGTCCGTGACCGTAGGTGTTGCAGGGACGATTCTTCATCTCAAGTCGACCTTTTTCGTCGAGCAATCCCTCGAGAATCTTGTGTACACGGCGCCCTTTGCAGCACCAATGGCATTCATTGGCGTCGGCTTACTCCTCATTCTCAATCGATTGGAAACCGGCGAAACGTGGTCGCGTTGGCTTCTGTTTCTCACGTCGGGTAGCTTCGTTGGACTATTCGCATTGGCTCTAGCCGACCATGCACAGAACGGCTTCTTTCATGCAACCGAATGGATCGGGGTCGTGAGCGCTGCTTACGCGGCGCCGTTTCTCTACGTGGCTGCGGCCCAGAAAGTTGATTTCGGGTATCTGAGGCTGACGTCTTGGCTGATGCTGGTGCAGTTCGTCGTGGGGATTGTTGGGTTCGTGCTGCACCTGTCCGCCAATTTGACTGGCCAGGGACCATCTTGGTGGGATCGGTTTGTCTTCGGTGCTCCGGTGTTTGCTCCGCTTCTCTATCCAAACATGGCCATTCTCGCCTGGTTTGGTTGTCGTGCGCTCGGAGAGAACGCGAAGTAGGCAGGGTTTTCCGTTTTCGTGCGCGCACAAGGTAAGAGAACGAACAAAATGGGGAGAGCAAGTTCGCTCTCATCCATGCGAGCTCAGGATGGGCGCTTTTCGCGATCATCGTACCATTTTCGAGCGCCTCGATGCCCTCCACCCCAAAACCCAATATCGCTGAGGACGGACAGTCCAACCAACAGCCAACCGAAGGCATTGATCTCACCGACCTCCCCCAAGGAATTGAAGGCGAACGCAAAGACCAAGGTGGTCAGGGGAAGGAAAAAGAAGCCGAGAAGCGGCCAGAGCCAGTGCTCGTAGGCCAGGCTGAGATAGCCCCTGCCAAAAAGCCACACCAAAATGAGGGCAATCCTTGGAAAAACGACGGCCAAGCATCCGACCAAACAGGGCATGGCGGAAATTGGTAGCGAGGTCATGAAAAGGACGCAACGCGATAGGACACGGTCGGAGCACCACCGCCTTTCTGTGGCGGGGCATATTCTGCCTTGTTGCCAGCAAGCAAGAAGGCATCTGCATCGCCCTCAAAGGTGTGGCGAGAGGCGCTGGTTTCCAGCGAGGCTTCACAAAGGGGTGGCCAGCGCGATGCCAAGGGACTAAAACACGTGACCATTCAAGGTCCGCCGTTGCTTGCCCACTTGCCACTGAGGGAGTCGCGGGGGAACCATGCCATCCGTTGATTCGATTTTTTACCTTTTCTGCTGAAGCGCCATGAACTCCGGAGGGCCGGTGAGGTGGCGTTTCAGGTGTGGGGATCGGTGCTTAGCAAGCTTTTGGCTCTCGGTTTCGTGCTGCTCCTCGTGAGCAAGCTGTTCTTTCGCCCGCGCTTCGGGGCGATGAAGAAGTGGTTCGATGGAGTCATCAATGCGATGTTGATCGCCATTGTCATCGCCTACGCTCTTCAACTAGTCATTTGGCTCACGGCATAAACGGTCGGGAGAGTCCGCTGGATCCAGCTGCCGGCGTGGTCCATCCGTCGTCCAATGAGGCGAGCGCCTGCTGTGGGCGTGGACGGAGCTATCTGACAATGGCGGAGATGCAGGAGCTGGACGCAGCAGTGGAAGGGAGCCATCGCGAGGCAGGTGGGTTACCGAGACCCAGTATTGGAGGGGCCCTGTGTCGATATTACCCAGGTCGTTAGCACCCTGTGTATTTTGTACTCGGTTATCGTGTGGTGATATAGAGTATCTCGATTTTTATCGAATAAGCTGAGTTATTTGAGGAAAATTGCTGTGGTTTCTGCTAGTGTCCACTACTATGCTCCGTTCTATCAAAGAATCCAATGGGTCGGTTGTTATTGATGGTAGATATCCCCCGTTCGTTTTTGCCGGTTGGAGTGGGCGCGTATCTGTGGAGCTGATCGATCGATTTTTTCGGTGGAAGGTGAAGCATGTCCAGCTTCTCGGAGAAGACGAAAAGTTTATTTTGATTCACGATCTTACCCGATTGGCTCGGCCTGAGCCGCGTGCTCGTCAGGCCGCCGTGAAATGGAGGGCTGCGACCCGCGAGCAAACGGACAAACGCATACTGCTATTCGTAGCGATCGTAACGAACCCCGTAATTCGTGGAGCGTTGCGTGCCCTAGACTGGATGGGGGCGAGTGAAACCGTCGTCCCGGTGAGATCGCGCGCTGATGCAATTCAGTTGGCGGCGCAACACTTGGTGCATCACGGCTTTTCGGTTCCGCACCGTCTCGATGCGGAGAGATATTCTATTCCCTCACCCGCTACCGCGGAGCGAAGCGCTCCGTTTGTTTTGTAGAGTTGGGAGAGGAACTGCTCGACGACGTGCTCTCGGCTTCGAGGCAGCGACTTCGGGTTCGGTGTCTCGAGCCCAGTCAAACCAGTCAGCCCCAAACAGCTCCATCGGGTGCGGTGTTCTGACAGTACCGTTTCCGCAGGCCATGTCCTGTACCGAACAGAATCGGTCACAGCCCCAGCAAATCCGTGCAGGGTTCTTGGGAAGTAACGGTAGCCTGCTCATGGTAACCCTTGCCGGAACGAAGACCTGTCTCTCACTTCTTTGGAATGCCGCTCCGTGGAAAGCTCGACGAATCGGCAAGTTCAGATGCGGTTCGGCGAATAGAAGCAGCGCCCTCGATCGGACAGTAGGGCAAGGGGGCACTTCTTCGCCGATAAGTCGAGCGTGTTGCCCAGGCGCTGCTTGGGCAAGCTGCCCAAATACGAAATATTTGCTAAGCCTTCGAATCTTCGCGTTAAATGCGCTTGGCGTTCAGGCGAGATGGGTCTGTCTGCCGATTCGAGGGCAAAGGAACACCTTGAGCTACGATGGACACTTTTGGCGCCGCATGGCAAAGGCCGGGGCGACCTACGCTCCCAGGCCATTCGCGCGCTGGGCGCCTTCGGTGATAGGGCTTTTTTTTGCGGCGCTTTTGCCGGATGCGCGAGCGGCGGTGCTGGCAAATCAGAGGCGAATGTTTGGTCGTCGGAGCTTCTGGGTCGAGCAGTGGGAAGTGTTGATGACCTTTGTCGAATTCGCCCATTGTTTTTCGGAGGGGCTAGGAGCCTCGAGAAAGGAAGGGCGCAATACCCGCGTCGAGGTTCTCCACGATCGTGCGTTTCTCGATGTCATCGAATCAGGCAAGGGGGTCGTTGTCGTCACTGCGCACGCCGGTCCCTGGGATGGGGCGGCTAGTGATCTCGCTCTTGGTTCCGATCGTCCCGTGCTCCTCGTGATGAATCAGGAAGGGGACGAAGAGGCTGCTCGAGTTCAAGACGATGCCCGCAGCGGAGTCGGGGTGGACGTCGTGCGTCTCGGCAAGGACCCTCTCTCCGCTCTTCCGGTTCTCACACATTTGTTGGATGGTGGCGTTGCTGCTCTGCAACTCGATCGCGCCCCACCCGGAAGGCCTGCCCGTGTTTCTCACC
This sequence comes from uncultured Polyangiaceae bacterium, assembly GCA_964440025.1. GTDB lineage: Bacteria > Myxococcota_A > Polyangia > Polyangiales > Polyangiaceae > NIC37A-2. The sequence continues at coordinate 4,657 of CAYTRQ010000146.1, read as the reverse complement.
TTTTTGGACAGCCATTCGCGGTTCCAACGGGTCCCTTCCTGTTGGCTGGCCTGGCGCAAGTTCCTGTGGTTCCGGTGTTCATGGTTCGAAGAGGTTTCTATCAACGCGAGGTTCACGTTGGAGATCCGATTTGGCCGAAGCATCGCGCTCGAGGAGAAGAATTTGACGAGTACATTCGGCAGGCGCTGCTCCAGATGGAACGCCACCTGAGAAGCTTTCCCCGCCAGTGGTTTCATTTCGTCTCACCGGCGGTCGACCATCAAAGGCTCCAAGAGTTGGGCTCGGAGCAGATCAGTGGACGCCATTCTGACCAGCGTTCAGTCTCCGAAGCGGCTCCCCTTCGGGAAGAAGGAGCTTCATAGTTGTCGTTTTACGGCTTGATTTGTCGTTTTACAGCACTGAATGTCGCTGGAGTGCGATGACGCGCTCCAACGAAGCCGAGCTCAGAGAACGCGAGCGGTCGACGAATTCTGGTTATGGAGAGCCGCTGTCGGTTGAGGGTCTCGATTTCCAGGGTGTAACCCAGCCATCCATTTCGCAGTACCGCACGAATTGGGACTTGGTGGGAGGGAGATTCGTACTCGTAGTCAATACGAATTTCTCCCGGGGGCGTGTCGTCGATGCGCCGAAATCGTCGTTGGGCGAGTTGGCCGTTCTTCCAGGTCTCTTCGATCATCTCGCTGTTCTTCGTGCGATGACGAGTCCCATCGGATGTTGCTGATTGGGAAAACCAAGGATAGTAGACGCGACTGATATCTAGCAGGATGTTTTTGGGATCGAATGGGACAGATAGTTGAGTCCTATTGTCAAACTCGATTTCACCGCCGTCTCGATAGCGAAGTACGAATCCTACTCGACCCATGGGGCCTAACCCAACGAGCTTGAGGGTGTCTCCTTCCTTGGCAAGGACGGCATCGAACTGCCGCTGGCCTCCTGGCCATCTTGCCGTGACACGCTGACGCCATTGGAAATCGAAGTCGAGAAGCGAGATGGGCCTGAGAGATCCCGGATATTGATGGTGGTGTTTTTCTGTCGTGGCCACGTGCGGCGGGTCGGGGGGCTGGGTGCGGCAGGCTATGCACGAGCTGAGCAAAAGGGCCAGAGAGGAACCCCTCCAGCAAGGAGCAAGAGTCATCGGGTTTCTCCTTGAGGACGACCGTGATGTTCGGGGGAGCGAGAGAGGACCAACGCAATGGGGGCGAGAACGAGGCTGGCGGTGACGCCTACGGCTGCGACCAGGCCGATGGTGTGCAAGGCAGGATGCTGGGAAAGACTCAAGACACCGAAGCCAAAGACGGTGGAAAGGCACGCGACGAGCATTCCCATCAGAGTGAGCCCCGCAGAGTCCCCGGCGGCGTGGTTGCTTTTCTGTCGCAGGTTCGCCTCGGCTAGAAAAACACCGTAGTCGGCGCCCATACTGAGCACCATGAGAAGAGCCGTGAGCGCCAAGATATTCATGGAGATCCCCACGGCTGTCAGGGCTCCTACCGTCGTGCCAACGGCGAGCACCGCGGGGCAGATCGCTGCGGCAGCGATACGTATGCGACGATAGCGAATCCAAAGAATCGAGAGGACCGCGATGAGGCCGACACCCAGAAGCACCCCGATTCGTTGCATATAGCTCTTGCTAGCCGATCGCATGAGCTTTCCTTGATCAACGAAATACAGCGAATCCCGCTCCTTGAGCCGCTGCGCCAGCTTTCGGGGGTGATGGACGTTGCGAAGGAAGGTGACGAACCCCACGGCGTCGTCGAGCTCGATACGAAAAGGTCGTACGAGCGCTTCCGCATTGGAGCTCCTCCAGTCTTCGTAGCTCAGGGGAGCCAGGTCTTTCGATTCATCGACGTAGTCGAAAAATGGCTCGAAGGCGCTTGGCTGGAGTCCTTGTGCGGACAATGCGGCTCCGAAGCGCTCCCGCAAATGGGCCTTGCGCAGAATGTCGGCAACTCGTTCTTGTAGCCGAGCGCTGGGCAAGAATTCGGCGATTCCCTGAAAGCCGTCGAGCTCTCCCGCGCGCACCGCAGGCTCGAGAAGGCTCGGAACCGAATCATTGGCAGCGAGAGCCGCTTGCTCATCGGGGCCCACGGCAACGACAAAGCGGCTTTGCTCGAACTGGGCAACCCGCTCTCGAACTCGCGCGTCTTCCTCCTGCAAGGCTCGATCGAATCGGGTCATTTTCGAAAGGTCGCCATCCCATTTTGAGGAGCTGGCGCCCCAAACGGCAAAACCCAGTGCCAGCAAAAGAATGCCCCACAGGGCTCTTTGCCAAAACGAGATGCGGTAGAGGACCTTGCTCAACCATTGCGAGACGGCTGATCTGAGCCGGCGTCCCCGGGCATTGGCTGGCATGAGTTCGGGGAGCACGAGCCAAGTCGACAACAACGCAGCCGTCACACCGACGGCGCCAAAGACGGCCGCCTGTTGTAAGCCTGGAAATGTCGAAGCAATGAGAACGACGAACCCGACAACCGTCGTCGTGGCTCCGAGAGCAAGCGCCGGCCAAAGATGTCTCATTAAGGTGCGTGGGCCTGCTGTATCGGGTTGATCAAGGTGATGGACATAGAAGTGGAGCACGTAGTCGACGCAAACTCCAATCAATGACGCGCCAAAAGCTAGCGTCAGTCCGTGCATCTGTCCGAAGAAGCCCAGCAACGCTGCCATTCCGCTGAGCATGCCGAAGCTCACTGGAAGGACTGCCAGAAGGACTAGCCGCAGTGAGCGAAAGAACAGAAGGCAGAGCGTTACCAGACAGAAGACGGAAAGAAGGGAAATGCGTTTGATGTCGGCGACGATGCTCTCCTTGGCTTTTACCGAGAAACGAGACAGACCGCTACTTTCTAGACGAAGGTCGGGGATCTGCCTTTTGACTTCGGAAAAGGCCTGGCGGATGCCCGTGAGCACTTCACGCTGTCGATCGGCGTCGAATGCCGACGCTCGTACACCCAAAAAAAGAATGGCGTAGTCGTCGTCTGCGATATAGCGACCATCGACGAGCGTCATTCCTTCTGCCACTTCTCCTTGCAGATCTCGGAGAAGCCGGGGAACAGTCAGAAAGGGGTCTTGTGGCGCGCCGCGCGCGAGCAAAGTTGATAGCGGTGATGCGAGTCGTCGCTTCAGTCTCGCCGCAGCCTTGCGAAGGCCATCGTCGGAGACGAGGTGTTTGGCTTCTGCACGGGTGCGAGCTGCGAGGCCGAGGCGCTTCGGGTGGTACAGTTCCCAGAGGCTTTCGTCGATCCCTGGCGGTGGTCCTCCTTCCACGTAGGACAGCTCTTTTCTCAGGGTTGGGTTCTTGTCGAGATGGGTCTCGAGCAACCGCGAAGCCTGGACGACTTCTTCTGTCGAGCTACCTTCGATCGATAAGATAATTGTCCGACTCAGCGAGCTCGTCGCCATGGCTCGGGAAAGTTGTGACGTGACCGCGTCTTCGCCGACCGGGAGAAACTTGCTGATGTCCGTGGTCACCTCCCATCGAATGGTGACGAAGATTGCGAGGACCACCCAGATGCATGCGGCGACACTGAGACGCAGTTTGCTGCTCATTGAACCTTAGCGTTTCTTTGAGCCTCGGCGATCGTGAATGAGGCGATCGGTCGACCGAGCCATGTTCCCACCGACAAAGCGCTGGGAAAGGCCTCGCCGATGTTCGCCTCGCCCTTCCGCGGGTGAGCGTCGGCGGGGGCCTTCGAGGTCGTGTGCTGGTGCTCTAGTGAGGCTTGCTCGGAGAATCGCCGTCCGAGGTGGGGACGATTCCAAAGATTTGCTTCTTCTCCCGATCGCTGAACGATCTTTGGGCGTTGACTTCGGACAGGTGTGTGATTGTTCGATCTCCATTTGCTTCAAGAACTGTCAGGCGAGAGACGGACAAGCCTTTTCCGGCGATTTCGATTGTCTTGATCAACTGGTTGAGAGGTGCCTTGCGCGGGCGGAGGGTCAGACTCCAACGATTGCCAGAGCCCTCTCTTTGATAGGAGAGCAGATAGTATTGATTCAGAGCATTGTGGTTTCCATCCAGGACGTGGCTGAAGGACTCCACGAAGGCGGCGACGCCAGGCCGAGATCGGAGGTCAATGCGCCGTTTCCCTTCCTGATCGACAATAGTCACCACGCTATCGTTCACCCTGACCAGTGAAGACTCTGGCTCTTCGACCTTGCGAGCCAAACGTCCAGGCTTGAGATAGAAGAGTTCCCCACTGCTTTTGAGAGGCGCCTTTAAAAGGGCGAGATGTTTTTCTTCTATGAAATGGGCCTGAAATCCCTGAAGCTGCTTGAGGGCCTTCAAAAGCTCCTTTTCGCTTGTTGGCGCCGGGAGCTCTCTGGGATTTTCGCTATTTGGTGCTGAGAGTCGTTGGGACTTGCGCTGTATGGCAATGGCTTCCGCGCAACCTGGGTGACTCAACGCGTTGGAGGTTGGAATGAGCGAAACGAGACTCAAGCTCGAGAAGAAGAGGACGAGAGACCGGGAGTCGGCGGATCCAATGCGCATTCGATCACTCCTTTGGAAGGCGGTTTCTGACTAGTTCAGGGCATTCGGAGAGCAGCGTTCCATGCTCGTCGGTGAGTGCGAGGCGAGTATAGGCTCGAGCGGAGGTCCGCCCCTGAGTGATATTCGTGACGTCGTAGGAGACCCGCAGCAGTGGCGACCTTTCACTGAACCAGC
>CAYTRQ010000145.1:8508-12518 GCA_964440025.1 uncultured Polyangiaceae bacterium | reverse complement strand
GCCTTCGGACATGCACCGAACTTTCTTGCGATCGTGGCTTGCGGCGCGGGGAGCGCAGCTCCATGGTGCATTGGGCCTGGGGGGAGGCCGGATCGATTGTGGGCCGCCCAGGGAATGAGACGCTGGACTCACTGGTTGTTGGTGACAGGCCCAGAGGTAATGCCCATGAACGAACCGGATGAACAAACGATGACCCTGATTGCCGTAGAACACGGAGCAAGTTGGCCTTCGTGGGGGAGCGAGATCCGGAGTCATGCGACGAATACTGCCGTCGAGGCCCAACTTCCCCATGAATCTCTCGATGTTTTTGCCGAGAGGGTCAAGCATTGTTTGAAGCGTGCTCGGGAAAAGGGAACTCGGCTGACTGGTGCCGGGTATGTTTGCGCGCTCGAACCATCGCTGACCGAAGGCGCTTCTGGAGGCACTCGCCGCCATCTGTGCGAGTTGTTACTCGATCATTTGGAGGTAGACAGCGAACAAGCCGACGATCCCCCGAGCGAAGGTCGCGGTCAATTGATTATCGGTGGAGGAGGATGGCGAGGCCTAGGACAAGAAGCGGTGGCTCGTACTGCGCTGATCGATTTATGGGGTCGTCTTTCAGATCGCGCGGCGGGGAGGCTCGTTTCTCTCCGTTTTGACGATGCAGCCGAAGTGAGCGGATTGCACCCGAAGTTCCATCCCTCTGAGGGAGGAGAGGAAGCCAACGGCGCAGCTATCGAGGAAAGGGGCAAAGCGCCTTGCGGCGCTGCCTCACAGGGCCTATCGACACAGAGCCAGTCAACACAAAGCCCATCAACGTTGTTGGGGAGCCTCGACAAGCGAGCGTGACTCTCCGGGAGCGTTTTCGAGGCTCAGGCGGTTGGTCAGGGGATCCTCGCAAACTTCCGGATCGGCAGGTGCTTTTCCGGTGACGAGGCAGCGCATGGCGCTGGTGATCAAGGCGAGGGTTCCGTAGCCGAGCCCGGCCACGACACCGGCGTCGACGATGCCTCGCCAAGGTTGAGGCAGTGCTCGGACCATGGCGATAGCGATCAGGACGAGGACCGTGACGAAGATGGCGGCTCGGCGTGCCGAACGCGTGGCCTGAAAAAAAGCCATCGCAAAAAGTGGAGCGAGCAGCCAGGCGGAGGGCGTCCGTCGGGTGGCCAGGTAGTGGGCCCTGGAGACGACCCGGGGGACGAATTTGAGCTGAAAACCGCGATACCCTTCCAGGTAGAGATTGCAGATCACCCAGGCGCCGCACAGGAGCTCTTGCCAGGGCTCGAGCGGACCCGTTACACCTTCCCAGGCAATGGGGAACAATCGAAGGAGGGCTTGTCCTAGCAGGAGGAGCACCCCGCCGACGGCCCAGATGAACAGATGTTTTCTCAGGGGCACCGGAGAGGAGTTGGGGGCGGTCTGCTGGGCGAGGCTCATCGTTTCCGCCATTGTGGCAACATTGGAGCCAAGGTCACGGTCTTGGCCCACAAAAATCCGCTACTTTCGCCTTTCTCGAGGGAGTTTTCCTCTGCCTCTGTGCCAAACTGCCCGCGCGGGCCATTGATTGGGGGCCATTCATCGATATGTTGCAAAAACCTTCCAAGGGGAGACGGGCCGCCGTGGTGAGCGGCCTTCGGACTCCATTTCAGAAGCAAGCCACAGGATTCTCATCGATGAGCGCCCTCGATTTGGGGGTGTCCGTTGTGAGCGAAATATTGGCAAGGGCCTCCCTGCCGAGGAATGCTTTGGACCAAGTGGTCTTCGGCCAAGTGCTTCCCTCCCTCGAGGCGCCCAATGTGGCTCGAGAGATTGTTCTTGGGGCTGGGTTGCCACACGACATCGAGGCTTTTTCCGTTTCGAGGGCTTGTGCGACGAGTTATCAGTCGGCAGTGAGCGCGACGGAGGCGATTTGGGCCGGCGCCGCCTCTTGTGTCGTGGCCGGAGGAACGGATAGTGCCAGCGACGTGCCAATTACGGTGAGCCGTCCATTGGCGGCGGCGTTGTTGCGTGCCAGCAAGGCAAAGAACTTGCGTTCGCGGATTGCGGCCTTTGCTCAGCTGCGGCCCTCCGATCTCATTCCCGTGCCCCCATCGATCCGAGAGTTTTCAACTGGTTTGACGATGGGAGAGAGCGCAGAAAAGATGGCCAAGGATAACGGCATTTCCCGCCAGAGCCAGGATGAGTTTGCTCATCGCAGCCACACGCTTGCTGCGCGCGCGTGGAACGACGGGCGATTCGCAGACGAGGTGATGGCCACATTTGCCCGTCCCGACTATCATGTCGTTGACAGAGACAACCTGGTGCGGACCGACTCTCAGCTGGAGGGCTACGCTCGACTTTCCCCGGTGTTCGATCGCCGGTATGGCACCGTGACCGCTGGCAATAGCTCGCCACTGACGGATGGCGCGGCAGCGCTTCTGATAGTGAGTGAGGACGCGCTGGGGAAATACGATCTCCAGCCGCTCGGTTTTGTTCGCTCCTATGCCTTCGCTGCACTCGACCCGTCGGACCAATTGTTGATGGGACCATCTTACGCAACGCCGCTGGCGCTGGAGCGCGCGGGACTCGCTCTTTCTGACATGGATCTCGTCGACATGCATGAGGCGTTTTCCGCCCAGGTGCTTTCCAACACTCGAGCATTCGAGTCCACACATTTTGCGAAAACCAAGTTAGGACGTGATCAACCCATCGGGACCATTGATTGGGACAAGTTCAATGTGTCGGGTGGTTCGATTGCCCTCGGCCACCCCTTTGCGGCGACGGGAGCTCGCCAGATCACACAAACGCTTCACGAGCTTCGCCGTCGCGGCGGACAGTTTGCTCTCTGTACTGCCTGCGCCGCAGGTGGTCTCGGTGCCAGCATCGTTTTGGAGGCAGCCCAATGAATGAGCGAAAGGAAGGTCCCGCTATTCGGCTCGAGCGGACGGACGACCGAATCGGCCACGTCATCTTCGATTCGCCCGGGGAGTCCGTCAACACACTGAGCGGGAGCTTTGCCGACGAGTTTGTCGCGGTCTTCGAGGAGATAGAGTCCGATGAGAGCCTGCTGGCGGTCGTGCTCCGCTCGGGAAAGTCTGACAGTTTTATCGCCGGAGCCGACCTCAAAATGCTCGAGGCGGTCGAAGACGCTGAGGGCGCTGCCGAGCTCTCGCGCCTCGGACAGCAGGCGGTCGAGAGAATTTCAAGCTGCCGGGTGCCTGTGGTCGTGGCCATCCACGGCCCCTGTCTCGGTGGTGGGTTGGAGCTTGCGCTTGCGGCTCAGGGACGCGTTGCTTCCTCCGCTCCAGCGACCAAATTGGGGCTTCCGGAAGTACAGCTCGGCATTTTGCCCGGAATGGGGGGCACCCAGCGGTTGCCGCGCCTTGTTGGGCTTTCGACCGCCCTCGATTTGCTTCTCACCGGCAAGCAGATCGACGCGCGACGAGCCCGGAAGCATGGCTTGGTGGACGAGGTGGTCCCGCGCTCCGTGCTCGTCACGGTTGCCGAGCAGCGGGCGACCCAGCTGGCCATGGATCAAGAACGCTCGAAAGCGTCATTTTCCGCTTTGAGGGAGCACCTCGATCCCGCCGATCTGCGGGAGCTGGCGCTCGCGGAAAATCCTTTGGGGCGTAAGGTCGTGTTCGATCAAGCCAAAAAGCGGGTCTTGGAGAAGACCCACGGAAACTATCCGGCGCCTCCCAAGATCCTCGAGGTGGTTCGCGGTGGACTGGAGCGGGGCGAGACGGAAGGGTTTCGCCTCGAGTCACAGGCTTTTGGGGAATTGGTCGTCTCGCCGGAGGCGCGCGCCCTGCGTCACATCTTTTTCAGTCAGCAGGAGCTCAAGAAAGATACTGGCATCGAGACCAAGGTCGAGCCACGTCCCGTACGCCAAGTGGGCGTTTTGGGGGGAGGGCTCATGGGAGCCGGAATTGCGTACGTCTCTGCTACGGCGGCCTCATGCTTCGTGCGGCTCAAAGAGATTGCTCCGGAGGGGATCAGCACGGCGCTGCAGCAAGTGGATAAACTGCTCACACAGCGCGTCGAAAAGAAGC
>CAYTRQ010000145.1:0-8498 GCA_964440025.1 uncultured Polyangiaceae bacterium | reverse complement strand
AGAAGCGGTTGACGCTGAGAGAGAAGGATCAGGTTCTAGCGCGCATCACTCGAACGTTGGACTATTCGGGCTTTCGAGGGCTCGATGTCGTGGTCGAGGCGGTATTCGAAGATCTGAGTCTCAAACAAAGAGTCCTCGCCGAGGTAGAAGAAAACGGAAGCGAGACCACGATCTTTGCATCAAATACTTCCTCGCTTCCGATTTCCGAGATCGCCAAGGGCAGCCGGCATCCTGGTCGTGTCATCGGTATGCACTACTTCTCACCTGTTCATAAGATGCCTTTGTTGGAGGTGATCACGACCGACTCCACCGAGGATTGGGTGACGAGAACCTGCGTCCTTTTGGGCAAAAAGCAGGGAAAGACGGTCATTGTGGTGCGGGACGGTCCGGGATTTTATACGACGAGGATCTTGGGACCGTACCTCAACGAGGCCGCTTATCTTCTTCTCGAGGGGTGGTCGGTGACCACGATCGATCGGGCCCTCGTCCGCGCGGGGTTTCCCGTCGGCCCCCTTGCGTTGTTGGATGAGGTGGGCATCGACGTTGGCTCGAAGGTGGCAGCTACATTGGAGGGGGCCTTTGGGGAGCGCTTAGCTCCTCCTCGACAGCTCGGGGCGCTTTCCGATGCGGGCCGACAAGGTCGAAAGAACAATCGTGGGTTCTATGACTACGCACATCGCGGCAAGGGAAAAAGACCGGTTGATGTGTCCGTCTATGACGATTTGGGCCTCGATGTCCCTGGTGACGAGTCTTCAGAGGACGAGAGCCAGCTCTCCCTGATTGAAGAACGCTGTTTGCTCGCCATGGTCAATGAAGCGCACCATTGCCTGGGGGAGGGCATTTTACGGAGCACTCGTGATGGCGACATTGGAGCCATTTTTGGCCTGGGGTTCCCGCCCCACTGGGGAGGGCCGTTCTTTTATGTCGAGCAGCAAGGAGTGGGCAATGTGGTGGCGAGGTTGAAAGAGCTCGAAGCGACTCACGGGGCGCGCTTTACCCCAGCGCCCACTCTCAAACAGCGGGCGTCCTCGGAGCGGACGTAGTAGCGAGCCGGCTCGAGGCCGAGCCGGCTCCAGCCGAGCTGGCTCGGTATTAAAGCTGAGCCGGCTTCGTGAGTTGGCCTCCGCATTCCAGAGCACCCAAAAAGGCAATGATTGCCTCGATCTCCTCGTTGGTGAGCTTCTTGTCTGTCAGGAGAGGAGATTTGTTTTTGTTGTCGTAGCCACCAGAAGCCATGAACGTCACCGCTTCTTTGAGGGTCGCAGCGCTTCCGTCGTGAAAATAGGGAGCACTTTGGGTGACGTTGCGAAGCGTTGGTGGTTTGAACGCGGCCCAATCCTTTTCCTCTCCTGTGACTTTCATGCGCCCAACGTCGACCTCGTCCTCGGGGACCCCTTCAATGCCAACACCGACGTTGAAGAACGCTCCTGCTCCCAGATAGGCAGTGGAGAAATGAGGAGGGGCGTGACAGGCGCTGCACATACCTTTACCCATGAAGATTGTGAGTCCCACCTTTTGCTTCTTCGTCAGTGCGTCCTGATTCCCTGCCGCGTACTTGTCGTAGGCGGTGTCGTCGCAGACGAGGGTTCGCTCGTAGGCTGCGAGTGCCTGCGCGACGAGGTTTGCCGAGATCTCCTCGTCGGGGAATGCTTTTTCAAACAACGGCTTGTATTCCGGAAGCCGAGCGATCTCCTTGGCCTTGGCGTCGAGCTGGTCCTTTCCGACACCGAGATTTCCGCCGCCCCAGGCTCCCTTGGCTTGTGCTTCGAGACTATCGGCTCGCCCATCCCAATAGAGCCGCGGCAGATAGCCCACGTTCCACATGATGGGAGAGTGACGGGGCAGCTTTTTCCCATGGGCCCCGACAGCGGTCTTCTTGCCTCCGCCTGTGCCGTTTTCGTTCTGATGACATGAATAGCACGCTAGCTTTCCGTCCCCGCTCATTCTTTTGTCGAAGAACAGACGATGACCCAATTCGATCTTGGCATCCGATTGTGGGTTGTCCTTGGGAATGGGCATTTCCGGGAGACTGGGCATTTTCATCTCATCGGCAGATAGACCCGTGCTGGGGGGCTCCTTCTTTTGGGTTGCCGACTTCTGCCCCGCGGCTTTCTTTTCTGCCTCTGAGCTCGGTTGTGCCTTCTCTTCCGTCTTGTCTTTGTCGCAGCCGAAAAGAAGCGTGCTCCCGACGAGACCGATGAATAACGGGGCGATGAATAGCGGGTGATGATGGGACATGCGAGGAATGGTGCGCCGATGAGCGACCGACATCAATGGAGCAAAGGCCGAAGCGCAATCTTGAGTTCATTTTGTCGTTGGAAACATTCGCGGTACCCCGGAGCTCTTTGCAGGATCGCGCGTGACAGGAACATTTGAACCAGTTCGAGGCGTTCTGAGGGCCACATCAGGAGTTCCGGCGTGGGAGGAAGTGCGGCGACGAACTGGCTGGCCGCTTCAGGAGGGATTGCTGCCAGCATATTCGTTGCTTGAGGGACTGTGAGTCGGCCGAGGAGCTGAACGACAAGCGGCATCAAACGCGTGGGTGCCCGAAGGAACAACTCTCGGAGTGCCTCTGGGGAAAAGCGAATGGGCCCGTGGGTTTTCAGGGCATCGGCGGCCGCCTCGAGAGGACAGTGGAGTGCAGCTGCTTTGCTGAGGGGAGGGCCCGACTCCAAAAGTGCCCCGAAATGATGGGGGAGTAGATGCTGCCATGCGATGGGGCAACCGAGTTGCTGTCGCTCGAGCAGTGTCTTCGTGGGACATCGCATCCAAAGCTGACGAAGCAGCTCCGGATCGCTGAGCGAACTAGTGACTTGTTCGGGAGGCACCAGTTGCCAAAGGTGTTGCGAGGCGGCGTCTCCCACGAGCGTTTGTGCAAACCGAAGGGAGAGATCCAAGGGAAATCGCCGCGCCCAATCCTCCGGATCGAGCCGGACTGTTTCGAGATGAGCTGATTGGGAGAGCAGATCGGCGGTCCGCAGGATCTGGGGGCGTTCGGGGCTTCCTCGTGGTGTGAGCTCGTCGGCAAGTTGGAGAAGGCCCAATTCGTTGGAGCGAGTTGCCTCGTGAGCACAGGCTTCGGCAAAGCGAACTCGGATCTCCCCCGTGGCAGCCCGGTGGGGATCGAGGCGAGCGAGCGGAAAGCCATTCTCGCGACTGAGGACGGCGATGGCTGCTTGCCAGCCGGTGACGGTGTCCGCGGTGAGAGTCGGGACAACTTGGTCTCCCAAAACAATGAGATTTTCACTGGCGAGCTCGAGAAGTCCTTGGACGAGCTCTTCCGGCACCGAGCCATCGAACAATTGGACCCGGGCCGTCGCGCGCAAGCAGGCATCCAGCGCGGCCGCCAGGCCTGGATCCCCTTCGTCGAATCCTTCGAGCACGCTCTCGACGGGGGCGAAATGACTGGCAAAAAGGCGGCGCGTGAGAGCTTCCTCGATGGTTGGGGTTCGCTGTGGATCAAGGAGGGCGGCTCCCCAATCGGCCGGTGATAATTCCAACGCATCGCTGGCGGAACGCGCCAAAAGCACGCTCACGAGCCAACGTGGCGAAAGGACGGTGAGCTCGTCTTCGAGCGGATGGTGTCGGTCCGTTGGGCGGACGAGGAGATGGGCCAAAAGGAGCGAGCGAGCGATTTGGTAACCACCGGGAGGTAGTTTGCGAGCGGCGCGCTTTAACTCTCTTTGATTGAGAGAAGTGCCGCCCACGAGGGCTCGCACGAACCACTCCTCATCGGGCGCTACCTCAGAGTCCGTCGTGAGCAGCTCGGTCCATTCGTCGATGGTCCGTGGATGGTCGAGGTCGGCGCCCTCCGTGACGAGGCATCGTGCCGCCATGTGTCGCAATGCGGGGAAGACCGCATCGGCGACGCGGGGCCCCCAGCTCGTATTCAGCGTCGCCTCCTTGACCTGGCGTTTGACAAATGACTCAGCGAGCTCATCGAGGCTCTTGCCGTGCAGACTGCGGGGTTTGAGCTCGTCCAGCATTCCCAAGAGGCCGAGGGCATCTCCCCAGGTTCGGCAGGCTCCATGGGGGAGTGCGACTCGCCGCATCCACTGCTCCGCGCGCTCCGGTGAAAACTCGCCGCTGTCGTCGAGGCGGGAGGAGAGCCAATCGATCAGTTCGCTGAGGTAGTGTTCGACCGGGGGAGAACTGACAGTGGTCCACGAAGCGACGTGCGGGGGCTGTTCGAGGGCGACGCAGACCGGTCTCCTTTCGGGATGCAGTGCATCGAGATCGTCGGACGTCAGGGAAACGCGGCGTGTGACTTCGACGAAGATCGTTCCGCGACGGGGGATCCGTTGGAGATCTTCGCGGCAGCGCACCGTCACGAATTGGGCCAGGCCGCGGGCTTCGAGCCACAGACCGACCAGGGTTCGTCCGCTTCCCGGAGGAGCGCGCCAGATAAGGCGCTCCCACTGAGGGGGCGAGAAGGTGACAACGGGGATCCCGGGGGGCAGGTCCTCCCGGCTGAGGTCCAGCTCGCGCGCATACCGAGCGTCGCGCAGTCGAAGCATGCGTCCCCCGGGAGGTGTGTCGGGTTCTCCGAGAGCGGCTCGGACGTCCCCCAGCGGCCGACCAAGGACGCGAGCGACGACGAGTTGGATTTCCGGACGGTCGCGCAACCAATCGAGATCTTGTTCCCGGTCCAGCTTGCTCAGCAGCGTCGCCAGGCTCCGGGGCTTGATGTCCGCCTCCTGGGGCCACTCGGAGTGTTCCAGGCAAGCGCTTGCCAGCTTACCGAAGCTCCGTACGGGCGGATCGGCGGTATTCATGAGGTCGCGAAGCCATCCCATCACCCGCAGCTTAGTTGCATCCTGCATGACACATGCAAAATAATGGATGATTTTTGTGCTATTTCGGTAGTTTAGTTCGTACCGCGAAACGGCCGCTCGCCCCCCTTTCTGAGCAAGGGCGAGCGACTCCGCTTTGCAGAGGGTGACCGCCCCTTGCCGCCGCGGGCAGGCAACGGGCCCCGCAGTGCCCGCGTGGCCTTGCCCGACTGGGCCCTCGATTGCAGACTTCAGTGAAGTCTGATCTGGTTGATTCCGGCCGAGCGAGCTATGAGGACGCCCCCGTGGACGGGTCGCTCTCGTTCCGGGCCCGAACAGACTTTCGCGCTCGTTCCAGCTCCCTCATGGAAACTCTTCCCGCTCTTCTCGTTTGGTACGTTGTATTTCTTTTCAGTACGACATTCCACGAGTTTGCCCATTCTTTCGTGGCCTATCTCGGCGGGGATTCGACGGCTTACGAGGGCGGTCAGGTGAGTCTCGACCCGCTGCCACACATGAAGCGGTCTCCTTTTGGGCTCGTAGTGGTTCCTCTTCTGACTTTTTTCCTGGCGGGGTGGATGATTGGCTGGGCATCGGCTCCCTATGATCCGCGTTGGGCTCAGGAACATCCGCGCAAGCACGCGTTGATGTCGGCCGCTGGTCCGGCGGCCAACTTCCTGCTTGCGGCGGTTGCCTTTCTCGTGATCCGCATCCTCGTGGGCGCGGAAGTCCTCGAGCTCGGCACGGGAATGAGCATCGACGCCCTCGTCCAAACCAAAGAAGCGGAGGCTCACGGAACGGCGATGGGAGCTGTGGCCTTGGCCCTCAGCGTGCTCATGTCCCTCAATGTGTTGCTCGGGGTTTTCAATCTGTTACCGGTCGTGCCGCTCGACGGCTCGTCGGTGCTCGAAGGGCTTTTTCCCCGAACGATGGGTCCCTTTTACGAAAAAATACGGGGCACGGGAGCTTTCTACTTTCTCGGCATTCTGATCGCCTGGCGGCTTTTTCCGTATGTCGGGTGGCCCTTGTTGGCCGTCGCCATTTCGCTGTTGCACATGTAGGAGATCATTGCTGCAGGACGCTTCGTCGCTTGCTGCGCACACGTCGAGGCTCGACGAGGCTCGCTTCCGGTATTGTTCCGCCGGTTCCGGGGGAGTCTATTCGGCCGGTTCCGGGGGAGTCGATGCTACGGCCAGTGCCGCAGCGGCATGGGCAGCCGTGGCAGGAGCAGCCGTGCGTTGAACCGTCGCGGCTTGAACAGCCGTGGCGTGGGCAGGAACGACACCCGGTTGGCCAGCTAGTGGGCGCTCGTGGGTGTGCTCTTCGGGGGCTTCCAGCCCGTAGCGGCGAAGCAAACGATCACGGGCCTCTTCATCGATCCAGTTCTTGAAACGAGCTCGATTGGTGGGGACCCGCAGGTCACGAACCAGGCCACACCAGGAGAGTGCCTTGAGAATGTAGTAACTGATGTCGAGTTCCCACCAGAAGAAGCCCTGATTGGCCGTGGAAGCGTAGTAGTGGTGGTTGTTGTGCCATCCCTCGCCGAGAGTCACGAGCGCAAGCAACAAGGAGTTTTTGCTGGTTTCGCCGGTTTTGTAGCGAGCTTTCCCCCATCTGTGCGTGAGCGAGTTGATGGAAAATGTGCCGTGGTAGAGCAGCACCGTAGAGAGGAAGAAGCCGGTGAACAGCATGCTCCAACCGCCGATGAGCCAGACGACGACCCCAAGCGCTACGGGGGGAATCAGGTGGTATTTGTTGAGGAAGACGAGCTCGGGATACTTCGCGAAATCCTTGATCGTCTCGTAGTGCGTCTCATTGTATTTGTTGCTGAGGATCCAGCCGACATGGCTCCACCAGAAGCCGCGGCTCGATTGATGCGGGTCACGGTCTGTGTCCGAAAAGCGATGGTGCCAACGGTGGTGGCTCGCCCACCACAGAGCCCCTTTCTGAGCGGCTGTGCCTCCTCCAAACGCCATGAGAAATGTCATGAGGCGACCGGCTTTGTAGCCGCGATGAGCGAAGTAGCGGTGGTAGACGCCGGTAATGAAGAACATCCGCGCCACATAGAGCCCGGCGCATACGGCCCAGTCGATCCAGGTGGGTTGGAACCATAGAGCGCCCAGAGGCAGGAGATGGAGCAAAAAGAAGGGAGTGGAGAGCGCCCAATTGATCTTCTCGCGTGGGTCGCCCGCCTGATGCACCGGGGCGACTTCCATGGTTTGACTCATGGCCTGGATCTACACTGAGCCGAAGAGCGACTCAGTCATGAGCCGGTCATTTTGAGGAGCTCCCGCGCCCCGAAATCGGAAAATTCTGCGTCAGATCAATTGCTTGCAGCTCTCCGGAGGCGCGGATGTCGAGGCTCGCTTACTTCTCCGACAGAGCGGCAACACCGGGCAGGTTTTTGCCCTCGAGGAGCTCGAGCGAAGCGCCCCCTCCTGTGGAGACGTGGCTCACCTTGTCCGTGATGCCGAACTTCTTTGCCGCTGTGGCTGTATCGCCGCCGCCGATGATGGTCGTGGCGCCGGCTTCCGTGGCTTCGACCACGGCCTGCGCCACTGCTTTGCTGCCTTGAGCGAAGATCTCGAACTCGAACACGCCGACCGGACCGTTCCAGACAATCGTCTTGGCTTTCTTGATCGCGGCGGCAAAGGTTTCGCGGGACTTCGGGCCGCAGTCGAATCCCTCGAGCCCGTCGGGAATACCTGTCTCGTCCGTGGCGGAACCGACCTGGGCATCTTCGCCGAACTTGTCCCCGGTGACGTAGTCGCTGGGGAACACGAGCTCGACGTTTTTTTCCTTGGCCTTTTTCACGAGGTCGTGGGCGATCTTGGCGCCCTCTTCATCGAAGAGGCTGTTGCCGATTTTCATGCCGAACACGACCTTTTTGAAGGTGTACGCCATACCGCCGCCGATGATCATCACGTTGACCTTGTCGAGCAGGTTTTCGATGAGCTGGATCTTGTCGGCGACCTTGGCCCCACCCATGATCGCGAGGAAGGGGCGCTCGGGGTTGGACAGCGCCTTACCGAAGTACTCGAGCTCCTTCTGGAGCAAAAAGCCTGCGGCGCGCTGATCGTGCTGCACACCGACCATGGAGGAGTGGGCTCGATGAGCGGTCCCGAATGCGTCGTTGACGTAGATGTCGCCCAGTTTGGTGAGGGAGGCTCGGAACGCGTCGATGGCGCTTTGCTCGGCGCCTTTCCCCTCTTCTTCCTTATGAAAGCGCAGGTTCTCCAGCAAAACGACCGAACCGGGCTCCAGATGGGCGCAGGCGGCTTCTACCTCGGGGCCGACGCAGTCGGAGAGGAACTTCACCGGACGTTTGAGTAGGCTTTCCAGCTCGGCGGCCACCGGCTTCATCGAGAATTCAGGGTTGGGAGAGCCCTTGGGACGACCTAGGTGGCTCATCAGCACGACGCTCGCCCCCTGATCCAGGGCATGCTGGATGGAGGGGAGCGCGGCCACGATACGGGCATTGTTGGTGATTTTCCCATCGGCCAGCGGGACGTTGAAGTCGACGCGCATGAGCACGCGCTTGCCCGCGAGATCGAGGTCCGTAATGCTGAGCTTGTTGAACGACATGGGCGCTGATGTAGCCCCGCCGCGGCCTTTCTGTAAAGCGGCAAGTCGTTGGCGGTTTCCCGGTGGTGGATGCCCGCCAGCGAGTGCCGGTTGGTGGAGTCCGGTTGGTGGAGTCCGGTTGGTGGAGTCCGGTTGGTGGAG
>CAYTRQ010000144.1:0-12559 GCA_964440025.1 uncultured Polyangiaceae bacterium | reverse complement strand
TCACTTGGCTCGAGTGATGCTCGGGCAGGGCAAGAGCGGTCGATCCCGAGTTTTTAGCCACCGGACGACGTGAGGAATGAGCTCATCGGTACGGGCATCAACTCGCACTTTGTCGTTCCCGAGCGTTAGCCGCCGGACGTGCGAACGGCTCGAGAAGCCAAAGCCGAGCTGGCGCGACAGCTGAGGCCCCTCCACGACAACTCAGGCCCTAGGACGACAATCGGACCTCTCAACTCAGTAACCAAAGTCTCTGACAGAACGCTCCTTGTTCTCCTTGTCCGGCTGGGTCTGACGAGAGCGTGTCGGAGTGGGCCGGGGACGAGGGGCGGGAGCGGGCCGACTGGTCGAACGAGTCGTCCTCGTCGAAGGCGGCTGTCTTCGAGGAGCAGTCTTCTCAGGAGCCTTTCGGGCGGCAGGCTCCGTCTTCTGCTCGGACTCCGCCTTCTTCTTCGCCTCCGCCTTCTGCTCGGACGCCTGCGAACCACCGGAGTCCTCTTTCTCCAAGGCCCGCGTCTGCTCGGCTTGGGGAGTGGGAGCCACCGGAGACTCGGGCTCGGAGGCCGGGGCCGGCTGAGTGCTCTGCTCCTCGGCCGCAGCGCTGGAGGGCTCCGACGCACTGGTGGTTTCGTCCGTCGGTTCGGCTTCAACCTCTTGCCGAGCTGTGCTCACCGAATTCGGTCCCCAAAAATAGGCTCCGGCTCCCGCGGCGAAAAGAGTGGCCGCCACGACTCCCGCCACGATCGGTCCCTTCCTTCGAGTCCCCGCAGGCACTTCCTTGGCTCCATTCGTGGCAGCCCAGTTGCCATGCGTTCTCGCGCTCTTGTCGGTCGTTTCCGGTCCCGTCTGCTGCGCCGTGGCCGCCGCGACGGTGGGAACCCTCTGCGTCCCGAGCTGCGACATCTCGACCGAAGAACTCGACAGCCGTCCGAGAAGGCCCCGTGCGTCCATCCAAGCTTCCAGTGCAGCCAGGAACTCATCCGCTGACTGGAACCGATCTTCCGCTTGCCGCGCCATGGCCTTGTGCACAATTGCGCGAAAGTCCTCCGGGATCGTCTCCGGCAGAGGCGGCGGCTCGGAGAGCACGATCTTGAACATCAGATCATTGAAAGAAGTCCCCTCGAACGGAACACGACCCGTGAGCGCCTCGTACATGATCACGCCAAGCGCATAGAGATCCGTACGAGCATCGACCCCGGAAGCGCCCTTGGCCTGTTCGGGAGACATATAGTAGGGGGTCCCCATCACCGCACCGGTCGTGGTCATGCTCATGTCGGGACTGAGTGCGTTGAATTTCGAGATCCCAAAGTCGATGATTTTCACGAAGTCTGCATGCCCAGCCTTCTCCCAAAGGATGAAAATATTATCCGGCTTGAGATCACGATGAACGATCTCGGCGGCGTGGGCAGCCCGTAGGCCAACAAGAGACTGTCTCATGAGCAGCGAAAGTTGCTCCGCGGGGAGGCCTCCCTGTCGTTCGATTCTGGAGGAGAGCTCCTCCCCCTCCAGGTACTCCATGACCATGTAGCGATCACCATTGTCCAAAGTACCCAAATCGAGGACTTCGAGGATATGATCACTCCCAATGCGTCCCGCCGCTTGCGCCTCACGCTCGAAGCGCTTGAGGACCGCTTCGTTTCCGGCGGCACTTGCGTGCAAGACCTTGATGGCCACCCGGCGAGAGATGAACGTGTTCTCGCCTTCGTGCACGCTTCCCATTCCACCTTCTCCGATGAGGCGCACGATGCGATATTTGCCGTCGATGATTTGGCCGGGCTCCAGGGACATGTCTTACTCTCAACTACCTCGCGGCGAAAAATGCCGCCACATCGCCCGCCCCTTGCGGAGCGAGGGCGATCGACTCCGCTTTTTAGCCTGGACTGTGTCGCTCACGCCTCATTGCTTGTTTGGTTCGCGTTCTTTGAGGGACGCAAACCAGATTAGCCTTGATACGAACCAATGACCAAGGGGATCCCTCCTCTCCCTCAACTTTAAATGGGACTTGAATCCCTCCCTGCATCTCGGACGCCTCGCTTGCATCCGAAAAGGATGGGAGCCCAAAACAAGCAACAAGGCGTTCAATCACCACCGCCCGCGACTCAGGACGCTTCCAAAAAAGGGACAACCGCCCGGCCATTGGGGGCCGCCAACGAGTTGGCTACTCTTTGCCGCGTGATTGCAAGAAATCTACTCGATCAGCTTGTTTCCTTCGCCCTGTGGGAAGATCTGGCCGGAGGAGATCCCAGCAGCGAAGCCACGGTCGACGAGGAGGAATTGGCGGTCGCCACCGCGTTCGCCAAGGACGAGCTGGTCCTCTCCGGCGGAGAGGTTTTTTCCCAATGTTTCCATGCCGTTGACGGCGCTTGCCGCGTCGAGCGCCTCGTCGACGACGGAGATCTGGTGCCTGCCGGCACCGCCCTGCTACGGGCCGAAGGACCAGCACGCTCCTTGCTCATGGCGGAAAGGACGGCGCTCAACTTCCTGCAGCGCCTGAGCGGAACGGCAACGCTCACCCGCCGGTTTGTCGCCGCCACCACCGGGACGACTCGCATCGCCGACACCAGAAAGACAACTCCCGGGCTCCGCGCTCTGGAGAAAGAAGCCGTGCGTCATGGCGGAGGCCACAACCACCGCTTCGATCTCGGCTCGGCGGTGATGATCAAAGACAACCACATCGCCGCCAGCGGAGGGCTCGGCAAGGCGGTGGAGCGGGCCCAGGCGAGGGCACCTCACACTTGCCGCATCGAAGTCGAAGTCCAGTCCCTCGAAGAGCTCGCCGAAGCGCTCGAGGCCGGAGCCGACATCATCATGCTCGACAACTTCGACGACGCCGCCATCGAAAAAGCGGTCACGCTCACCAATCGACGGGCCCTCATCGAAGTCTCCGGCAACATCAGCATCGCACGAGTCCCTGGGCTTTGCCGCCTTGGTGTCGACGTCATCAGCGTAGGAGCACTCACCCACTCGGCCCCGGCGTCCGACATCAGCCTCCAGCTCGTCCCGCTGAGTGAGTCTCGATAGTCTCCCGTCGTTTGCCGCGCTCCCCTCATCATTGTCCTCCAGTTGTTCCTCACTGCACTCCATTGTTCCCCTCCAACGTCCCGAGATGAAGTTCGATCAGGATCGATTCCAACAGCTGAGAGAGAGTCAGGGCGTAACCTGGGGGCGCCCGGTGCGAGTGCTCCGCCGAACCACCTCCACCAATGACCTGGCGCTCGAAGCGGTCCGCTCCGACGCCCGTACCGGGATCGTGTGGCTCGCCTTCGAGCAAACCAAAGGCCGGGGCAGGCGAGGCAACCGTTGGCTGGCTCCGCCCGGCGAAGCCTTGCTGATGTCCACGCTTCTCCGCTGGCCCGGACCCCGTGTGACGCCTGGAGTGGCACTGGCCGCGGGGTGGGCCACTCGGCAGATCTGCCAAGAAATTCTTCCCCACCAGCAGGTGCTCCTGAAGTGGCCCAACGATGTTCTCGCCGCCGATCGAAAAATCGCCGGCATTCTCGTGGAGAGCCGGCACGACGACCGCGGACAACCGGGGCTCGCTGTCGGGATCGGTCTGAATTTGACGACCCGTCATTTCGAAGCAGCAGCCGGCCAGGCCGGCTCGCTGCAACTTCTTGGTGCTCGGCAGGAGGACCTGCAACTCGAGTCCGTTTTGGTCGGCCTCCTTCGACACCTTGAAAACAGCCTGGGGCTCTTCATCTCGAAGGGGCTTCCAGCTCTTCTACCCAACATCTCTCAATGTGATGCCCTCTTCGGGCGAGAGCTTCGCATTCACAACGAGGCTGGCGTTCTTCGAGGAACTGCGCGGGGCATTTCTGCTCATGGTCATCTCATGCTCGAGGTCGATGGTCGCCTCCGACAGATCGACAGTGGCCACGTGGAAACGCTGTCGACGAGCGAGCGTGCTCCTCCTTGAGCGAAGACGGGAAGGCCCGTGGCCACGCCGCGCGCACCATCACGCAAACATTTGAGCGAAGGCGGGAAAGCCCGTGGCAACCCCGCGCGCACTATCGCACAGACATTCCCGCGCGCCGTCATGCGGACAAAGGTGAGGCCAGCGCACTCTGCATCTTGGGCTCGGCCAATTCTCCGGCCAGTCGAGCACGTCCGCGATGAAGTCGACTCATGACAGTCCCCACGGGAACGTCCATTGCGGAAGCCGCGTCTCGATAGCTGCTGTCCTGGAGATCGACCAGAGTCACCGCTTTCCTCAAGCGCTGCGGCAGCCGTGTCAGCGCCCGCGTCACGGGCGGCGACAGACCAGGCTTTTGGACGAGTGGCTCGCAAGAAACGAAGCCATTGGGGTCGTGGGCGTTGCGTTCCAAGACTCTTCGCTCGATCTGCGTCCGGCGCTTTTGACTCACGAAGCAATTGGAAAGAATTCGCAGCGCCCATGCTCGCAAGCTGCTCCCCTCACGAAAGGTATCGCGAAACCGCAGCGCCCTCTCGACAGTGTCCTGCACAAGGTCATCAGCAGCAACGGAGTTGCCCGTGAGAAATCGTGCTTTTCTCCGGAGCTCGGGCAAAAGCGTACAAAGGGCCGTTTCAAATGAGGAATTTCCAAGAACGGTGCGGTCCATGAAGGGGAGCTCTTTCAAGGCTCGTGCCAATCATCGGCCCCCGTGCGAAGACCCGGCCAACCTTCTCCAAGAACCCTCCTATCAGCTGCGTCAAGGCTCATCGAGCC
Source organism: uncultured Polyangiaceae bacterium (assembly GCA_964440025.1). Lineage (GTDB taxonomy): Bacteria > Myxococcota_A > Polyangia > Polyangiales > Polyangiaceae > NIC37A-2. The sequence continues at coordinate 7,875 of CAYTRQ010000144.1, read as the reverse complement.
GGGAGCGATACCGCCCAACCCCGACAACCGTGTTCCCGGAGCGCGTGTCATATTGGCAACGAATCGGGAGAGAAAGACGCGCGGACCGACAGAGCGTCAAACACGGGCGACAAGTTCTCCCACCCTGAGGGCCACCAGGCTCCAACGTACGCTCACGTCACGAGCCGCTTCATGACCCGCGGGATCCACTCGAGCAGATCGGAGGCCACCATCCCCGCATCTCCCCCTTCATGGGACCACGCTTCGGCAGCCAGGCCATGGAGTCCCACACCAAGCCATGCAGATTGAAAAGAGCGCTCCCTCAAGGAAAGGGCGCTTTCCCCTTGTCTTTCCGCAACGGCCAGCAGGGCAGCAACCACTCCCGACAGAACATCGCCCGTCCCGCCGCTGGCCAGGGCCGGCGTCCCGAAAACACTGACGCAGGTCGAGCCGCCGGGGGTACCAATCAGCGTGCGCGGGCCCTTGAGAACCACCGTGGCGCCGGTTCGCTCCACGAGTCGTCGGACGGCTCCGTAGCGATCTTGTTCGACTTCGGCGGAGGAACACCCGAGAAGACCCGACGCCTCACCGACATGAGGGGTCAGCACCAAAGCAGGATGGCCACGCAGCTCTTCCGTATGACCTTCGAGTGCGCGCAGGCCGTCGGCATCGATGACTGTCGGCTTGTTCGCTAAAACTCCCTGCCGGACCCGCTGGAGCGCATCCTTGTCACGACCCAGCCCCGGCCCGATCACCAGCGCATCGACAGCATCGAAAAAGCTCGCCGACTCCTCCGCGTTTTCAGCTCCCTGGCGTCGGGTCATCAATTCGAGGACGCTGCGTTCCAGTTGGTCAATGACCTCCGAAACACTCACCAAAGTGCACAACCCCGCCCCCGTCCTGAGTGCTGCAATGCCGGCAAGCCGAAGGGCCCCGACCATCCCCGGACTCCCGCCCACTACCGCAACATGGCCAGTATTCTTTTTGTGAGCACTCACGGATCGCCGCGGTATGGCCCCCGCGATATCGGCCTCCTCGACGAGCAACGCCGCTGGCCGCACCGACTCGGGAAGCGACGCGGGCACCCCGATGTGCGAGACGGTGATTCGACCCGAGGTCTCATAGCCTTGGGTCGTCAGAAGCCCCGTCTTGAGGTGTCCAAAGGTCACCGTATGTTCGGCGCGCACCGCTGTGCCTAAAATCTCTCCCTTGTCAGCGTCGAGGCCCGAAGGAACGTCCAGGGCTACGATCGGACGACCGCTGTCATTCATCGCCGCGACGATCTCGGCGAACTGACCTTCCACGGGACGACTCGCTCCCGTGCCCAGCAAGGCATCGACCACGAGATCGCAGCCCGCCAGCCATGGCTCGAAAGCGATCTTCGCAGCCCGTTCGATCTGGCCGCCCACCGCTAGAAAAGACAGGTACGCACTGCGCGCGTCTCCCTTCAACGAATCCTCGGAGACACACAAAACCACTTTCACGTTTGCGGAGCGCCCCAGAAGATGCCGCCCCACCACGAAACCGTCGCCCCCGTTGTTCCCAGGACCGCAAACGATCCCCACCGAAAGCTGGGAGAGAGCCCTCTCGTCGGCGCAGCGCACGCAAGAACCCCCGACGCCTCGCTTGGTGGGAGAAGCCTCCGCCCCTTCCTTTTGAGAGCGAGGCTGATGGGAGCGCCCCCGAAGACCGATCAGATGAGCCGCACCTCGTCCTGCGTTTTCCATCAGCACCAGGCCAGGAACGCCGGCCGCAATCGCCTGTGCCTCGAATGCTTGCATCTGCTCGCGAGATAAAACGGGTCGCATGAGAGCTACTCCTCGAGCGAAAGTGCAATAGCGGCGCGAAGATGACGAACGGCATCGGGCAGCCCCACCATGACGGCCTCAGAAACAACGGAGTGACCGATATTGAGCTCGACCAAGTGTGGAATTTTGACGATGCCCGCGATGTTGCCCGCATGCAGCCCATGACCCGCGGCGACCTGCATGCCAAGCTCGTCGGCCAATGAGGCCGCCTCGAAGAAAGCCGGCAACAGAGCCTCTCGTTGCTCCGCCGGAGCGTCACAGTAGTGACCGGTATGAAACTCCACCTGATCAGCGCCCAGTTCCTGAGCCACGCGCACTTGCCCGGTATCCGCTTCGATGAACAGACTCAGGCGCGCATCGATTTCCTGGCACACGCGAGCCACACGAGAAATAGCCTCCCGATTTCCGGAGGCATCCAAACCTCCTTCGGTCGTCCGCTCCTCACGGCGCTCGGGAACCAAGGTCACCGCATCGGGCCGGACGCGGGCCGCAATAGCAGCCATTTCCTCGGTCGCCGCCATCTCCAAATTCAGGCACTTGGGGAGGGAGATCATTCGGCGCATCTGCTCCACATCATGATCGCGGATGTGACGCCGATCCTCGCGGAGATGAACGGTGATGCCGTCGGCTCCAGCTTCCAGACACAGGCGAGCCGCCTGCCCCGGCTCCGGGTAGGTCGTGTCCCGTTGATTGCGTAGCGTCGCTACGTGATCGAGATTGATATGGAGGCGAATCACGGTTCCCCAAACTCCCAATCCCCACCCAAAAGCTCGGTCTTGGTCGTGGGCAGCGCCTCTCCATTCGGACCATCACGGCGCACGACAATCGTCTTCTGCGTGGCTGTATCCTCATTTTGTCGTGCAATCACGGTAATCACGTTCATTCCCGGCTTGAGGGGAGCATCAAAGGAAAACTTCATCTCCGAATCCGCTCCCGATTTGTTGGGAGCGTAAAAGACCTTTCGACTCCCCACAAACGCGAAGGCGTCTTCGACACCACCGCTGCCATCACGTGCGGTGCCTTCGATTCGAATGCTCGCCTCGCGCGTAGCAAGCGCGGCCGCGGAGACCTCGAGTAACGGCGGAGAATGGGAGAGCGCAGGCTGGAAAGAGACCTTCTTCGCCGGCTTCTTCTGAGAATCGCTCAGGTGCTCACTCTGGACGAAACCGAACCTCCCCGGCTCCAACCGGACTTGTACGAACCGACCATGCTCACCAAGAGCTTCCACGACGGCCCCCTCGGAAAGATGACCAACGAGGAGAGCGCGGACACTCGGCTCCATATAGATCGGCGCCTTGCGATTCACCCGACGACTACCAGAGAGATCAGCAAACTTGAGCGCCTTGCGACTGCTCACCACTGGCAGCTCCAGCTTCTCGCTCGCATGCACACGCAGGTCACGATCGCTCACGCTGAGTCGCACCTTGATCTCCCCATCCTTGAGGCTATCTAATATATCAAACGTAAATTCGACCTCTCGTTCCTCACCAGGTTCCATGAACGACAGGTCGAAGCGTCCGGCTTTGAGCAACAACCCGTCACCCGTGAGGTTAGCCAGGTTGGCTTGAGTCTCGAGCGACGGACCCTCGCCGATGTTTTTGACTCGGAAGAACATCGTCGCTCCCTCCCCCTTTTCCAATTGGCCATTTTCGTTTGCGGCGCGGTTGTCCACCACATGATAGCTATAGGCAAAAACGGGGCGAGGGAGGCTCTCGACCGTAGGCCGAAATTCGAGATCCTCCGGGGTTTCGGCCTGCGCCGCAAACAGGCGGACGCTCACGACATCCTGGCGGGTCACAGCACTCACCGGAAGCTCACACACACGCTCCGCGTCCAGAGGAACGGGCTTGGTCGATCCCGGTTTTCGCCCTTCCACCTGACAGGTCCCCAAGGGCACACTCGCCGACTTGGTCTCCCCAGGAGCCACCTTCCCGAAGATCAACTCTCGTTGGTCGTAGAAATAGGTATCGCTCTTGGTGATCCCATACAGCTGATAATAGGGAACGTCCCCATTGTTGGTCACGGTGACCGTCAGCTCCATCGGCTCTCCCGCAAGCACGGTATTGTCCTTCCGGTCGGTCGATAGCTCTACATCGATCTGACTCGGATCCGGGCCCCGTTCGTACGACTCCGGTGGCTGACTCCAATCGATGCCGAGCTCTGCAAGCTCCTTGGCGACACTTTCCATCTCCTTGTTCTGGAGCTCGCGCACCAATCTTTTGACCTGTTCGAGCTGCCGCTTGCGAGGTGCAGGGTCCATCGCCAGAGCCAGATCCCTGGCGATTCTGATGGGGGCATCGACCTTGAACTCGTCATCGAGCGAGCTCCCGCGGTCACGGATCTCAGCGCGCACCGATTCGGGAAGGTGAAACTTGAGAGTATAGGTGGGCGGCAATTGCACGCGCCGTCCCCCGGCCCCGAGCGTCTGGGTGAGATCCCGCTCTTTCAAACTCCCTTCATCTTTGAACAGATCCATCTCGAGAGTGTCCACGGTCATCGGATCCAGCTCGATGTCGGGTGTCACCCCCGAACCCTGAATGGAAATGTCGCCCGGCGTCAGATACTGGGCAATTGTGAGCTTGAGAGCTGCTCCTTCGGGTGTCACTTCAGGAAAGACGAGCTGTACGCTTCCCTTTCCGAAAGTCGTCTCACCGAGAACAACCGCGCGATCTTGGTTCTTCAGTGCACCGGCAACAATCTCACTCGCACTCGCGCTGTTGTCATTGACGAGCACCACAATCGGATAAGGAGGTTGCGTCCCGCTCTCTCTGGCACGCTGCTCGTGGCGTCCTTCGCTCGCTCCAACGGTCGCGTAGATGACACCATCTTCCAAAAAGGTGTCCACGACCTTCCCGGCCTGATCCAAAAGACCCCCCGGATCGTCCCGGAGATCGAGCACCAGAGCTTGAAGGGATTTCTGGCTCCGTAGATCCTTCAGTGCCTGGGAGAGCTCCTTGGCCGTCGTGGCCTGAAACTGCTTGATACGAACGTAACCAGCGCCCCCTTTGAGGGTCTCGTGATCGACCGAGCTCACGCGGATTTCCTCCCGCACCAGCTCGAAGGGGCGCGACCCCGACCATCCGTCCTCTCCATCACGGTGGATCCAAATGGTCACGCTGGACCCCGGCTCCCCGCGCAAGCGGTTGACCGCGTCTTCGAGAGGCATGTTGAGCGTCGATTCGTTGTTGATTTTGGTGATCCGATCGAGCCGCTCGAGTCCGGCCCGTCCCGCCGGAGTTCCAGGCATCGGACGCATCACCGTGAGCATTTGATCCCGAATGCTGATCACGATCCCGAGACCACCAAAGTGCCCCGAGGTCTGAACATTCATCTCCTCGTATTGCTCGGGATCGAGAAATACGGAATGGGGATCGAGTGTCTTGAGCATGCCGTTAGCCGCGGCATATTCGATCTCTGGAAGATCGACCTCTTCGCCTCGAAGGTGCCGCTGGAGAAAAGCAAATACCTCCCGAAGCCGCGCCGCGACGTCCCAATGCCCCTGAACATTGTCGACGCGGAACTCCTCTTGCTCGTCGAAAACCCCCACGCGGACCGCTCGCGAGTTTTCTTCATGCGTGATGATGACCTGGGCGACTTTCTTCTGGATCTGATCCAGTGCCCCCAGGAACATCTTGCGGGGCTCGACCCGCTCCGGCTCGACATATTTCTTACGGATCAGGTCGAGCGTTGGATTCACCGCGCGAAGTTGCGTCAGATCATAGGGTGCCTCCGCTTGGCCATCGACGACCGCATGAGCCGCACGGAGGCCGTTCCAAAGCCCACCCGTGCCGTATTCGAGAGCAAAATGGGAAGCGAGGCCAAAAACCGCGAGAAGAAGAAGGGTTCGACCCGCGCGAGAGAGGAAAGACATATTCAAAACTATAGCAGTGGGATTCAGGGGGGCGTAACCGAAGCCGAGGTGGCTTCAGTCGGCTCCCCGGCACCGTTGTCAGTGGAGCCGTCATCGATTTTCGGGTCTCGGACGCGCCCAGTCTGTTCGTCTTGACGGATCGAATAGCGAACAAGTGCCCTGAGCGATCGATTCCTGCCGACATTCCCTAGAAGAACCTTGATGTCCTCATACACGGAGGGATCAGTCAAAAAGGCACCCAGCGTTCCCTTTCCTTCCCGCAAGTCCGCCGTGATCGAGGCAAGATCGGAAGAGGCGCGATTCAGTTTTTCCACCATTTCGGCGCTTTCCTCCTTGTAGAGCAGGTTGTGCGCCAGGCTATCCCCGTTTCGCACCCCGCGCAGCGCCAAAGCAACCTCCTCGGCGGCGCCGCCCACTTGGCTCAGCGCCTGCGAACCGCTCTCCCCATAGACGACCTCGTGGGCGAATCCTGGTCCCCTTTCCACCCTCTGAACAACGGCCCTGCTATCGGCCAGGAGTCCCTCGAGCTGCTGAGCAGAGCGATTGATACTGGCCACGGTCTCGGAAAGATTCTTTGCCTCGGCCGGGTCATGCAAAAGATCACCCACGTACCCCTCGCCTTGATCGAGGGATTGCAAAATCCGAGTCAGATGATGCATCGCTCCTTTGACGTCCTCCGTAAACCGCTTGTCAGCGAGAGCGCCAGTGGTTTTCTCGAGGTTGACGATCACCCGTTCGACACCGGCAGCGGCCTTCTTCAAGTCTCCGACGATTTCGGTGATGTCCTGAGACTCCTCGGAAGGAATGACCTCTCCTTCAGCAATCCGTGGCTGCTCCAAAGATCCAGGGGTGATGACAACCATCTTGTCCCCAAGGAGTCCCTTCCCTTCCACGCTCGCTACGGAATCGGCCCGGATCCGCTTCGCCTCCTTGGAGACCACCGTCATATCGACATAGATGGTGTGATCGCGCGTGTCCTTCCCATAGTGGACATCGACGACTCGCCCAATATCCACTCCGCCCATGCGGACTGGGGACCCCTGGGACAGTCCCTGGACATCCTTGAACGCCGTCTTCATGTCCGTGTGCTTCTGAAACAAGCGCCGCTCGCTACCGATCATGAAGATGAGCACCCCCAACACGAGCAACGAGAACAGAACGAAGATTCCTACCTTGATGTCACGTGACGCCATCTTCAGTCGACCCATATTCGTAGCGCGATTGGTGAGGGGAAATCGCGCTGAGACAATCCAACAACTTCACCTTACCTAAGGTGCCTCACTCGACCTCCGAAGTCACGCGCTGAGCGCGTTACGCGTTCAGCAAGGTCTGCACATCTTCTTGGACGGGAGCGCGGCCATCAACGAAATCCCGCACACGAGGGTCGTCGGCATCACGGAATTCGTCGACCGAGCCAGAGTAGATGACTTTTCCCCCGTGCACCATAGCCATACTATCGCTAATGGTAAAAGCGCTTTTCATGTCGTGGGTGACCACGATGCTCGTAAAGTTGAGGCGCTCCTGAAGACCCATAATCATATGATTCACGCGAGCAGTATTGATGGGATCCAATCCGGTCGTTGGCTCATCATAAAGAACCACCTCAGGCTGGACGGCAATCGCTCGAGCGAGCCCAACTCGCTTGCGCATCCCTCCAGAGAGATCGGCCGGCCTCATGTCCTCGATTCCGGGGAGTCCCACTAAACCGAGGGCCCAGGCAACCCGTTCCGCCTGATCATCCTGCGACATCTTGTGTTGAAAGTGTTCTTCCAGCCCATAGCTGACGTTTTCCCCGACAGAAAGAGAATCGAAAAGGGCGCCGCTCTGAAATAGCATGGCGATTCGCTGTCGAACGACCTCCAGTTCCGCCTCCCCCATCTTGGTCACATCGTCTCCATCAAACATGATGGTTCCCGAGTCCGCTCGCAAAAGGCCAATCAGCATTTTCAGCATGACACTTTTGCCTACCCCGGAGCCCCCCACGACCGTGAAGACCTCTCCCCGCCTGACGTGCATATCCAGCCCCTGATAGACCATCTTGGGACCAAAGCGCTTCGTCACCCCAGAGAATTCGATCAGTGTTCTGCCGCTCCCCATCAGTCTACATCCCCACGCAAATAGACGCCTGCTGTTTTTGGAATGCTCACGAGTCTTTTCTTACACTAGTTCTCGGCGCGAAATCCCGCTTTTTCGGCACCCCCTTTGGGGTGAGGGGTT
>CAYTRQ010000143.1:0-12559 GCA_964440025.1 uncultured Polyangiaceae bacterium | reverse complement strand
GCCGTCGAACTCTGTGTTGCTTGTTTGGTTCGCATCCTTTTCGGATGCGAACTAGCTCCCGATTTCTTCTGGGATCTGTGCTTCGGGTCCTTCTGGGATCCGTGCTTCTGGGACCTGGAGGCTCGATGTTGAGCTGGGCGATGGGCTCCACCCATGACCTCAGAAAGAGGCCGAAGGCGACTGCGCTCCTCGGGACAGTGAGCATCCTGACAAGTCAAGATTCCCACATGATCTCGGCCTACATCGTTTTCCAATTCAGCAATCAATCCCGGTAGCTGATCCAATCGTTGGCTCACGCTTCTCGTCCCCAACTCGAGTTGTTCCTGCACTTGCGGACAAAAACCGCTGGCGCAAAGCTCGAGTCCTATCGATGGCGCAGGAAGCTGGATGCGTTCCAATCGGCTTTTGATAATGCGTTTGAGCTCGTCCTCGCGATGAATAGGAGAAGCTAGCTCGAATTCGAGCAAGGTTTTGGGTTGCAGTCCTCGGTGTCTGCAAATCGCTCGGTCGTGCTCAATTTCGACATCGAGTCGACGGACGGCTTCTCCTCGACCTGAAAGTCGCGCACAAAGACGTCCCACGAGTCCACGCACTGCAAATAGAAGCGGCTCAATTCCTTCGCTTGGCTCTTCCCAGTTGATGGTCAAGCGAATTTCGCGGGGAAATTGACACGGTATCAGCGGAACCACATCTCGGCCTCGAGCCAGTTCGAGCAAGCCAGAGGCGTCCTTACCGAGACGTGAAGCAACGGATCGCTGTGGCAAAGCGAGGAGATCGCCAACAGTGATCACCCCGAGTCGGGCAAACCAAATTTGTCGCTTGATGTCGAGAAGGGCCAAAAGAGGCAGGTCCTGCATCACCGAGGCTGTCTCTCCAGGGGGAACAACCCGTATCGAACGAGCATTGAGCATTGCATAGCGGGCTACCGCTTGAGCAATGCGTGGCCCCGAGGCAATCACAACTTGTGACTGATGCCCCAGCTCTCGCACCTGATCCATCAGCTCCTCGGCAAGAATCTCTTCCCCCTGATGTTGAAGCTCTCCTTTGGTTTGCGTAGCAGCAGAACTTGGAACGAAGAGATGTCCCACACCAGTCACATCAACCCACACCGTATCGGGAGCTGAGAGACTGACAACATGACCAAATGAACCAACAACTTCTGCCAACTCCAACAATTGCTCATCAAGCTCATCACCTTCAGCGTGATGCACCAAATGAGGAACAATGATTGCAGCGATGCGACGGGGCGAAATGGATGATTGAGAGGCAAATTGTGAGGGCATCATTCCTCCAAAATTGAGCAATGCAGCGACGGCATGAATGATTCGAGAAAAATTTCAGGAAAGAACTCTCCAGGTGCTCAGGCGACCTGATTCTTCTCTCGGGCTTTCTTTTGCTCGGGCCTCTCCTCGAGAGGATTTTGCGCGCCCCTGAAGAGCCTTTGTTCCCCGTTCCCTGAAAAAGCGGACTTTGCGGTGAGGTCACTCTGCGCAGCCGCAGGGCCAACGAAGGGCTTGCGGCAACTCCACTTCTGTCCTTGACCTTCTGCGTTGGCTTTCGCGCGCTCGACGTCAGTAAAATGCGCTGTAAATGGTATTTTTTTTGAAGTTGACCACTGCCCTTGGGGGCTCCTGGCAACGTGGTAGTCAAGTTGGCGCATTCTTTGACGAGACAACTCCAATCGCGCAGAAACTGGGAGAGGGAGAGAGCGCGGAGCTTGCTGGAGAGTGAGCAAGAGCGCGCGACCCTCGGTGCTTTCGAGGACGGAAGTCATACGGCGAACGACCTTGACCCAATGACCGAGGTGCACATCGAGAGGAGCGCTCGGACTTCCCACTAAATCGATAATCACCAGAGGAACACTCCGAGAAAGCAAAAGCCTCAAGGCCACTCGGCTGATGTCCTCGAGACTGGGGCGCAAGACCAATAAATAGGACAGATCGACGCCCGCGCTCTGAACTCCTGGAGCATGCAAAGAATCAGCGGGATCAATGAAGGCACACCAATGCGGCTCGCCGAAAAGATTTCGTCCTTCACTTTGGACACGGCAGCAGGCGTTGAGTGCCAACGAGGTTCCCCCAGCAAAACCTCCAGAAAGAGAGAGCTCACTGACCGTTCCTTGAGGCCAATCACCTTCGAGCAGGGCACGTTCCCAGGGGGGAGCTGGGTCCTTTCCCGAGGAGATCGGAGGTGAAAGCTGATCCCCTGTGCTCAGCAGGCCATTTTGACGAAGTCCTGGAGGAAGACGGTCGAGAACACGAGCCGGAAGCGCCATGGACTGAACACCCTAGCAGTATTTTGAAAAACGGGTAGAGGGTCCACAGTGACCCCCACGGACAAAGAATGTCTGCCCAGAGACCATCTTTTTCTCTCCCTGAAGCCCCGACCAAGTCGTGCTATGCCTTTGCCGTGAGCGCGCCACCTCTGGAAAAGCTCGAAGTGCTGCGCAAACTCTTGCGGGAGATGAACTCGGCGCTCGTCTGCTTCTCCGGCGGCATCGACAGCGCCTTTGTGCTGAGCATTGCCACAGAGCAACTGGGGACACGTGCCGTGGGCATGACGGCGGTCAGCCCCAGCTTGCCCCAACGCGAACACGAGGCGGCCCGCCGCATCGCCGAGGAATTGGGAGCTCGGCACGAGCTAGTTCTTTCCGGCGAATTATCGCGTCCCGGCTACGTACAAAATGGTCCGGACCGTTGCTTTCACTGCAAAAGCGAGCTCTATGCTATCGCTCACCAAAAGCAGAAAGAGTGGGAACTCTCCTGGATCCTCAACGGCACCAATACCGACGATCAAGGAGACTACAGACCAGGGCTCATTGCAGCCAAGGAAGCAGGAGCCCGTTCACCCCTCGTTGAAGCGGCTCTCAGCAAGGCCGACGTTCGCAATCTCGCTCGCCATGTTGGCCTCCGCATTTGGGACAAGCCCGCAGCAGCCTGCCTCTCGAGCCGTATTCCTTACGGCACCAGCGTCACTCGTGAACGATTGGCCCGTGTTGAAGCGCTGGAAACCGCGCTGCAGGATCTCGGATTCCGCCGTGTCCGCGTCCGCTTTCATGAAACCGTAGCGCGCATCGAAGTGCCTCCCGAAGAACTGCCTCGCTTGGTTGAACCGAAGACGGCTCAACAGGTGACGGCTGCCGGTCGGGAAGCAGGATTCCAATTCGTCACCGCCGATCTGCTCGGCTACCGCAGCGGCTCGCTGAACGAAATGCTTCAAGGCCGTTCGCTGCGTGTGATGCAGAGCTGAACATTTCCTCGCAGCGACACGCGTGAGGCGGCCGCCCCCCCTCAAAGCCTCACTTCATGAGACCTTCGAACGGGGTGGTCCGTGTCATTGAAAGCCCTGTTATGAGGGACGTTCGAAAACCACAGTCAGCTCCACACGTCCCTCACGAGCATGCCCTCTCTCATCTGTCGCCGGACGAAAGAGGAGATGCCTAGCACATGCCTTGGCTGCATCGCTAAACTCCTTTTGGGACGAACGCACGACCCAAGCACCGTGAGCGTGCCCCTGTTCGTCCACGTCAACCCGCAAGCGGACTTCCGCATGCGACTTGCGGGCGTTAAAGGGAAAGTAGCGAGCACACCGTGCGCTCTCGGACACAAGCAGCGGCCCATGCGAAGCCCTAGCGCTGCCCCCATTCGCATGACCTGCACCTCGGCCGCCCAGGTCTTGGCCCTCCAAGCCCCGAGCCCTCGTTCCGCCCTCCCCTGAGGAAGCTTCTTGCGCCCCCTTCGCCCCGAGCTCCTTTGCCGCCGCGGCCCAACGGGCCACCTGGGAGCTACTGGCACGTCCCTGCGCGAGGAGGGGCTCCCGGGCGATCTCTGGGGCGTCGAATGGACCGGATGCGACGGGACGCTCCTCTTGTTCGTCCTGTGCTGCATAGAGCTTTCTCAAGGTCGCCAGGAATTGGGCGCTTTCCTGCTCTGCCACGTCCGTCACGCGCGCATCTTCTGCGTCAGCGGATTCCCGGTCAAAAGAAGACGCCACGTTGCCCGCCTCAGTGGGGCTCGAACCAGACGGTGCCGCCCCTTGCCCCTTTTTTACATGCTCTGGCCCCCTTACCTGCTGCTCTCTTGCCTGACCTGGCACCCTTGGCCCCCAGGCTTGTTCCCCTGATGCCCCATTGGAATCCACAATCTCAATCAGAGACGAATCGATTGCCGAAACCCACTGAGGATCGTTTTGCTGATTTTGATTCGACGCCCCTTCCGGAACCTCCCAGGCAGTCAGATGAAACACAACCAGGTGAAACACCAGCGCTCCCAGCAAAGCGAGCATTTCTCGAGATCTGTCAGAACGAGATCGGCTTTTGGAATCGGCAACCACCCCCCTAAATTGCGGCTGCTTCCATTGCGAGATCCTCTACGGACCATTTCTGGAAGATTTCTCCGAATATTTCGGGCATATTTCGGAGACGAAGTTGTTTGCCTCACTGAGGGTGTGTTTCATCCGACACCTATGGATATATTCCACCACCACTGAAACCTGGATCAGGGAATGACTCGGCCCCGTTCTTGCATGGATTCGGAGTCAAGATTTCAACCCACGGAGGTAATGTATGATGCGTCAAATGATTGCTGGAAGCATGTTGCTGGGACTCATGGCTGGTTGCTCACAGGTCAACCAGTCTGAACCACAGGTGGCAGAAGGAAGTGCCTGCACACCACAAGTCGTCGAGGACGGGGCAAAACTCCACGAAAAGGTCTATGCGGCTCAGCCCGCCTACCGGGAAGTCTTCCGCGCCCGAGCGCTGACCACCAAGGAAACGGCTGGGGCCAAGCTCTATGTTGCAGCTGAGTCCGGCATGAGCCAGGCCTATCTCCACCGAGCTGCCGCTTGCCACGCAGCAGCCACCACCCCCGCCGACAACCCCAATGATCCACTTCGGCCAACGGGTGGAGTCGAGTCGGTCAAAGTAGCGCCTCAGCACGGAAGCTACGTCATTGCCGTCACGAGCAGCGACGAAAAGGTCGGTCAGGAGATCTGGAATCGAGCGCAAGCTCTCCAGGCCCAAGGCTCGGTCAAGGTCAAGCAAGTCGCTCAGGCTAGCGACCGTCCCAAACACCTCTAGTACTTCAACACGGAAGCCCCTTTTGGGTTGATGTGCCGGTGCTTGCTTCGTCGCCCGCCCCATGCACGGCAAGGGCGGGCGACTCCTGTCATTCCTCCGAAGCGGCCCGCGCCCGAGCTGCAGCGCGCTCCTTCCGACGGCGTTCCCGTGCCTCGGCACGTTCGGCTTCGGTCAGCTTGGGGCGCTCTTCTCCTTCACCGCGCGAGCCTTCTTCGGCTCGAGGCCGGCCCTCGTCCGAACCCCGCGTGCGCTCCGCGCTCCGCGCCCGTTCTCCTTTACGTTCTCGGCGAGGACGCCCCTCCCCTTCGCTGCGAGTGCGCTCCTCGTCTCTTCGAGGGGAATCGGCTTCTCGGCGAGGAGGTCGCTCGCCTTCGCGTCGAGAACGCTCCCCCCGGTCACGCCCTCTTCCCTCCTTTCGAGATCGACCTTCGCGGCGTGGGGACCGTTCGCTGCGCTCACCTCGCTCTGCTCTTTCGGGGCGTTCAGGACGCTCCTCCCGCGCGGGCGCTCCGCCCTCCGGCAACGGCAACAGCGCCTTGCGACTCAGGCGAGTTTTACCGTCCCTTTCTACGCTAATGCATTTGACCTCGATGACGTCCCCTTCCGCCAACACATCGCCGGGGTGCTCGACTCGAGCGTGATCAATCTCTGAGACATGCAACAGGGCTTCGTTGCCCGGCAGAATCTCTACAAACGCCCCGAAGTCGACAATCCGCTTGATGGTTCCCTTGTACGTCTTACCAGCCTCCGGCTCAGCCGTGAGTCCTTCGATAATTTCAATAGCTGCCTTGACAGAATCCGGATCGGTGCCCGCAATGTTGATCGTCCCATCGTCCTGAATGTCGACGGCACATCCCGTTTGTTCCGCAATCCCTTTGACCGTTTTGCCTCCCGGTCCGATAACAACACGGATCTGGTCGGGCTTGACCTTAACGCTGGTGATCCGTGGCGCATACCTGCTGATGTCTTCACGCGCCTGCGGCAGGGTGGCGAGCATCTTGTCGAGAATGAACAAGCGCCCCTCCCGGGCCTGCTCGAGAGCCTGCTCCATGACACTGCGGGCTAAGCCAGCAATCTTGATGTCCATTTGGATGGCCGTCACACCGCGATTGGTGCCACAAACCTTGAAGTCCATGTCGCCCAAGTGATCTTCATCCCCGAGGATGTCGCTCAAAATGGCAAAGCGGTCATTTCCTTCACTGATCAGGCCCATGGCAATGCCCGCTGCCGGCCTCTTGAGAGGAACTCCGGCATCCATCATCGCCAAGGTACCACCACAAACCGATGCCATTGAGCTCGAACCGTTGGATTCGAGGATCTCACTCACCACCCGGATGGTGTAAGGGAAATCCTCATGGCTCGGCACCATGCGCATGAGAGCCCGCTCGGAAAGCGCACCGTGTCCAATTTCTCTCCGCGCCGGCCCTCGCATCGGCTTGGTCTCACCGGTACAGAATGGTGGGAAGTTATAATGGAGCATGAATTGCTTCCACGACTCTCCGGTCAGCGCGTCGATTTTTTGCTCGTCACTCGAGGTGCCAAGCGTCGCTGTCACGATGGCTTGCGTCTCTCCTCGCTGAAACAGCGCGGAGCCGTGGGTTCTCTGCAGAACCCCCACCTCACAGGAAATCGTACGGATGTCTTTGCCCGTGCGACCATCGATACGGTTTCCCGTATCGAGAACCATGCCTCGCACGACCTCCGCTTTGCGGTTCTCCAGTTCGGCTTTGATGAGCTTTTCGTTTTCCGTGAAGGATTCCTCACCAAGCTCTTCCTTCAGGGTGGCAACGACCCGCTCCTTGATCTTGGCATAGGCATCGTAGCGAGCATGCTTTTCCTTGACGACGCAGGCGACCTTGAGGTCTTCGTCAGCAAGCGTGGCGATCCGCCTAGCCAAGTCTGAATCGATCGTGGGAACCGAAAATTCCCTCTTTTCCTTGCCCACGCTATTGCGCAGTTTTTCGATCACCTCGATGATTTTGCGGCATTCTTGGTGCGCAAACTCCAAAGCGTCGATCAGTTCCAGCTCCGTTGCCTCATCAGCCCCTCCTTCGACCATCATGATGGCATCCTGACTACAGGCAACCACCAGATCGATGTCGGCCCTTTCCAGCTGCTCAAAAGTAGGCAAAGCGACGAATTCACCATCGACGCGCGCCACTCGTATGCCGGCCATGGGGCCGTCCCAGGGAATATCCGAGATGTGCAGGGCGGCGCTTGCCCCGGAAAGCGCAAGGACTTCCGTAGGATTGACGCGGTCAGCGCTCAGCACCGTGGCAATGATCTGAGTGTCCTTCTTGTATCCTTTAGGGAAAAGCGGCCTGAGCGGGCGGTCCATCAGGCGCGCAGCCAGGACTTCGTAGTCCCTCAGACGCCCCTCCCGCTTGAAGAAGCCACCGGGGATCTTCCCTGCAGCATAGGTCTTTTCCACGTACTCACAAGTGAGTGGAAAGAAATCCAAACCAGGCCGCTCCGACGTCGAAGTAGCAGTAATGAGTACCTGGCTTCCTCCGAAAGAAAGAAGAACCGAACCATGAGCTTGCTTGGCGAGACGACCGGTCTCAAAAGTGAGCGAGCGTCCGCCGATATTTACGGATTCACGTACAAACATGTGTCTTGCGCTCCTTGCGCGTGGGCTGCTACGTGCAGCAATACGCCGGCGACACGCCTGACACTTCAGCCTCGGTTCCTGACCGCGACAGCTCGGCCCCAGGGGACATCAGCCGATCGCGAGCACGAAGCGAAGTTGAAGAAGGCGATTTTTGCCGGAAATACGAATTACGGGCGGCTGAACCCGCGGTGTCGAGCTTTGCCCTCAAAGCGCCCCTCATCGCGAGGAATCTAATCGCGAACAATCCCCAGGGGGATTCGCTTCCCCACAAAATCGAGCTTTCGTCTGCCATGTCAAAGCTTGAGGCATGTCTTTGGCTCGACGGACCAGGGCACAAAAAAGGACCCGCCTATTTGCGGATCCCGTGGGCTGTAAGCACCTTCTTGTAACGTTCGACGTCTTTGTTCTTGAGATAGTCGAGCAGGCGACGCCGTCGACCCACCAGCTTAAGAAGGCCACGACGACTGTGATGATCCTTCTTGTGGGTCTTGAAGTGCTCCGTCAGGTAGACGATCCGCTGGGTGAGCAATCCAATTTGCACCTCAGGCGAGCCGGTATCGGTCTCGTGGGTGCGTGCTGATTCGATGAGCGCTTGCTTGGCTCCAGGTGCGAGAGGCATGCTTCTTTTTCCTCAAAGTTTGTTAGGGAGGCGAAGTATACGTGCCACCGGAGGTCGGTCAACGGCACCGCGAGGCAAAATGTTCAGCATTTTTCTTGAAAGCGAGCCCGCCGGGGTTGCGGAGACAGCGACCATCACGCTCATCGACGGGACCACGGCGGGCGACGGAGGCATTTTGACCTAGAACGAGCTCGAGCCAAGCTCAAAAACGCAAAAAAGACCTTCAATGGCTCAATCCCTACCCCGCTGAATCGATACTGCTTTTCGACTCGCACTCTGACGGGGGCGAGGGCGGTCAACTCCCCTTTTTTAGCCTGGACCGTGCCGCTCACGCCTTCTAAATGGGATCCAGAATATCGGTCAGGTGAGGGGCGAATTGCTCCGCCAGCGTTTGCTCCAATTCATGCGCAGTGGTTGCTTCGAACGCCGTATCAGCCGCATTTTCGGCTTCTTTTAGCCTCACACGAGCGATGGCAGCTTTGACTTCGGGGATGGCCGAAGCTTCCATGCTGAGATTCCTCAAGCCCATTCCCACCAACAAAATGGCAGCCAAGGGGTCGCTCGCCATCGCGCCACAGACCGATACCGAGCGCTTTCGGAAGTCGCCGGCACTGATGACGCCCTTGATCAGCCGAATCACCGCTGGATCGAAATAGCTAGCCAATCGGGCGAGCTCTCGGCTCGTCCGATCCACCGCCAAGCAATATTGAACGAGATCGTTGGTCCCAATGCTGAGAAACTCGGCCTCTCGAGCAAATTCGGGCGCCATAATGGCTGCGGAAGGCACTTCGACCATGCACCCGAGTGGAATGTGATCGGAATGTGGATGATGTGCTCGGTCGACCTCCAAAACCGACTCGCTGAGCAAAGCCCGCGCCGCTCGCATTTCTCCGATGGAAGCGACCATCGGCACCATGATGCGCACCGGACCGTGGGCAGAAGCGCGCACCATCGCCCGTAGCTGCATTTTGAGCAACTCAGGTTGCTTGAGCCCCAATCGGATGGCCCGGAGGCCCAGCGCGGGGTTCATGTCTCGAGGCATCTTGATCGTCGAGACGAACTTGTCTCCACCAATATCGAACGTACGGAGCGTCACCGGCCGAGGAGCCATTGCTTTGACGACCTGACTATAGACCTCGTATTGTTCGCTTTCCGAAGGAGGAGCTTTTCGATCGATATAGAGGAATTCGGTCCGGTACAGACCGATGCCTCGCGCACCGTGGTTCAATGCGATGTCCGCCTCCATGGCCAGCTCGATGTTTGCCTGAAGGCTGATGGTCGTTCCGCACCGAGTTCGGGCTGGCTCATCGCGCAGCTGCCTCAGATCGCGCGCGACCGCATAGTACCGCTCCGCCTTCGGCTGCACCTCGTGCAGCACCTCGGGAGAAGGATCGACGATGACGCGACCATGAACACCGTCAACGACGATCTGATCTCCGTCGCCGACGTGGCTGAGCACTCCCGAAGCACCAACCACAGCCGGAATTTCCATGGCACGTGCAAGAATCGCCGTATGACTGGTGCGAGTTCCGACCTCTGTGACCAGCCCCAGCACCAGGTCCTTGCTCAACGTCGCCGTCTCTGCCGGAGACAAATCATGAGCCACAATGACGACCGGTTCGCGATGAGGGGGAACCAGATCGCCATAGCTTTCTCCGCCGAGCGCCCGCAGCAGCCGATCCCGAATAAACTCGAAGTCGTGCCGGCGCTCCGCCAGATAAGGGTCTTCGGACTCGCGGAGTTGGCTGCACATCACCTCGACCGAGGATTCCAGGGCCCACTCGGCGCACTGGCCCTGCAGACGGATCAGATCTTTGACATCATCCCGCAGAGTTACGTCACCCAGCATCATGATGTACGCATCGAGGATGTTCGTCTCTGCCGCGACGGAGTCTCCTCGCCGCAGCTTCTCGGTGACCGCCCTGAGGTCTTCGATCGCCTGCCCAACGGCACGATCGAAGCGGGCAATTTCCTCTTCGACCTCATCGGGACCAATCCGGCGATGCGCCACACCGGTTCTCGCCGTCGCAACGACAACGGCCTGCCCAATGGCGAAGCCGCCTGAGCCGCCAATGCCCTCCAGATCAACCGTCCGGTGTTGCCGTTGCGTAGACCCCTCCCCCATGCAGCCGCTCAGTCCTCTTCCCCAAACCGGTTCTCGATGAGTTCCCCAATGGCCTGGAGAGCCTCCGCTGCGTCAGGACCATCGGCTTCCACAGTCACCTGAGTGCCCCGTGAACCGCAAAGCAAAAGGACGCCCATCACACTCTTGCCGTTCGCAGCTTGCCCATCACGGGTGAGCGTCACATCACAAGAAAAACGAGACGCCGCCTGGACCAACTTGCTGGCGGCCCTGGCATGGAGACCCAGGCGATTGACGATTTCGAAAGTGCCTTCTGCGTGACTGGACATGGCTTGGTCTCAGACTCCCTTCAAGCTGAGGATCACTTCTCCCTGGCGTCAATCACGCCAAACATGACGCCAATCGGCTTCTTCTCTCAGGCCAGCCTGCGTCGCGCTCATTTCCTTCGATTCGGCCTTTCTCGAGTCCGCCCGTGTCGGTTTGGGTCCGACCACGTCCGCCGGTGCTCCGAACGACTCGACCTCTTCCCCTTTCCCGGAGCAGCCCGTTTCATCAATGGGGCTATTGACATGATTCCGGTGAACGTCACGATGGACGGCTTCGATTCCCTCCATAAGGCTTCCTAGCTCCTCTCTGAGCCATTCCGAAAGCGCCACCGAGCGATGCCGCCCACCGGTGCAGCCAATAGCAATGGTCACATAGCTCTTGCCCTCTTTGCGAAACCGGGGAAGGCAAAAACGAATCAACGGCAAAACCTTTTCCAGAAAGCCGCTCGCGTCGGGCTGAGCCGATATGTAAGCCCTTACTTCATCATCCTGGCCCGACTTCTCTCGCAATCCTTCAACAAAATGAGGGTTGGGCAAGAACCGGACGTCAAACAACAGATCGGCATCATGAGGGATCCCGTACTTGAATCCAAACGAGAGGATCCGGAGGCGCATCGCTTGAGCTCCCGCACCGAGCCGTCCGTAGCGTTCGAAGATCTCACGACGAAGATCGTGTACCGTCAGATCTGATGTATCAATCACGGTGTCCGCTCTTGCCCGCAACGGCGCAAGAAGTTCTCTTTCTAGCCGGACTCCCTCTACTGGAGCGCGGACTTGCTGCTGCCCCGCCGCAGACTGAACCCCTGCAGAAAGAGGATGAGGACGCCGCGTCGCACTGAACCTTCGTGAAAGAAGCTCCTCAGAGGAATCGAGATAGAGCACCGACATGGTGACCTTCCCTCGGTCATGCACTGCATCAAGCACCCCACCGAGCCCGCTGAGATAACTCCCGGCACGAATATCGAGGCAAAGCGCAACGCGCCGCTCTCCAGCTTCCATGAGCGCATCGAGAGTGGCCTGGAGCACCGGAGTTGGTAGGTTGTCAACGCAAAAATAGCCCAGGTCCTCGAGTGCGTTGATCGCCGTCGATTTCCCCGCACCACTGAGTCCGGTCACTACGATCAGTGAAAGCGCGTCGGTACTTGCTTGATCGTGGGAGCTCACTCCTCTGGCTCTCCTTTCCCGTTCTTTCCTTGCTCGGAAAGCTGTCGCGCGAGAAGATTCGAGAAGCGCACCGACTCTACCGAATGCACCGGCGGCGGAGCAGAGCTTTCATCGGGGATTCGTCGAAGAGGCAAAGGTGCCGTCGAGGGATAAACCGAGCGCTGCTCGATGCGGTCGATGAACTCTCTAGCCGGATGGTGCCCTGCACGCCGCAGGAGCTCGGCTCGAGCGGCGATCTCGATGATCGAGCTCATATTGCGCCCCGGTTGGATCGGCAATCGCACCATCCGCACAGGGACACCCAAGATCCGTTGATGGTGATCCTCGACTCCGATCCGGTCGTATTCCGAAGCAGGATCCCATAGCTCTAGCTCGACCACGAGATCGATCCGTTTTCGATCTCGCACGGCGGTCACGCCATAGAGATCCTTGATGTTGAGAATGCCCAGCCCGCGCACCTCCATGTAGTGACGCAACGGATTGGCAGGCTCCCCAAAGACCATCCCGGGCGGACGGAAATCGCACTCCACCACGTCGTCGGCAACGAGGCGGTGACCGCGCATGACCAACTCCAGCGCACACTCGCTCTTGCCTATGCCGCTCTTGCCAGCAAGCAGCACGCCCACTTCGAAAATATCCACGAGCACTCCATGAAGCCGTGCACGGGGAGCCAAGTGTT
>CAYTRQ010000142.1:0-12566 GCA_964440025.1 uncultured Polyangiaceae bacterium | reverse complement strand
ACTTCTGGGAGTGCTTCGAAACCGCTCGAAACGTGAGTTGCCGAGGCACTAGCCCACGACTGGCAGGGCCCGTTGCAACGGGGGGGAGGTCGAGGCCTTGTGCCATCGCCCGGAGGAGTCGCGCCCAGCAAAGTCATGAGCGTGGGGAGCGGGATGGAGCACCCGTAAAGGACGAGCAGCCAAGGAATTGCGAAAGGCCTCTGTGACCTGCACAAGCGCAAGAGCGCCCGTCCCCCACTGGCTGCTAGAGGAGTCGGCAGGCTTGTCTTCCAGCAAATGGACGATTTCGTTGCGCGCTGTCCGCCCCGTCAGATGTCCGCTCTTGCTGCGTCCCTCGATGAGGACTTCCTGCTCACTAGAAACGAGACTCTTCAGATGCGCTGCCTTCTGTTCATCGACGACCGAAAAAAGTCGCTCCAACCGTCTGCCCTTCTCGGGCTCGGAGATATCATCTCCTAGCTTCAAGGCGGGTGTGAACGGCCGAGGGGAATACTTGAATCCAAACAGAGCCACGAATCCGACCCGTCGCACCAAATCGACAGTCCATTCGAAGTCTTCTTCCGTCTCTCCAGGGAATCCAACGATGACGTCCGTAGAAAGGGTCAATCCCGGCACCGCTCGTTTCAGCGCTTCCGTCCGTTCGATGTACTCGGCCGCAGAGTAGCGGCGGATCATGCGCCGGAGCTGGGCATCGCTGCCCGACTGCACGGGCATATGTACGTGGCTGCAAAGAACTGGCAAGTCACGATGGGCAGCGATCAACGAGCTCGTGAGATGCCGTGGATGAGGACTCACGTATCGCAGCCGGAGGAGCTCGGGCACCTGCTCGGCGATGGCACGCAAAAGCGCTGGAAATTGGGTCTCATCCTGGCGGGCGAGAGCCCCCCGCGTATGGCGCCATTGGCATTTTTCCGCGTCCGGGGCTCGAGGCAACGCGCCGCTGGGATCACGATAGCTGTTGACCGTTTGCCCCAGCAGGGTCACTTCTCGAGCGCCGCTTTCCACGAAGCGACGGCACTCATCGATGATTTCCCGTGACGGCCTATAGCGTTCCGGCCCTCGAGTGTGAGGCACCACACAATAGCTGCACCGTTCATTGCAGCCCTTCATCACGGTCACGAAGGCCGTCGCTCCGGTGCTGCCAGGCTCAGGAGAAGCTGCCAAAAAGGACGGACGATCAACATCGAACACCGTTCTGACTTCCGGCAATCCGCCCGTTTCCACGCTGGCGAGCAGGGATGGAAGTTCCGCGATGTTGTCCGGACCCAGAATGAGATCGATCTGTGGGAGGCCCTTGAGAAGCCTCTCCCCTTCCTGCTGGGCTACGCAACCCGCTACTCCAATCACGATCTCGGGGCGCTTCTGCTTGAGAAGACCGAGCCGGCCGACCTCGCTGCGCAACTTTTGTTCTGCCTTGTCGCGAATACTACACGTATTCAAAAGAATGACGTCCGATTCTTCGACGCCTTCTGCTGCGTGATAGCCGGCACGCTTGAGGACCTCCTCCATCCTGGAGGAATCGTGCACATTCATTTGGCAACCAAAGGTAATCACGGAATAGCTAGGCATGGCTGGCGCACCCCCTGTAGCACAGCATCCCATTGACCGCCTGATCGCTGCCCCATATCGTCTCTCCGAACCATGACGGCGCCGATGCGGACCTTGCCCGAGCTGCTCTCGCATGCCGTGGCGCACCACCCAGAGCAGGAGGCACTGGGTGCTCGTCAAGGCCAATTTTGGCGCTTCATCCACTACCGCGATTTGGGACACCGGGTGGCTGAAGCACGAGGCGGACTGGTCCAAAAGGGGGTCCGCTATGGCGATCGCGTTGCCATCATCTCCAACAACCGCATCGAGTGGGTGGTGCTGGCCTTTGCTACCTACAGCCTGGGGGCTGTTTTTGTCCCTCTGTACGAGGCGCAACCACCGGAAGACTGGGAGTTCATTCTCCGAGACTCGGGGGCTCGGGTCGCCTGCGCCGCCAATACGGTCATCGCGCACCGCCTGACGGCCATGCAACCTCGGCTCGAAGAGCTCAAGGTCATCGTTGACTTAGAGAGCAAAGGCGCCGACGGGTATGAAAGCCTCCTGGCAGAGGGGCGAGCCCATCCGCAAGATCCGGCGCAGTTGGAGCCGACGGATCTTGCCACTCTCATTTACACCTCCGGAACGACGGGCCAGCCCAAAGGAGTTCGACTGAGCCACGGCAATCTCTGCTCCAATGTTCTGGCTTCTTGCGACCGCTACCGTTTCGGTCCCCAGGACCGGTCGTTGGCGTTTTTGCCTTGGGCCCATGCTTTCGGGCAAACGGCAGAGCTTTTCGTTCTCCTCCACTCCGGGGCGACGGTAGTCATCAACGATGACATTCACCGCCTCCAGGAAAACCTCGCTCGTTTCAAGCCGACGGTGCTGGTAGCGGTCCCCCGTATTTGGGGCCGGATCTACGCCGGAGTGAATCGGCAGTTGGAAGAGGCCGAGCCCGTGCGCATGCTGGTCAGGGCGGGCATCGCAGCTCGGCAACGCCTGCGTGCCGCGCGGTCGCACGGCAACACAGGACGGGCGGCGGACAGGATGCTTGACGCACTTGCCGACCGGCTCGTTTTCGCCAAGGTGCGCGCTCGCTTGGGAGGTCGATTGCAGCTCACCATTTGCGGGAGCGCAGCCCTCAGCAAGGAGGTTGCCGAGTTCGTCGACGCTTTGGGCCTAGAGCTCTACGAAGGATACGGTCTCACCGAAGCGAGCCCGGTCGTGAGCTCGAATTATGAAGGACACAAGAAGATGGGGAGCGTCGGATTGCCCTTCCCGGAAGTGAAGGTATCCATCGCTACGCCGGACGATTCTCCTGAAACGTTCCCTGCGTCGAAAGGTTCTCCACCGTCTCACTTGAACCCCAGTGAGACGAGCGCCAGACCAGTTTCTTCTGGTCGATTTGGTTTCCGTTCTTTTCTTCGAGAACGCGGCTTGGCTTCGCCAATGGGTGATGAGGCGCCTCCGTATCCGACGGGCGAAATCATTGTTTCTGGGCCGAATGTCATGATGGGGTACCACAACCGTCCTGAGGAGACTCAAAAGGTCCTTCGGCCGGATGGCGCATTGCGAACGGGCGATCTTGGTTATCTCGATGCCGACGGATACCTCTACATCACCGGGAGGATGAAGGAGCAATACAAGCTCGAAAACGGTCGATTCGTCGTTCCGTCACCTTTGGAAGAACAGCTCAAGCTCTCTCCCCTCATCGACAATGTGATGCTTTATGGCGAAAATCGGCCCTACAACGTGGCCCTGGTCGTTCCCAACTGGACCTCACTTCGAAGGTTCCTTTCCGCATCCACCGAGGACCCTGCGCAGCTCAGCTTCGACGCGCGCACCAAACCGTTGCTCCAAAAGGAGCTCGAGCAATATAGCTCGGCTTTCAAAGCCTATGAACGTCCCCGCGATCTCGTCATCGCCACCGATGACTTGACCCAAGAAAATGGGATGTTGACCCCTTCGCTCAAGTTGAAGCGTTCCAAAATCCTGGACAGATATGGCCCGGAGATCGAGGCGCTCTACTCATCTTCCTGGAAAAGACCTGCGAAGCCTGACTCATGAGGGGCTTCAAAAGGGCCCCAGGCAGGCCCACGTCATCGAAACGCCTTGTAGCCCCACTGGAATTGCCGAGAAGAATGCGGAAGTCATTCTTGACAATTCCGATGTGCCAAAGCAGATCACCGCTGTGAAGCTGTCCAGTAAGGGGCGCTACGCGGTGCGCGCATTGTTTGACATAGCCTTCTACAACGAAGGACGGCCGACCCAGGTCAAGGACATCGCCGAACGACAAGGGATCCCTCCTCGTTTCCTCGAGCAAATCTTTCAGGATCTCAAAAGAGCCGGCATTGTTGGTTCCAAAAGAGGCCCCCAGGGAGGGTACCTTCTGGCCCGTCCTGCAGACCAAATTCCACTCGGCGAAGTCGTACAGGTCATTGAAGGGCCAGTGGCGCTGGGTGAGACCAATCAGCGCGGTGGGCCAAAGGTTCGCCGCGTTGATGGCACAGTCGGCGACGGTCAGAAAGTGACCGACGCGGTCTTCGAGGAAATCTCGCAGCGCATCGCCTCTTGTCTCGGAGAAGTGACGGTCGCCGACGTATGCGCCAAAGCCACGGCACTTGGCGTTCGCAGGCCGGGCGCCACGGACGGATACATGTATTTCATTTGAATTCCACCAAGGACAAGCCCGACCTCATGCCAGCGCAACAGCCCCTCAAGCGGCCTCATCCCCGCGAGCTCATCTACGAAAGTGTTCTGGATCTGGTTCACGACACACCATTGCTCGAGCTATCTCGAGTGGAAAGCGATCTTCCTCGAGCAACGCTTCTCGGCAAGTTGGAGCTGCAGAACCCGGGCGGTTCGGTCAAGGATCGGATCGCGCTGTCGATGATCGAACAGGCCGAAGCTTCTGGTCTTCTACGTGAAGGAGGCACGGTCATCGAACCGACGAGCGGCAACACTGGCATCGGACTCGCCATCGTTTGTCGACAGCGTGGCTATCGTTGCATTCTCACGATGCCAGAAAGCATGAGCCTCGAGCGGCGTGCGCTTCTCTCAGCCTACGGAGCCGAGCTCATCCTCACTCCAGAAGACGAACAAATGGAAGGAGCGGTTGCTCGAGCGGAAGAGCTCGGCCGCATGACCGCGGGTTCATTTCTTCCGCGCCAGTTCGACAATCCTTCCAATCCGTCGGTTCACTACGAAAAAACCGCTGAGGAGCTGCTGTTTGCGCTGGCTGGTCGACCCATTGACGCCTTTGTCGCGGCCGTAGGAACAGGGGGCACGGTCAGCGGCGTAGGACAGCGCCTCAAAGAAATCCATCCCCACTGCCAGATCATTGCGGTCGAGCCCGAGAGTTGTGCGACGATTTCCCGTGGCGAACGGGGACCGTCGAAAATCCAGGGAATCGCGGCTGGATTCGTGCCCAAGAATTACAATCCGCAGTTCGTTGACGAGGTACGGACCGTAACCGACGAGCGTGCCTATGAAGTCAAGCGACAACTTGGCCGAAAAGAGGGCGTCCTCGTCGGCCTGAGCGGCGGGGCCAACGTCTCGGTAGCCCTGAACGTCGCTCGAGAACTGGGTTCCGATAAAACGGTAGTGACCATCCTTTGCGACACCGGGGAACGGTACTTCAGCCTTGATGAATACTTCTGATCGACACTGGGACAGCCAGAAAGTGGCACTCGTGGTGGGAGTGGGAGGTCTGGGATGTCCCGCTGCCTTGGCGCTGGCACGCGCTGGCGTTCGACTCGTGCTCTGTGACGATGACGAGGTCGCGGAATCGAACCTAGCGCGGCAGATTTTGTTTTCCGAGCGGGATGTCGGCAGAAACAAATTGGATGCGGCTCGGGACGCGCTCTTGGAAATGGGGGCCTCTTCGGTGGAGCGAAGAAAAACGCGCCTCCTGCCCGAGACTGCCGCCCGGCTTGTCGGAGAGGCCGATCTCGTCGTGGAGGGCGCCGACAATTTCGCGACAAAATTTCTCGCTGCCGATGCCGCGTTTCTTGGTGAAAAGCCCATCGTTCATGGAGCCGGGATCCGTTGGCACGGAACGGTCTTGAGCGTCGCTCATCGCGGACGCCCGTGCTATCGGTGCCTGTTTGAAGATCTCCTGCCAGCGAGTGCGGCCCCCAATTGCGCCGAAGCTGGAGTCATGGGCCCAGTCGTGGGCTTCCTCGGGGGACTCATGGCAGATCTTGCCATCGACCTCGCCATGGGTGACACGTCGCGGACGGGAGAAATCTGGAGCTTCGACGGCAAGTCGAATCGGCTCCGGAAAACCAGTATCTCTTCTCGCCCCGACTGTCTCCTCTGCGGGGCCTCCGCCACGATTCATGACCTGACCGAACACCGCTATCTTGGCCCACGTTCTCTGCACAGCGATTCCTCCGTGCGGCTCACCCACTAATTCTTCACTCACTGTGCGCTCTGTGTCCTCCGAGCGTCCCGAGAAAACACACTTGCCCGGCTTTTTTGAGAAGCCCGCATCAACAAAGAGAGAAAGAAACATGGCAATCACTGTCCGTATTCCCACACCACTTCGCACCTTAACCGGCGGAGCCGAATCCGTTTCCGCAACCGGGGCGACCGTTCGAGACGTAATCGACGATCTCGAATCCAACCACCCTGGCATTAAGGAACGCCTCATGGACGAGAAGGGCGTTCGTCGCTTCGTCAATCTCTACGTTGGGGACGAAGATATTCGATTTCTCGACGGACTGGAGACCGAAGTCAAAGACGGCGAGGAACTGAGTGTGGTTCCGGCCATCGCAGGCGGAAGGCTCTGAAATCGATATGGCTCCCCCCTGCCCGTCGCGCGTCGATCGCCAAGTCATCCTACCAGAGGTAGGAACAGACGGTCAGCTCCGTCTCGAGCGGGGGGAGCTCGTACTTTCCGCTGACCTTTCCGAACGCACGGTTGAGGTCGCAAGGAAATATGCCCAAGGAGCCGGTCTTCGCTCGGAGGTCATCTCTCGACCAGATGCCCTTTCCAAGGAGACCTCCCACCGGGCGAAGCCAGCTCAGCCGAATTCCCTGCCTCGGCACCTCCTCTCGGTTTTTCGACACGATCCTAGCCACGAGGTCGCCCATGGCGCCCTCGTGGCTCTGTCCAGCATTAAACGCTTGCTTGGTCTACCATGAGTCTCCGTCTCACCCGTTGCGTTCGCATGTCCCGAATTATCGAGGGTATCGGGAATACTCCGCTCCTTCGTCTCAGGAAGGTCGCCGCCCACGTCCCTGACGTGGACGTCTTTCTTAAACTGGAGTTCATGAACCCAGGCGGCTCCGTTAAAGATCGTCCTGCACTGCGCATGGTCACGGACGCCATCGAGAGTGGACGACTCACGAAGGACAAGATCCTGATTGACGCCACGAGCGGGAACACCGGCGTTGCCTATTCGATGGTCGGCGCTGCACTTGGCTACCGAGTGCAGCTGGTCATGCCGAAGAACGTCACCAAAGCGCGTAAAGACATCACACAGGCCTACGGTGCCGAGTTGATTTTTAGCTCCCCCATGGAAGGCTCCGATGGGGCCATTCGGCTCGTGAGAAAGTTAGTCGAGGAAGAACCAGACAAGTACTTTTACTGTGATCAGTATTCGAACCCTTCGAATCCTTTGTCGCACTACGACGGTACGGGAACAGAAATTCTCGATGCGCTCGGCGATCAAATTACCCATTTCGTAGCCGCCCTGGGCACGAGCGGTACTGCCATGGGAACGACACGGAAGCTGCGAGAACATTCCCGTAAAATCCACTGTGTTGCGGCAGAGCCTGCCGAAGCCATGCACGGTCTCGAAGGTCTCAAGCACATGGCGACGAGCATCGTCCCCAACATCTATGACCCCGCGGTACCCGACGAGATCTTGCCGGTCAGTACCGATGACGGTTGGGACATGGCCGAAAAGTGCGCAGAACAAGAGGGACTCTACATTGGTCACTCCGCGGGAGCCAACGTTGCTGCGGCGATCCAGCTCGCGGAACGTGCCCAAAAGGAAGATGGAGGGGGCTGTATCGTTACCGTGGCCTGCGATCGTGGTGACCGCTATTTTGGCCCCATGAAGTGGGAGAAGAAGTACACATGGTAGAACATAGTCAGGCCCCTTGGACACGGGGGAACTTGCGTATTACACGCTCGACAATGGATGATATCGAGCGTGCTGGTCGAGAGGCTTACGGGCGTGACGAAGAGGCTTGCGGTTATCTTGAAGGTCCGCTCTCCGACCCACTGCTTTGCGATCGTGCTGTCGTGCTAGAAAACCTCGCCAACAAGTATCATGAAGTGGATCCCGAAGGGCACCCCCGCACGGGTCGGGAGTACTTCAAGATCAACGGTCGCAAGTTCGAAAAGGCTATCTTGGGGGCCGGGGACAATGGCAGGGCCGTCAAAGTGTTTTTTCACTCACACCTCGATTGTGGAGCCTATTTTTCAGAGGAAGACGCCGCTAGCATGACAATGGGAGGCGAGGCAGGGCCTGCCTATTCGCTGTCTTACCTCGTCACGGCGGTTGATGAAGGGAAAGCAACCGATCACAGGCTCTTCATTTACAATGAGGAGACGCAAACCTTTGACGAAGCGCCCTTTGAGATCATCGAACGATCGGGTGTTTGACCGGGGTTGTTTCGACCTTTCCACCGTCTTTGGCGGAGCACGGCAGGTCGGTGCGAGTCTCCTGTTCGCTCTCCTCTTGACGGAAGGGGCCTCCGCGGACCAAAGAAAAGCCTCCGAGCTGCAAAGCCCCCGTCCCGAAGCGGCCTCAGCTCAGAAGAGCTCGTCGGATACTCAGGAGCATGCCCGAGGCAATGCCGAGCTGCTCGGAGCGCTCGGAAGTGACATAGCTGAGGTGAAGAGCGTTTGGCAGCTCAATCAGGAAGTGACCCTATTGTCCCCTAGGCTCATGGAGCATGGGCAAGTCATTCCTCTGCCTTTGCCTCTCAGCACCGCACAAATCGAAGCGAAGCACTGTACGACTGTGCTTGCCCTGGGTGCGCCCAACCTGTCTTTCGTGCTTTCCTTTCAAAGAGACCAACAGGTCACGGCGCGATCATGGCCGGTTCGGAGCACTGCTGGACTTGCGCAGATCACACGCTGCGATGCACGGCGGGCTCTTCTTCAGCACCTTCAGATCCATTTTCGCTCCCCACGAGGAGTCGTGCAGTTTGTCATTGCCCAAGGAGCCAAGGCGCCAGCTCATGCAACGCTTGTCCTTCCTGCTCGCAATCCGGGGCCTCCCCTTGCTTCCCCCGAGGTGGGACCACGCCCCCGGCTGGAGAAGGTGGCCGACAGGGCCCATCAGCGCACGCGGCGTCTTCAAAGAGCCCGCGCTGCGTCTGTCCGGACGAGCTCTCTCGCAACCGACGATCAGGGCGGAGTCGAATCCTTTCTGGAATTGGCGGAGGGGTGTCATCGTCTCGACATTCTTGCCTCGAACGAAAACCATGCTGCTTCCGATGTTGATGCAAGGCTCCTTTCTTTAGGCGACGGGACAGCCGTCGCCGTGGATGAAAGCTCAAGCCCAGATGCCTCGCTCGAGTTTTGTCTCGGCCGGGACCAGCCACTTCGACTAGAAGTTCGCGGTGGCCCGCAGGCTGGTGAACTGACTCTCCTTCAGGCATTTTGGCCACTCCCTCGAGGTCTCCCGGTCGAGTGGGGCGCGCTAGCAAGAAGCGCCTTGGCCAATTCTTTTCATTTCACTCAAACGGGGATGCCCCCGCTTTCTCGACCGCCCGTACTCTCTTCTCTCGGTGTCGCTGGCGTGACGCGACTGCATCTGCCTCTCGCTCCGGAGACGTGTTACTTGTTGAGCGTCGCCTCACTTCACCGCGCCCCGGCGCAGCTCGCCGTGGCGGCTCGCGCAGGGGCCGCGATTCGCCAAGCACAAACCAAAGAGGGAGATCAAGGCACTAGCTTGACACTGTGTACGGAGGGGGCACCCCGAGCCGATATCGAGGTCCAGGCTATTGGCTCTCAGTTGATATGGATATTGGGTGCATGGGAACTCTCACACGGAAAGCAACCTTGATGCGGTGGAGCCATCCCGCGCTGCAACTTCTGTTGAGGTTTCCTTTGGCGAAACCTAGCTTCGCTGGAGTTTGCTCGCTCGCGTTGCTCATTTCGTGCGCTTCCCCCGCTCACTCCCCCACCCCAAAAGAACCAACGACCGTTCGCAAGGTCTCCTCCCCGGACCATGAGCTTCTTGGCGCTCCGGCGAAGCAGGCGATGCAAGCAGGAGCGGAGCACTTTCAAGTACTTGCTCACGGTGCAGGCATTCCCGGTGACTCCATTGATGCGACCGTTTTCGTACCGGGTGGACGTTGCGCATTGGTACTGGCGCGAGCTGGCAGCCGAGTGGGCGACTTGGACCTTTACGCCTTCGCTGACGACGGCGCCGAGCTGGGGCGAGATGAAGCTCCGGACGAAGTCCCCACCTTGTTGCTTTGTGCGGATCACGACCAACGGGCGCTGGTCTCCGCTCGTATCGCTCAAGGTCGTGGCGAGGTAGCATTAGGACTTCTGGACGTTTCACAGGCCGATCGAAACGTCGTACTCGATGCGGTAGGAGCGCAGAAGGAAAAAAAAGGAAAAGCTGGGGGGTGGCCAGGACTCGAACAGGCATTGAGTCTTCGCCGGGCCGAGCTTGGGGGCGATTGGGTGGATCAGCGACGCGTTGCCCTTCCTGTGGATTCCAGACTTCCTACTTACCTCTCAGTCACGATTCCAGCGGATCGCTGCGCAGACATCTTCGTCATCTCGGGCCCCGAGGTCTTGCAGCTCGATCTTGAAGCCCTGGATGAAGAAGGGCGAATTTTTGCTCGGGGACGTCCTCAGGGAAACACGCGCGGTCTTCTGGTCTGTTCCAATCTCGTCTCCCAGGCGATCTCCTTGCGTCTCAGGCCTCATTCGGGCCGGGGGACCGCCTTGATCATGATCAGTCGGACGAAGACGCGTGCCGATCGCAAGGAGCTCCATCCTGAAATTCCCCTCTATGATCTAGTTCCTTCCCAGCGGGCCAGCTTGCCCGACGAACCGGAGAGTGAGCCCGACCGATCGATTTCCTTCTCGCTCGCCGTGGGACGAATCGACATCCAGAAAATCGACATCACCGGTTGCTCTCGAATCGACATCCTGCCCCAGGAGCCGCTGCTTGGACATCGAATACAGGTTCATGATCCCAGTGGCGCCCTATTGGGACAAATCGAAGGTCTCGCCCCAGGTACGTTCTTCGTGTGCGCTAGACGGTTGGAGGCCGAGCGCCCGCTCTCACAGCCAAGTCTCGACCGTCCAAGGAATCGTCCGAGCTTGCGGGACGGGCTACAGGACGCTCCCCCGCCCGCTTCGACGAAGGTTCGTCTGAGCGCCGAAGCTCGCACCCGTGCGGGCCCGCTAGAAATGGTTCTCCGCAGCGAACATGAGATCCCGGACGCTCTGCAGAGGCATCCACTAGCGGCTAGCCGCCTTCTGGGCTTGGCGTCCGATCTAGGGTTTTTGAAGATGCCCCGTGATATCGGTCGGGTCACCAAAAGAAGGCTGTCTCCTGACCAAATCGAACGTCTCGAAATGGAGATCCCCGCCAGAAGATGCCTGACGCTCATGGTCGCGTTGGACGGGGGACCACGGGGATTGACCATTTTGGCTATCGATTCTCGAACAGGTCGGACTATTGACCTGGCGAGGGGCGCCCACCGAGAAAGGTTACGTGTCTGTGGCGATCGCGGTGGAACGCGACGTGTCGTCTTTGAAATGACAACGAGTCATTTTCCCGGCGACGCTCTCTTCGCCACGCGTCTCACAAGTCTCTAGGATGCCGGCACGGCAGCCGCCACCTCCCCCGAATGGATGAAATCCCTTGCCATCCCACGCAAGTGCTGTTGATCTTGAGCCCACGCGAGCCGGGTGTTCAGGACCAGCTTACATTTCGGGAACGAACTTACACGACGCGACGTTTCGATGCTGGTGTTTCAGAGGCGGTCTTGATTCTTGTCCGGCTCTTTTTGCCAAAGAGCTCGTCGAACTCTGGCAGGTCACCGATCGAGCGCCAGTCTTGCGAACCTACGCTCCGGATTTGTAGGTTTTCATCGGCGCTCCCCGCGAGAACCATTCGTTGTACATCGGCGAGTGCCAGAGGACCGAAAAGGCTGCCTTCCCACAACACGCAATATTTATCACCGCCGCCAACCATCGGACCGGCAACACAATGTGGATAACCGGTTGAGAAGTCAACGCTGAGCATCTGGGAAGGATTTGGCCAGGAGGCCGGGGGTTGCTCGGGTAGGCCATCATCCCCACGCCCTCTCCCCCTACACCCAAGGAGCTGCCCGACGACGTACCCGAGCAGCCGGCTTGCCTCCCTGCGATGGGTCACCGACCGCTTGTTCCCAGCGACGAGAGCCGGTTCCAGCCTCGACCAGGACTCTGTCGCGCGGGCCTGTAGCCGAGGCAGCAAGGTTCGCGGCGGCGATGCCGATGCCGTCGTCACAAGTCGCGTCGTCCGGGCCAAGCAATGGCCTCTTGATAGTCCTCGTTGAAGCGAGCATTCAACGCCCCCCGCTGAGAATTGGATAGGAGTTGCGCCTGTGGAAATGGTGGATGAGACAAGAGCCGCTGGATGGGCTGTCGCACTGCACGCCACGTATCGCGCTCCAGTCGGTTCGAGAGCAGACGACTGAGCACGACTCCGGGAGCGGACAAGCTGCGATTAGCGGTGACTTCTCGGAGCTCGAGGTGAGATGGATCGCATACGTCTCGAAAGAACTTCCACGCAACCGACACGAAACCGTTTGCGATAGCATGTAAAGATGGAAACTCGTCTACGGTATGCTGCAGTCGAGCACGAAGGTCGTAATGGAATTGGGAGCAATGGGGGCCACCAGTACGCCATCTACGAGTTCAATGGGCGAAAGCTCCGCAAATTCTTCCGAGGAAGAAGTGCGATAGACTTGGGCTTCGGGCCCCAGAAGTGAAAACCCGGAGAGATCGTAGCCTAGCACTACTGCCAGAAACTTGGTCACGCGGCGTGGGTGAATTGCAGGGCTGT
>CAYTRQ010000141.1:0-12671 GCA_964440025.1 uncultured Polyangiaceae bacterium | reverse complement strand
GGCAATGCCGATACGTATGAGGAGACCATGCAGCTCCTCGCGATGGAGAGCCGTCGCCTTCTGGCCCCGACAGGGGCGCGGCCGATATCCCATCTTGGCCAATGTGTGGGCGATCTGAGACAAAGGGGTCCCCTGACCGCTCGCCCCCGGGAGCATCCAGCAGATTTCCACGACAGCTCGACTCATGTTCAATCGCGCTGATCGAACTGCCGGCTCGAGCTGCGGAAGTTTTTCGACAAGCCAAACGCAAGCGGCACAATGGACGCCTTCCAGCATCAGTTCCGTCCGAGCGAGTCCGTCTTCGCCCTTCTCACAATACAGCTCGTGGAAAAGAGGCGCGTCGAACTCAGCGAACTGACCTCCCCCTGCGGCGGGCACCGCTTGGCCCGTTTCGCCAAGGCGTTCCCGGAAATCGTAGAACTCCTCGAGACCAGCCTCGGTAAGAAGAGCATGAACCGTACGACACCCCGCACAACAATACTGTTGCTCCGCAGTCGGATCGATGAACCGGGCGGGAACGGGAAGACGACAATGGTGACAGATCGCTCCGTTTCCGCTGCCCGTCCGAGCGGCCTCAGTGGCAGTCGTGACCAGCACCAGGCACCTCCGATTGCGCTTGCTGGGACGTCACACGTGCCTTGGTGACGTCACGAGCGCCTGCCGGCATCGGCCGATGAGTCCGAGTCCAAATCCCTACGAGGCCAACCACAATCAGCGCGACAGCCGTGAGCGCTGGCAGCTTCGAACCGACCCAGTTTCCCAGCTTGCTCAAGAGCACCCCAATACCCACCAGGGCCGGCACCGTACCCAGCCAAAACGACAGCATCACGGCCGCGCCACCCCAAGCGGTTCCCGTTCCCCCCGCCGTGAGCACGAAAGCATAAAGCCAACCGCAAGGAAGAAGCGGGGTGAGCAGGCCAAGAGCAGAGGCCCGAACCGCGCGCGGCTGGGTCCCGAGCTTCACCAGCGCCGTCTTCATGGGACGGGCAGCGGACCAACCAGTGTTCCTGGAGAACAAGCTGCCAAGGCCTCCAAGAATGACGACGGCTCCCGAAATCAACGCCGCGACATGCATGACCCCGGCTGTCTCAAAGGCGAAATCAACCATCGCACCGAGGGCGCCAGCCAGAGCGCCGAGGCCCACGTACGTCATCATCCGCCCTCCATGATAGGCGACGTGGGAGGTGAGCTTTCCCTTCCTCGAGTGGGTAGGGCCCGAGGCGCTGAAGACCGCAACGAACGGTCCGCACATTGCGGCACAGTGCAGGCTGCCCAAGAGACTCGCTCCAAGAACCGCTGAGAAAAGCGACATGCTGACCGGCACGTTCATATCCGCTCCCGGGAAAGCTCGGCTCGCAATCGATCGACGAATTGATTTCCTTCCGAAGTCGCAGAAATACGCAACTCCCAAATGCCGGGCCAGGGGCGCTGCAACACTCCCACGTAGTGGCCTCGTTGCTCCTGTTCGCATGGCCTTTCCATGCTGCGCGTGCTCTGTTCGGATTTTTGGAGGGGATGCGCCGGCGTTTCAGCGCAGCTCTCCGTCAACGAAAGACGCCTCACATCATCGGCGCGAAGATTGGCGAGCGCTTCAATTTGAACATTGGCCCCCTCGATGAGCTCTCCCCGAGAGCCCTCGAGCACCATCTCCACTCGCGCCTGGTCGGTCCCCTCGAGGAAGGAAAAACGCACGATTTTTGCCGTCCAGCCAAGGCGCTCACTCTGCCGTCTTTTCGCCAGCACTGCATCGTAGTTGGCCGCCTTCTGGTAGTAGTCTTCTTCCACCGCAAAGGTCGGATCATCAACCGCTACCCCGATCATGTAGATCCACCCGAGAACGGAGGAGAACAGCAGGATCACTGGTAGCATCATATAAAAACGGGCCTTCGTCATCGTCACCTCTCCTTTTTCGGGCCAAGTATCTGGTAGGGAATATCGA
The DNA here is from genome assembly GCA_964440025.1 of uncultured Polyangiaceae bacterium. GTDB lineage: Bacteria > Myxococcota_A > Polyangia > Polyangiales > Polyangiaceae > NIC37A-2. Next base: position 10,732 of record CAYTRQ010000141.1, on the reverse strand, counting down.
TTCGCGCCCCACCGGGCTCGGTCACTCGAACCACGATGGTTCGCCGCCCCGCCTCGAAGCTCGTGCGGGGGGCGACAACGAATAGACTCGTTTCCGATCGCCCCCTCGCTTCCACCCAAAGCGGGTTTTCGGGGATGACCACACGCATGCCCATTTCCGAAGGAGGAACGAGCTCGTCTCCTCGGGGCACGAGGACTTCAAGGGGATAATCGTGACCTCGACTCGCGCGGCTCTCGACCTTCACCCGAATCTGGTTCTGAACCCCGGAATCGCTCAGAGTAAAGGGCGCCCCCACTCCTCGCAGCACGGTGACGTCCACCCCCTTTCGAACGTTACCCATCCAAAAAAGCGCCGAGACGAGCGCGGCGAGCAATAGCCCATAAATCACCACCCTTGGCCGCAAAATGCGTTTCTCTCCCGTCTCCAAGAAACGCTGGCTCGCATAGCGAATGAGATGAGGCGGCCTGCTCACCTTCGGCATGATCGTATTGCACGCGTCGATGCACTGCCCGCACGCGATACATTCGAGTTGAAGCCCGTCGCGAATGTCGATCCCAGTCGGACAGGCAACGACGCAGGCACTGCAATCGACGCAATCTCCGTCTCCAGGCCTGGGTTTGCCCTTGTGGCGCGGCTCCCCTCGCCGTCGATCGTAGCCGATGACCAAGGAGTCTTTATCGAGCAAAGCCGACTGCAGCCGCGCATAAGGGCAAATGACGGTACACATCTGTTCGCGAAAATACGCGAAATCGAAAAACACCAGGCCAGCCGTGACGGCCATCACCCCAAAGCCAGCGGGATTCTCAAACGGAGAAGAGCGCATCCACTGAAACAGCCTGTCGGTACCAACGAAGTACGCGAGAAAGATGTTGGCAACGAGCACGGCAACGACCAAAAACACTCCGTTTTTGAGGGCCCTTCGAACTCCTCCTCCCTGTCGGTCAAGACGCAGCTGACCAGCTCGGCCCCCTTCGAACCACCGTTCGATCGGGCGAAATACCAATTCCATGTAGACAGTCTGAGGACAGCCCCACCCGCACCAGGCCCTTCCGACAAGAGCGGTCATCCAAAAAATAGCCACGAAGATGCTCAATAGCAGGAGCATCAACAGCACACCGTCTGTCGCCAAAAAAGTGCGGCCAAAGAGAAGGAACTCTCTGCCAGCAACGTCCAACAAAACGAGCGGCTTTCCCTCCACTCGAACGAATGGCAAGCCAACGAACAAAAGAATCAGCCCCCACCCCACCAAGATCCTTCTTCTCAGGATAGAGCCCTGGTAGAGTTTTGGACGGATCCTTCTCCTTGTGCCATCCTCGTTCAAGGTCGGCAGGACTCGTTCGTGAGGAATAGGGGCTCCGTGCTGCATAACCTACGCAAATGACCGCGCGAGATTCAACGAGCGGAATTGTCCGGTGGAGACTCTTGCTGTGGTGCACCCACCGGCTCTCCTTGAGGGGGCCTTCCCGAAAGGTTCTTCCCCCGCAGCGTCCCCACATAGGCGACCACTTGGCGCAGTTCGGTCGGGGTGAGTTGCCTCTTCCATTCTGGCATCCCTTTCGCTGGAACACCCGCAGCGATAACTTCGTAGATGTCCATTAAGTCGCCGTCACCGTGAATCCAATACTCGTCGGTCAAATTGGGGCCAATATCTCCCTGCCCTTCCTTCTTGTGACACGATGCACACTTGGCGACGAAAACGGATCGACCGGCTTCGACACTCCCTGGATCCGCCATGACCTGTTCGAGCCCCTCCTCGGACACCTTCATCTCGAGAGCGTTCTTTGCGGCGCTTTTGGCAACAATTTCCATCTCCGCCTCGTAGGCTTCAGTCACTGACTGACCATTCCCAATCCAATAGTGGAAAAGGTAGGCGAGGGAGAACCAGAAGGTTCCCCAAAAAATCCATACCCACCATCTGGGCATTGGATTGTCATACTCCAAAATACCGTCGTAGCTGTGGTCGAGGAGGCGATCCTCGACCGGATCTGTCGCTTTCGCCAAAGAATCCTGATCTGCTTTCATCGTTGAGGCTCCTCACGCTGCGCTCTTTCCTGCCCAAAGCGTGGTTCGACGGGACGCTCGTCATCGAGTGGCATCTTTCCCAGCCGCTCGAAGTGCTTCTTCTGACCCGGCCAAAGCACTCGAACCGCAATTGCCAGAAACACGGTGACAAAGATCACCAAGCTCACTTCAGCAAAGGCAGACAAGTCGGCCGCACCCATGATGTCCGAGAGTCTCATTGGTCTCCTCCCTGCTCCCCAGTTGTTGTTCCCAAATCAGTCCCCAGTCGTTGCAGGTAGGCCGTCAGCGCCACGATCTTTTTGCCGCCGAGCCCCGTCGGTCCCCCCTGTGCTTCGACTTCGGCCGCAATTTCACTCGCCTGCCTTCTGGCCATTTCCTCGGCTCGATGGACGGCGTCACCATAGGGAACCCCCAACATTGCCATCACGTCAACGCGCGGTTGGATTTCTTCGAACTGGATATCTTCCGTTAACATCCATGGATAGCTCGGCATGATCGACTGCTTCGTCGTTTGCTGAGGATCCTCCATGTGCCTCACGTGCCAGGAATGGAGATACTTGCCCCCCACCCGCGCCAAATCCGGGCCGATTCGCCGCGAACCCCATTGAAACGGGTGATCATAGACGAATTCGCCGGGCTTACTGTACTCGCCATATCGCTCGGTTTCCGAGCGAATTGGTCGAATCATCTGTGAATGACAGTTGTAGCATCCCTCCTCGATGTAGATATCCCGGCCATAGAGCTCGAGGGGGCTGTAGGGATGAACCGAGCTGATCGTAGGCACATTGCTCTTGATCAGGAACGTCGGAACGATTTCGAAAACCGACGCGACGATCACCGCAACGGTCACCCATACCGTAAACTTCAGCGGTTTGCGTTCCCAAGCGCGATGCCAAGCCGCCCCGGCAAAGTAGCGCAGCCGATGCCCAGTGTCCGCCACGGTGCTGTGAAAGGGAATCTGCAACTTCGGTTCTGGACCGTCGTAGGGCTCGAGGGCGGGAGCCGAATGCTCGATTTCCTCGTACTTCTTCGGACGCTGAGTCCAGGTTTTGTAGATGTTGAAGCCTCCAATGAGGAGCCCGAGGACGTACATGCCACCGCCCACCGCGCGAACCTTGTACATGGGCTCGAGTAGCGTGACCGTTTCCACGAAGTCGTACTTCAGACGGCCAGTTTCATCGAAGGCGCGCCACATGAGGCCCTGGGTCACCCCTGCGGCGTAGATAGCAACAATGTAGAAAAGAATACCGAGCGTCCCCAGCCAGAAGTGCACCTCCGCCAGCTTCTTCGAATAGAGGCGCTTGGTCTGAAACAGTCTGGGAGCGAGCCAATAGAGCATGCCAAAGGCCATGAAGCCGTTCCAGCCAAGCGCTCCAGAATGCACATGAGCAATGGTCCAGTCCGTGTAGTGACTGAGCGCATTGACGCTTTTCACGCTCAGCATCGGACCTTCGAACGTCGCCATTCCGTAGAACGTGATCCCCACAACGAAAAATTTCAGCACGGGATCTTCAGCCACTCGGTTCCACGCCCCGCGCAAGGTCAGTAGACCGTTAATCATGCCGCCCCATGAGGGCATCCACAGCATGACCGAGAACAACCTGCCCAAGGTCGACGCCCAGGCTGGCAAAGCCGTGTAGTGCAAGTGGTGAGGCCCCGCCCAAATGTAGAGAAAGACCAGCGACCAGAAGTGCAAGATCGACAGCTTGTAGGAAAATACCGGTCGCTCCGCCGCTTTCGGCAGGAAGTAGTACATCAAACCGAGAAAGGGAGTGGTCAGGAAGAAAGCGACCGCATTGTGGCCGTACCACCACTGCATCAAGGCGTCCTGTACCCCTCCGTAAATGGGATAGCTTTTGAAGAGTCCCGCTGGAATGACCAGGTTGTTGAAGATGTGCAGAATGGCAACGGCGATGATCGTGGCAATGTAAAACCAAATCGCCACGTAGAGATGACGTTCCCGGCGGCGGGCGATGGTTCCGAAGAAATTGATCGCAAAGGCCACCCACACAACCGCAATAGCGATGTCGATGGGCCACTCGAGCTCCGCATATTCCTTGGATTGGCTGATCCCGAAAGGGAGCGTGAGCGCTGCGGCAACGATGATCGCTTGCCACCCCCAGAAGTGGAAGTTGCTCAGGGTGTCGGAGAACATCCGAGCCTTGAGCAAGCGCTGGCTGGAATAGTAGACAGCCGCAAAAAGAGCATTGCCAGCAAATGCGAAGATGGCGGCATTGGTATGAAGAGGCCTGAGGCGCCCAAAGGTGAGCTCGGGCAGATTGAAGCTCAGGTTCGGCCAGACAAGCATGACCGCGAGCCACAGGCCCACCAACATCGCAACCACGCCCCAGACCACCGTGGCAAAGGCGAACTTACGGACGACTGCATCGTCATAGGAGAATTTTTCAATGCGGGGGGTCATTGTCGCCGGGCGCTACTGCAAAGCTTGTGCCCGCGTAAGATCACGCCCCCGCGCGTGAGGCCGCTCCACCTGCAAACGGGCCCATGTTGGTCATCCGTCCGCGTTCGGACAAGCAATCACCCGGATCGAATCACCGGGCGGAGAGGCCTCACTGCCGCTCGCCTCACTTCGCCATAGGTGAGCGGGGGCGGGCTTTCGAAGTTGGAGCTGTTTTAGGATCGATGACCGAGGCGCAGCCTTCGATTCCCACCAGCTCGCGGGTCTGCCGCATTCCTTGCGTCCACCCAGCAAGCCGGTGCAGATCGTGCGCCCCTCGCGACAGAGCCGTGATTTGCGACCGGACTTGCCCTCTTCCCAAGACGAAACCGCAAGGCACGCTCCGCAGTTGCCTCGGTCATTGAGTCGCGATCAAACGTTCAGTCGCAATACCTTTGGACGAATTGTTGGCTACTGAGCAGCAAATCCTGCGCATCCGGCATTTTCGAAAAATCCTCGTCGACTCCTTCGAAATCCGACGCCAACTGCTGGTCTGTGGCATCATCGAGCTCCCCATCGAGACGCCGGAACAGCTCCTTCTCCTCGACCGACATATGATGGCGCAGAAACGAAACAAGCTCCTTGCCGACGGAGAGGAAATGGCGACAGTCGTCTCGACTCCACTCTCGGGACTGGTGCACCGCCTGGCGAAGTGAGCGCATCAGATAGCGCGCGTGACGATGCTCTTGCCGGACGTGCTGCAGATCGGTGTCGGACCAACTGAGACCATGTCGTGAGAGCTCTGGGAGAAGATAGACTTCTTCTTTTTCTTCGTGACGCATGAGCAAATGCTCGCTGAGGTAATCGAAGATCGCCCAAAGCTCATGAGGATCCAGCACGGCTCCCGCGGCGTTGTGCTGATGGCACCTCTGTTCGGTCTGCGTGAGATAGCGTTCGAAGGCGTCGAGGATCTGCCCGAGTTGTTGATGTTCAGCCAGGAGATGACGAACCGACCTTGTTTTCATGGCGCTGTCCCTTTCCGCCCAGGTATCAAACCGAACCTCGGCAACGAATGACTCATTTTCGCCGCGAGCTGCGTTACACAATGGACTATGGCAGATTCTTGTCAGATAAGTAGCAAGGAGCTGGCCAAGTTCCCTACCGTCTATGACGCTCACCTACTGGCACGCCGAATGCATGGAGCCGGGGGAGGGGATCGTCCAACGTTGAGCAACCAATCGGCCGCCATTCGGCTAACCGGAAAGGAAAAGGATCATGTCTGAGACCTACAAAATCGTTGTCGGCTATGACTATTCGCAAACCGCAGATCTCGCTGTAAAGAAGGCTTTCGATTTAGCGGCGAAAGAGAACCGGGCGGAAGTCCACGTAGCCACCGTGGTCGTTCAGATGGGCGAATTTGTAGGCGCTGGTGTGACTGGAGTGGCCGCAAGCCCCACCATCCCCCTCGAAGACGCCTATGAGGCGCTCGAGGCCCGAATCGGCAAGCTCATGTCCGAGTGGCAAGCAGAAACGAATGCCACGTTTTCTCGCCTTGTCGTCCACGTGCGCAGCGAGGTTCCTGCAGCGGAGCTCACCCAGCTTGCCGCCGATCTGGAAGCCGATCTTCTCGTGGTCGGAACCCACGGGCGCAGGGGACTGAGACGGCTGCTCCTCGGATCGGTGGCAGAGGGCGTTGTGCGGCTGGCCCACTGTCCAGTCCTCGTGGTGAGGCCAAAAGACACAGAGCCCGATGTGCCAAAAATCGAGCCACCCTGCCCCAAATGCGTCGAGACCCGGAAAAAGACCAACGGCGAGCAGCTTTGGTGTGAGCAGCACCGAGAGCATCACGGGCAACGGCATACCTATCACTACGAAGATCGGGTGGGTCAGGAGTCCAACCCACCTCTCGTCATGAGCATGAAGCGCTAACGCGCCGCGGAAGTTTGAAGGAGCCGAGCGGGGCAACGGCTCCGCCGGGGCTCGCCTTGGTGTGGTGAGGCGAGCCCCGGCGGAGCCATTTTCAGGTAGTAAGATAGCTTTAAGAACTCGGCTCGATCAGAGGGAGCCGCAAGCGGAATGTCGTCCCTTCGCCCTCGGCCGTTTCGAACGACAGCGTCCCTCCGTGCTCTCGAACAATCTCGCTGCAGATCGCCAAGCCAAGCCCCGTGCCGTCGTCTTTGGTCGTCACAAACGGTTCGAACACGTCCGTCCCGGCCGGAACGCCGGTTCCCGTATCGATCACCTCGAGCACATACTCTTGGTCATCGGTCGAGGTACGGAGCGTCAGAGTGCCTCCCTCGGTCATCGCGTCCACGGCATTGTGGCAGAGATTGAGAAGGACTTGGTGGATCTTGTCGGGATCCGCCATGACCATCGCTCCATCGTCTCGAAAGTCGCGCACGAGCGCGACCCCTTTGGTAGCAGCAAGAGCATGGGAGGGCGCGGCTTCGACGACTTGCGTCATCACCAGGCGCTTCTTGACGAGTCGCCGACGACCGGAGAGAGCCCGAAACTCTTCCACAAGACGGCTCAGTCGCTGAATCTCCTTCAGGCAGGTGTCTACCTTGGTCGCCGCTTCCTCAGCGACCTCGAGCTTGACCACCTTGCGGCGCAGCGCTTGAAGCTGCAGCGCCATGTTGTTCAGTGGGTTGCCGATTTCATGCACGAGCATCGAGGCCGTCGTGCCGACGGTGGCAGCCCGTTCATGCTCCATCAATTCGCTCTGCAGCCGAACCTTGTCGCTCACGTCACGGATGAAGGCGCCGTATCTCGCTCCATCTCCTTTTTCGGCGATCTGCGTGACGGACAGCTCGATGGGAAACTCCTGCCCATCCTTGCGCAGCGCCGAAACCCGCCGGATCCGCCCAATCGCCCGACGTTTGCCCGTCTTTTCGTAGCGTTCGATGTAGCCTTGATGCTGGGAAGCGTACGGCTCCCCCATCAAGATCCGCACATCGGCGTCATCCAGCTCCTCCTTGGTGTAGCCAAACATCTGGCGCGTCGCCGGATTGGTCAACTTGATGCGGCCATTGCGATCGATGAAGATCACTGCGTCTTGGCACGTCTCGATCAGCTGGTTGAGCCGCTCGGCCGAGGCAGCAGCCTCGATGCCACTGGGGCTCTTGGCGGTCTTGGAGCTGAATTCCACGTGCCCATGATAAAACATTGGAAGGGCACATGGCGCCCTCGCCAGAACGCGCATTTCTTGCACAACAGAAGGGGTCCCGCGCAGGTTCTGCTCCAGAGGCGTGGCGGGATTTTCGCGAAACGCAAGCAGGGGAGAAAAAAATCACCGCAAATCGTGGCGCTTGGCGACTCGTCCCACTCGGCATGAGTCCTGCTTTCATGAGCGCAAGGGACAGATCATGCGAACCGGAAGAATACTAGTCGTCGACGACGAAGCGAGCGCGCGGAGCGCATTGAGCGAAATCCTGACCGACGAGGGGTACAAGGTCCGTACGGCGGCGGACGGCTTTCGAGCGGTCGCTGCGGCGGGGGATTTCGCACCGGACATCGTTGTAACGGATCTCAAGATGCCGGGCATGGACGGGCTCACTCTGCTGCAGCGTCTCAAAGAAACGGACAGCGACATTAGCGTAGTGCTGATGACAGCCTTCGGAGCCGTCGAGAGTGCAGTGGAAGCCATGCGCGCCGGAGCCGCCGACTACCTCACCAAACCGCTCAATAGCGACGAGCTCCTCGTCGTCATTCAACGATGTTTGGAAGGCGTCGAGCTGCGGCGCGAGGCGAAGCGACTCAGGCAACAGCTCGCTGAGCGTTACAGTTTCGACAATATCGTGGGACAGAGTCCGGAGATCCGCTCGGTCTTCAAGAGCGTCGAGCAGGTGGCTCCCAGCCGCGCCACGGTGCTGATCACCGGGGAGTCCGGCACGGGCAAAGAGCTCATCGCGTCGGCCCTGCACCACAACTCCGAGCGAAAGGACAAACCCTTCGTCAAGCTTCATTGCGCAGCGCTGGCCGAGACCCTGCTCGAGAGCGAGCTCTTCGGGCACGAGCGGGGCTCGTTTACTGGAGCTGACCGACGTCGCATTGGCCGCTTCGAGCAAGCAGACGGGGGCACTCTCTTTCTCGACGAGATTGCGGAGATCAGCCCGGCCACCCAGGTCAAGCTGCTGCGCGTCCTTCAAGAACACGAGTTCGAACGCGTGGGCGGAAATCAGCCGATCAAGGTGGACGTGCGGCTGGTGGCGGCGACCAACCGCGATCTGAAGAAGATGGTCGAGGAAGGGAAGTTCCGCGAGGATCTCTACTACCGCTTGAACGTGATCAATCTCCGCCTGCCTCCACTGCGGAAGCGCGCTGACGATATCGCCGCTCTCGCGACGCATTTTTTGCAGCAGTACGCCAAGGAAGACGGCAAGGAGGTGCAGAGGTTCGATGACTCGACCCTGCGCATCCTGCGCGCCTATCCCTGGCCCGGGAACGTTCGGGAACTCGAAAACGTCGTCGAACGTGCCGTGGTCATGGTGGACGGCCCCATTGTGCTGCCCCGCCATCTCCCCGGCGAGCTCATCACAGCGGCCGAGGAAGACAGCAACGTCCCTCAGATCCCCGGTTCGACGCTGGCCGACATCGAACGCCACGCCATTCTGAAAACGCTCGAAATGGTAGGTGGTTCAACCACGCGTGCGGCTCAGATCTTGGGGATCAGCGTGCGTAAGATCCAATACCGCCTTCACGACTACGCCGAGGCGCCGAAGGGCGCGGCTCCCATCCTCGAGACCCCTATGCCCGACAGTAGGAGCCAAGTCAGTTGACCCAAGGTCGCATCCGAAAGGGGAGGCCAGCAGGCAAGTACGGAGGTGCTGTCCATCACGATCCAGGTTAAAAGGCGGGGGTGACCGTCCTCGCAAGCATGCTTGACGCCGAATCGCTCGTGATCGGCTGGTGCGAACCGGTGTCACTGCACGCTCTGGGGATCGAACGCGCTTTCGCCAAGATCGACTCCGGCGCCGAGCTTTCTTCTCTCCATGCTCTGCAGCCCATTGTCGTCGAAGAGGGGCGCTCGGTGGAGTTTACCCCGCCCCTTCTCCGGCGACAGAGCCAAGAACACCTCTGGCAGCCGGTCGGAGTGCGGCGAGTCCGAGCACCCCTGATCGATGAACGGATGATTCGCAACTCGGCCGGCGATCAACAAACCCGCTTCGTGATTCGGACGGAGCTGACTCTAGGACCCGTGTCTTTTCCGATCGATCTCACGCTCACGCAGCGGTTTGCCATGCGATTCCCCTTGCTTCTCGGTCGAGAAGCTCTCTGTGCGGCACCCAGGCCCATTCTCGTCGATCCTCGGACACCATGCCGATTGGATCGGCCCACGTAAGCCAGCTCGCTCTCCTTGGCTCGCCATCGCTCGATCACGACTCCGACGAGGCCGATCCTGTCGAGGAAACCTCCCCTACCCTGGGGTGCCTCGTCGGAAGTGCATCGCCGGACCATTCACAGGAGGCTCGTCCTTCGATAGGACCCAAGCCGTGGGCCTGTTCGATGTACATGCACACCTGACGCACCCTCGATTCTCCGAGGATGTGGAGACGGTCATCTCGCGCGCGGAACAAGCGGGAGTCACGACCATCATCTGCAATGGTCTCCATCGTCGCGACAACGAGGAGGTTCTGCGGCTGAGCAGCAAGCATGCGATCGTCCGCCCTGCCTTGGGCCTCTATCCTGTCGATGCGGTGCTCCCTGAAATGCTCGCTGCCGGGGTCGACTACCCACGCGAAGACGCCGAAGCCTTACCGGCACGAACCACAATCGACTTTCTGCGGCAACATGCCAAGGACGCCGTAGCCATCGGCGAAATCGGCCTCGATCACCACTGGGTCCCCGAGCCGTTTTGGGAGAAGCAGGAAAGAATTTTTCGAGAGCTTGTCTCGCTCGCCATGGAGGTCGACCTCCCGATCATCATCCATACTCGCAAGGCAGAACGAAGAGCACTGGAGATCCTTCTCGAGATGAAGGCACCGCGCGTCAACTGGCACTGCTATTCGAGTCGACTCAAAATGGGGCGACGAATCGCCGAAGCCGGGCATTTTCTGAGCATTCCCGCCAACGCGCGACGCAACGAGACGTTCACCGGGTTGCTCAGAAGTGCGTTACGTGAGCAACTGCTCCTCGAAACGGATTGCCCCTATCTCTCTCCCGAGCCAGGCACTCGCAACGAACCCGCCAACGTTTCCGTCACGACAAACTACGCTGCCGAGGTTTGGGGCGTGAGTGAGCAAGAGGCCCGCCAGACCTTCTCGGACAACTTTCAGCGTCTCTTCGGGTTTGAGCCCTGAAAGCATCGCCGAC
>CAYTRQ010000140.1:0-12684 GCA_964440025.1 uncultured Polyangiaceae bacterium | reverse complement strand
CTTCTGGGAGTGCTTCGAAACCGCTCGAAACGTGAGTTGCCGAGGCACTAGTTGAGTCGACCGCGCACCCGGCTGGTCGACGGCCATTCGAACGTCTCGTTGATGCAGTCAAGCTCGCCCGTGCCTTCGCAGCCTTCGGAGCTGGGCCCGTTCACGGCCCGACGCTCAAGGCAAAGTTGAGCCTCGTATGTTCCCCTCGGAAGACACTCCGTTCGAGTACACTCTTGATTTTCGCCGCATGTGTCCACCACCGAATACTCTCCAGTGAAGGCTTGCTCCAGGACTCCCGTCAATGGCTGGGGCGGCGGACAGCTCGTGGGAGCACAAGCCTTCTGTTGGCAGCTGTCGCAGGCAACGCCGCAGATTTTTTCGAGGGACAATTCATGGCCTTGTGAGTCTTTCATGGAGAGCCACTCCCCCTCGCACCCTGGTGTGCAGTAGCGATCTGGGTTGTCGGCTGAGAGTTCGAAGACGAGGGACGACTCTTCGGGGCAAGATTCTGTCCCGCCTGTGGCTCCTCCGCTTTGCTGCCCTCCGGTAAGGCCTGGCCCGCCGCTCGCTCCACCGAAAGTGGCGTTGGCTCCGGTTCCTCCTCCGGAATCTGAAGAGGGATTCTGTCCGGCGCTGCCTTGGATGCTTCCCGCATGGCCAGACATGTTTCCCGCGCCACCCCTGGCGGCTTCGTAGTGAACCGTTTTGCAGGAGCCGGGCAGACAGATCAAAAAGAGGCCTAAGGTATTCCAGAGCCCGAGTTTTTTGGGGGAGGGGACGGCCGCACCGAGATGCGGCGAGCGTCGCCGGCTTCCCGAGCCACGTTCCCGGAGCACTCTGAACACGTCGAGCATACTCGAATGCTCGGCTGTGGTCCGGTGGGTCGCAAGTGCTGCGAAAGCCCTCGTGGAACACACCGTGCTCGTTGAGGTCCGTGAACTCGCGCGTTTGCGGGGATCGAGCCTTCTTTCTCTCGCCCCGAGGGGTCTCGCGGCTGGGCTCGAAACTGGCCTCGAGCGGCGAGCGTGTCACGGTTTCCGTCTCGCGGCTGGGCCACAAAGAATTTCGCCGTTTTGTTTTGGACTGAGAGCGGAGGAGGTGGTACCGGTTCCATGTGCGCAATAGCCAACTCCTTGTTTTCCTCGTCTCCGCGGGCTTTCTTCCCGGCTTAGCCTGTAGCTCCGAGCCGGTGGAGACCGGGTGCCGGGATGGCACCCGGTACGTGAGCGGCCAGTGCTTGATCGGCTACGAGGTCAGGCTCAACTCGGTGGGCTTTCTCCCCACGAGACGAAAGATCGCCTCATACGTCGAAGGGGGGCCCGAGTTTTCCATCCGTCGAGTCTCCGATGACGAAGAGGTGTTCTCGGGCACGGCAGAGGGCCCTACCGAGAACCACGATACGGGCGAAGAGCTCTATCGGGCTGACTTTAGCGAATTCTCCGAGCCCGGGAATTACTACGTCGAGACCCAGGGCGGCAGATCGGCCGATTTCCAAATCGGTCGCGGGCGACTCGAAGACGCTCTCGATGCGGTCATGCTGGGGCTCTACGGACAGCGCTGTGGTGAGGAGGTCCGGTTCGAGTATGAGGGGCAGTCCTTTAGTCATCAGGAATGTCATACGCAAACGGCAAGTCTGTCCCGAGTGGGCGAGGGGACACGGGATGATACCGGCGGTTGGCACGATGCCGGCGACTACGGGAAATACACCCGAAACGGCGCTTTCGCCGTTTCTTTCCTGGTCCGTGCATTCGAGCAATTTCCCGATTTCTTGGCGGACCGGGAGTTCGACATCCCCGAGCGGGGAGGAAAGGTGCCAGACATCTTGGACGAGGCCCGGGTCGAGCTCGAATGGCTCCTCAAGGTGCAGTATGACGACGGGAGCTTCGCCCACAAGGTCACGGCTCAGAACTTCGAGCCCGACGTCATGCCTTCTGTGGACAATCAACGGAGATTCTTCATTTCCGCCAGCAGCACGTCGACGGCCAACGCGGTGGCAGCTCTTGCTCAAGCGGCAAGAGTCTACGAGCCTTTCGATGCGCAGTTTGCTGATCGGTGCCTCGAAGCAGCGCGCTCGGGCCAGCGATTTCTCGACGAAAACCCCGCGCCCGTGATTGCTGATCAAGAAGGCATCGATACAGGGACTTACGGTCGTACCGATCCCAGCGCGTCGGTGTGTACGCCGGAAAATCATCAGGAGGGTGATTGCACCCCAGATGATCTCGATGAGCGACTCTGGGCATTGGCCGAGCTCTGGGAGACGACAGGAGAGTCCGAATATCTCCAGGAGGTCGAAGCCATTCTGGCGTTGGACGAGTTGGACGTTCGCGCGACCTTCGACTGGGCTGACACGGAAAACCTCGGTATTTTTACCTATGCTCTCTCGGAGCGACCGGGGCGCGATCCCGAGCTGCTCGAGGCGACTCGTTGGGAGATTCAGAGAGTCGCCCGTTATTCACGGGAGGAGGCGAATCAGCATGGATACGGTCGGGGATTTTCGTACTACTACTGGGGAGCGAATGGATCGGTCGCACGGCTGAGCTACAACTTCGTCGCGGCGCATCGGCTGGCCCCGGATGTCAGCTTGCTTGATGCGATGAGCGCCCAAATCGATCACCTGCTGGGGCACAACGCCTTCAGCCGCAGTTTCGTGACGGGGCTTGGCGCAGATCCGGTGCGCGAGCCTCATCATCGCCCTTCGATCGCCGACGCCGCGACGGCACCCTGGCCAGGCCTGCTGATCGGTGGGCCTCATGACCAGGACCAGGAAGATGTCGAGTTTCCGGCGTTGGCCTGGACCGATGAAGCATCCAACTACTACCACAATGAAGTGGCTATCAACTGGAGCACTGCTATGGCGTATGCGCTCATAGCAGCTCTGTCGACGGAAAAAGACAAAACGGCTGAATGCCAGCCAGACTGTTTGCAGGAGCCCGGCTTTGGATCTGGTGGTGCAGGTGGGGCCGGCGGCGCCGGCGGCGCCACCGCTGAGTAATCTCATCAGTTTTCGCCACTTACGTTTCGGCGGTCCGCCTGATAGATCCGCGGCCTGCCTTCCTGTGCAGGCCACCTGTGCTAACGGCGCCGGTGTCCTGCTTGAGAACTCAAAAGGAGAACCGAAATGACCCGCAAGACTCGTCGCCAAAAGGTGACTCATTCACTGCTCTTTTTCTCGGGCGCAGTTGCGTTGGCAGCTGTTGCCTGCGTGCCTCCCAGCCCAACTTCGGAGAAGGTGCGAAACACTCCAGAAGGTGCCCCGTGTCCCGGTCCAGAAGCCCTCATTGATGATGGCGAGGACAATGACAATCAGAATGCTGTCGTCGAGGGACGTGGTGGCTATTGGTATACCTTTGTGGACGATGCCGGATCGACGGTATGGCCCAAGGCCGGAGCGCACGGTGGAACCTTCCAAATGTCCGAGGGTGGCGCCAATGGAACGAAGTATGCCATGCGATTCAAGGGACAGGTCGCGGCCACGGGGAGCGTCGTCTTTACTGGCATGGGGATGAACTTCGTCGATCCAAAAGGCCAGTACGACACGAGCAAGTACAAGGGGATCTCCTTTTATGCGAAGAAGGGCCCCGACTCGACGGGTAGCGTGCGGATTAAGCTGCCGGACAAGTATACCGATCCCGACGGCGGGGTCTGTACCGAGTGTTATAACGATATGGGGATGGATCTGACACTCACCAACGAGTGGCAGAAGTTTGTGATCCCTTTCAAGGCACTCAGTCAGCTGCCAGGGTGGGGGAGCCCGCGTCGCATGAAGATCGATCAGGAAACCATGTACGGCATTCAGTTCCAGGTGAACGAGAAGGGAATGCCCTATGACATCTGGATTGACGAGCTTCGTTTTACGGGCTGCGCTGGATAGGCGATCCGCCTTCCCCCGGATTCGATGTCGAAGGCATACTGAGTGAGTGAAGGGAACATGAAGCCTACGTCCAGTCGTTGGTTGACCGCTGCTGTTTGCGTCTCGGTGCTATCGAGCGGTTGCGTCAAAAAAGGCGGTTCTCCTGTGGAACCAACATCGACGATGCCATCGCAAGAGGTCCCTGAGGGTGGAAACCTGATCAAAAACGCCGATTTTGACGATGGTGTAGCGCTTCCCTGGACTTCCTCATTCAGTAGCCCCGCTGCGGGGTCGCTCTCCGTCCAGGAAGGTGCTGGTTGCCTCACCGTTGAGCAGGCCGGTGTCAATAAGTGGGACGCCCAAATCCGTCATCGTGAAATGGTTCTGCACAAAGGGCACACCTACACGATTTCGTTCAAGATTTGGGCAGACCAACCGACGCGGGGAGGGCTCAAGGTCGGAATGTCGGGACCTCCCTATGGGGAATATTATAGCGACGTCTTGGAGATCACGACCGAACCGCAAGAAGTGGTCGGCCAGTTCGTGATGAAAGCTCCAGACGACCCCACGGCGGAGTTTGCATTTCATCTAGGCGGCAACATGCTCCGCGATGCAGACCTCCCTGCGACCATCTGCATTGACGATGTCCAACTGATCGATCCGCAGTATACCCCGCCTCCAGAAGAACAGGAGGAGTTGGCACCTAAAGTTCGGGTCAATCAGCTTGGCTATTTTACCCAGGCCAGCAAAATCGCCACCCTGGTCAGCGAGGATCAGACGCCTCAAAAGTGGGAGCTACTCGACGGGGAAACCATCGTCGCTTCCGGGGAAACGGCGCCGCTCGGAAAGGACGCTGACAGCGGAGACCCACTCCAACTCATCGATTTTACGGATTTCAACGCAAAAGGGACTGGCTATGTCCTGAGGGTGGGTGAGCATGAAAGCCCACCGTTCGAGATCGGTGAGGATCTGTACGGCGACCTCAAGTATGCTGCTCTCAAATATTTTTATCACAATCGCAGCGGCATCGAGATCAAGATGCCCTACGTAGGAGCGGAACGTTGGACCAGGCCAGCTGGCCACGCCGAAAGTGACAAGTCCGTTCCCTGTGCCCCTGATGCGGGGTGTTCCTACAGCCTCGACGTGTCCAAGGGTTGGTACGATGCGGGGGACCATGGCAAGTACGTGGTCAATGGTGGGATCGCTGTATGGACGATGATGAACCAATATGAACGGTTCAGGGTCCACGGTAAGCTCGATCCGTTCGAAGATGGTAAGTTGAACATTCCCGAGGGGGGCAACGGCGTTCCCGACATTTTGGATGAAGCTCGTTGGGAGATGGAATTCATGCTCGGCATGCAGGTGCCCCCAGGGAAGCCCAAGGCCGGCATGGCGCACCACAAGATGCACGACACCCAATGGACCATGTTGGGACTCGCGCCTCATGAGGCGGAGGCCGTGCAAGAGAGACACTTGCGGCCCGTCTCGACGGCGGCAACGCTGAATTTGGCTGCGACCGCCGCGCAGGCGGCTCGGGTTTTCAAAGAGTACGATCCTGCTTTTTCGAAACGCTGTCTCGAGGCCGCTCGAAGGGCGTGGACTGCCGCCCAGGCGCATCCGGCCATCTATGCTCCGTACTCCGACGGTAACGACGGAGGAGGCCCCTACAACGACGATGATGTGAAGGATGATTTCTTTTGGGCGGCAGCTGAGCTTTGGATCACCACCAAAGACCCTGCCTACAAGAAGGCGCTTACGGCCTCACCCTACTGGTCCAAGTTGGACGGTATGGTTGGCGACAATCCCACCGTGATGACCTGGGCTCGGACCGATGGCCTGGGAACTATTTCTCTTTCTATCGTGCCGGGAGCTCTTCCAGAAGCGGAGCGTCAACAACAGAGGCAACAGTTGATTGACGTCGCCAAGAAGTTCTTGGCGATCGCTCAAGAGCAAGGTTACCGCGTTCCCTTTAGCTCCGGGCCGGACCAGAAGTATCCCTGGGGCTCGAATTCATTCGTCACCAACAATGCCGTGGTGATGGCCTACGCCCATGACTTTACGGGTGATGACAAGTATCTCAGGGGTGTCATCTGGGCGATGGACTACCTGCTCGGACGCAACGGCATGGGAAAGTCCTACGTGACTGGATTTGGCGAGCGGGCTCTCGAGAATCCCCATCATCGATTCTGGGCCCACCAAGCCAACGCCAACTATCCGGAAGCGCCCCCGGGAGCTCTTTCCGGGGGGCCCAACAGCAGTCTTCAAGATCCGTATGCACAGGCCGCTGGGCTCAGAGGCTGCGCGCCCCAGAAGTGCTTCATCGATCACATCGAAGCTTGGTCCGTCAATGAAATCACCATCAATTGGAATGCTCCCTTCGCCTGGGTCGCCGCCTACCTGGATGAAAACGGCCCGGAGGCCAGTGCCGTGTCCGACAATGCGAAATCGGCAAGTGCGGAGTCGACGAGCTCGGCCAATCACTCCAGCGGAAAGTGAGACCTGGTAGGGGAACCCGCTCCAAGGTAGTCCTCTCAATAAAAGGTCTGGCTCGAGGTTCATTTCCAGCGCAATGGATCCCCTTGCTGCCGTCCCTCCCGGGGCCAATCCCCTTCTCAGGGGCTTGCTCCGGGCCGGGTCCGCTCGCGGGCCATGCTGTCCCGGCTCACGCTGTCCGGGTCAGGCGATGGCCGGAGCCATTCAAGTTCTTCTCGAACTTTCCCCAGCGGTGCTAGACTGGCCGGGTGAGCGCACAGAGAAAAAGAGCGTGCGGACGGGTCGAGCGGGGTTTTACGCTGACGGAGCTCGTTGCAGTTGTTGCCATCATGAGCATCTTGGCCGTTCTCGGGCTTACGTCATTGCGTGGGCACATGAATAAGGCCGAGACCGTGGAAGTGCGCGCAGCCATTAAAGCGATCACTGCAGCGCAAGAACGGTATCGTTCTGAGCACAACCGCTATCTCGACGTCTCCAACGACACTCTGAGCCCCCTTTATCCCATGACCTCGCCGAATGGGGATGAGTATCATTTTTGGGGTCATGGTAGTTCCGGATCTGATCCGCTGGTGGCCAACTGGAAGATCCTCGGTCCAGATATCTCAGGGCCGGTGAGTTTCGGCTATGCCACGGTGGCAGGGCTGCCGACGAACGATACGACCGTCTATCCCGACCTTGCGCTCAGTGGATCCCCCGGCTGGCCAGCGACCCGATCCCCTTGGTTTGTCGTGCAGGCGATTGGGGATCAGGACGACGACGGAACCCAAGCGGTTGCGGTGGCGACGAGCTTCAACCAAAAGATTATTTGGGAAAATGAGGACGAATGATGAACAGGTCTTTACGACGCGTGCAGTACGGTTTCTCTTCGAACCGCGGAATGACCCCACGAAGACAGGGAAACGGGCAGCGGGGGTTCACCCTCGTGGAGCTCGTTGCCGTAGTGACCATTATCGCTGTCCTGGCAACCCTTGCCGTCTATAGCCTGCGCAAATATATTCAGTACGCCAAGACCGCGGAGGCAGGGGAGATCATCGGTTCGATTCGGGCAGGTGAGGAAGCCTACTTTGACGAGACCTATCGTTACCTTTCCGCGGATTCAAACGATTCGAAGGATGCGTATTATCCAGATTCCCCAAGCGATGCCGACGGGTCGATCAAGATCCAATGGGGGGCTGATGAGGATGGTTGTTCCGATTGCGCCGAGCGGTACCGGGCGCTAGGCGTCACCCCCAATGCTGCGGTATTGTTTCGCTACGTGACGGCCGCCGGTGTTTCCGGCGAAAACTTCTCCGACAATATGCCGACGAGTAACATGACCGGTAGTCCCTTCTCCAGCGCTAGCACTCCGAAAAAGCCCTACTATGTGGTGACAGCCCAAAGCGATCTCGACGGCAATGGGAAGCCATACACCACCTACGTGGGTTCGAGCTTGCAAGCGGACGTCTATTCAGAAAACGTCGGTCAGTGATGCTGCGAACCCTCACTCCTCTTCAACTTGCGTTAGGAGTGGCCTTTGGCGGCAGTGTGCTGGCGGTCTTCATTCCCACGTTCGTCAAGCACTTGCACGCCTCCCGACTCGCCGAACCGTTGGACGGTTTGGATAATATTGCCTCCGTGGCCAGTCTTCTTGCCGCGGGGGCTCCTCCGGAGATCGCCTACCCCGACTCCGCCCCCCGCACTCCCTCGGAGGTGCCTGCCGGCCGCCGGGTAGTGGATCCACCTGGCACTTGGGATCATCCCACCTGGCGTCTGCTCGGTTTTCGGCAGGAGGGGGAGCATTCATTTTCTTTTTCATTCGAGAGCGAAACGGACGAGGAAGGGGCCTACTTCGTGGCTCGCTCGTTCGGCGATCTCGATGGTGACGGAGAGCTTTCTCGCTTCTCTATTTATGGGGAAGTGCGTGGAACCGATGCCCCTCGTGTATTTCCGATTCGCATCGAGCGGGAGGTAGAGTGATTCATGCAATCCAGGTTCAAGGAGCTTCTGCTCGTCTGTGGGCTGACCATTGTCGGCATCGTGGGGATCGCGATGACGAGACCGCGGGCAGTGCAGAAGTATGAAGCGGTCAATACCCTGAACGAAGTCTACGCGTTACCAGATCCTGAGCATCTCAAAGTGATGAGTCTTGGGTATCGCTCGGCTCTCGCGGATCTGCTTTTCGGGCAAACGCTCGTTGCGGCAGGAATGCATTTCAGTGAAAAAAAGGTGTTCGAAAACATCGATGCCTACTTGCACGCGATCGTGGCGCTGGAACCACGCTACCGAGACGTCTACTACTATGCTGATTCGCTTTTGACCCTTTCGAGTGTCCGGATGCCGCCGGAAAACTATCGGATTGCTCGTGAATTGCAGGAGAAAGGTCTCGAGCTTTTTCCCGACGATGCTCAGCTATGGATTTCCGCTGGACAATTCATGACCTACCTTGCCGTGCAATGGCTCCCTCCCGAGGAAGATCCGGATGAGTGGCGGCGAGCCGGGATTAAGATCATCCAGCACGCCTGTGACATTTGGCCCTACCAGGAACTTCCGGTGAGCTGTTTAGGGGCGACGAGCATGCTCTCGCGGCTCGGGGAGACGGAGGCGACGATTCGAAGTCTCGAACGGCTGGTTGCCGTGACCGACGATCCCAAGGTCCGCAGGGAAGCGGTCCGACGTCTCGAGGCCCTGATGGGCGAGCAGGCTCGGGCACAATTCCGAGCCCGGATCAACCGACTCGGCGATCTTCGTCAAAGGGATTTGCCGCTAACGGACAGAACCGAGTATCAACTCATCGGGCCACCCGCCGATCCTCAAGAGTGCATTGGGGTGCGTGACCTCAATCAGCATCCGGAGTGTGCTTCGTCATTTTCACAAATGAACATCTTGTCCCAGCGACAGATCGCTCCCTCGGGTTCTTGACCTCCTGGAACGCATCTCACAACCCCAAAGGGGTGGCGAGATGCGTTCTAAAACCGGACAGCAGCCGTGGTGGTGCCTCCCGGGCTGACCGTGACCGATTTGACCTTTCGCCCCCTTTGCGGATGCACGAAGACCACCGTATGGGTTCCCGGGGAGACCTTCAGCCCGACTTTCGGGGTGCTCCCGAGGGGACGGCCGTCCAAGATGACATTGGAGACGGGAATGGAGTTGATATTCAGTACTCCTTTTCCGCTCGGTGCGCGACGACTCGAGGCAGCAGAGCTTGTGGTGCGCGCGGAACGGCTGCTTCGCCCTGTGGACCGCGCGGGACGGCTGCGCTCCTCGTCCTCGTCTTTTTCCTCCATCTCGATGTCGACAGTGCGCCGAGGTTCGTCGACGGAGAATTCGATCTCTTCTTCGAAGTCCTCGAACCCGTCGCGCGTTGCGGTCAGGGTGAAGGTTTTGTCCGCGGGGATGTTGATAGTGAGGGGGAACTCTTTACCGGAAAGCTTGAAGGTCTTGCCTCCACCCTCCAATCGGATCGTGGCATCCTCCGCCCCTTCACCCAGGTTGATGGTGAGCTGCCCCTGTTCGAGCTCAAGATCCGGCTCAAGCTCAAGCATCTCACCGGCCTCCAGAGTCACGGTTTCTTTGAATGGCTTGAACAGCTTGTTGCCACCGATTTCTACCGTGTGCTCACCGGGAGCGAGACCGCTGATCTCCTGGGGAAGCTTTCCAATCTTCTTGCCGTCGACGCTCAGAGTGAGATCAGAAGCCTCGAGATCCACCTCCAGGCCGGTGCCCGCATTGGCAGGGCTGAGCTCAATGTTGAGGACTGCTTCCTCGCCGGCTGGGACAGAGACCAGCTTGGGAGCTGATTCCTCGTAGCCTTCGGCTCGCGCCGAGACCTTGTGGCTGCCCTTCTCGAGGTCTTCGATCTGGCAGATGGCTTCTTGGCAAGCTTCGGCTCCGTCCACCAAAACGACAACATTGTCGTCGATGGCTTTCCCGCTGGGACCCGAAACCGAAACTGCAAGGCTGCCGGTCGACGGACCTTGTGTGACAAAGAAGCCCACTGCGACCAACGCAACGAGTCCGATGCCGCCGTAGATGGCAGCCTTGCTGCTCGACGCAGGAGCTGGAACGGACGTTGCGGCTGGGATGGATTGAACCGGAGCTGGTCCCGCGGCGGGAGCATTCGACGACGCGGCCGGCGAGCGCGGAGGCGCCGAGGCTTCCTGACGGCCTGGTGGAGGTGCCGCTGAGGGAGGAGGAGCCTGGTGAGACTGCCGCCCCGGCGTTTGTGATGGCGTCGGCGGAGCTTGGGATCGCAGTCCTGGTGGTGCGGGAGGTGGTTTGGACGATTGAGACTGAGGATGAGGCGGAGCGCCTCCGCTCGTTGGTGGTGCGCCACCGGCGCCGGGACGCGGAGGCGCACCAGAAGGAGGAGGTGGTGGAGCAGCGCTTCCTCCGCCCGAGTGTGGTACGGGTGGTGGGACCGAAGAGCCTAGCGCGGTGGGTGCGCCTGAACCGGGCTTGGGAGGCGCGCCAGTTCCCGGCGCTGGACCGTGCAAAGAGTCCGAGGTGCTGGGAGAACGGGAAAGCAGTGCTTGGGCCGACTCCTCGCTCGAGCGATCGAAGACTGTGGTCTTTTCGTCATCGTCGTCCCACTCCATATCCCGCGGCATCTCATCGGCAGAGAGATCCGTGCTTGCGGAGGGAGCTTTCGAGGGTGTTGGTGGTGGAGGTGCGGCCGATGGGGTCGGTGGCACAGGCGGTGGAGTTGCCTGACTCGTTCCCGGAGGAGGTGGCGGGGCTTTCGAAGGCGTTGGCGGAGCTTTCGAGGGTGTTGGTGGTGGAGGCGCGGCCGACGGGGTTGGCGGCACGGGCGGTGGAGTCGCCCGGCTTGTCCCTGGAGGCGGGGGGGGCGCCTTCGACGGAGAAGGCACCGGTGAGGGAGAAGCCCCACTCGGGCTTTCTGTGGAAGCTTGAGACTCCCCGGAAGGAGCTGATGCTCCTGTGGAGGCTGGGGGGCCGCTCGAGGCGCTCTTGCTCGGTGGAGGGGGGGGAGGTGGTGTGCCGCGGGACGGGGTCCCTGGCACCGGTGGAACGCTCCCTGAAGGCATGGAAGATCGCGG
This sequence comes from uncultured Polyangiaceae bacterium, assembly GCA_964440025.1. GTDB lineage: Bacteria > Myxococcota_A > Polyangia > Polyangiales > Polyangiaceae > NIC37A-2. The sequence continues at coordinate 1,314 of CAYTRQ010000140.1, read as the reverse complement.
CGCCGGAGGATTTTCAGACGAGGAGGGCTCTGGCCCTCCCGCGGGTGCGGGGGATCGAGGCGGCGGGGGCGGACTTCCCGAAGGCGAGGGGGGAGGTGGAGGGCTGCCCGATTGAGAGGGTCGTGGCGGAGGAGAGGCCGGGGGAACAGGTCCGGCCGAGGGGACTGGTGGAGGAGTGCCGCCCGAGGAACTAGCAGACTCGGAAAGCGGTGGCGGACTCCCCGAAGGTCGAGGGGGAGGTGTGGGGGGCCGCGCTGCTTCGTGAGAACCGGACTCCTTGGACGAGTCGGCATCACCAGCGGTATCTTTGTTGGGAGAGCGTGGAGCTGGAGGCGGGCTCCCCGAAGGTGGCTTGGGGGGAGGGGGTGCACTGGACACCGGCGGCGGTGGAGGAGGGCCCTTGGAACCAGACGGAGGTGGAGGAGGGGGGGCTCCACGGCTTTGCCGTGGAGGACCACTGATCCCCGGCAACGTCTTTTCGCTCGAAGAGTCACTGGGCTTCTTCGCGAGGCTTTCAAAAATGTCCAGATCGGAGCCGCCTTGGTCACTCATTGGGTTGGGGAATCTCCTGCGGGGCGACGAGAGAAGTCGCGAATATTCTGTCGAGGGTACGTTGAAGGAGGGCGTGACGAGTGAGCCCGTGGGCAATCCGCCGTAGTCAAGGGCTCAGCCCCACGGTTCTCGTGACACCAAAATTTCGACGGCGCAAGATTACATCTCACGATGGCCGATGGCGAGAGCTACTGGGGTCGGATGTAGGTTTTGATCGAGGATTTCGCACGGAGCTATCTTTTCTTGCTAAAAAAATCTCGGCGTATTGGATAGCGAAGAGGGCCTCCGCGAAGGTCCTCTCTTTTGCGGGGAATTCGGCGAGGCATTTGGCGTGAAGCTGAGGTAGATTCTTGCCGATGTCGGTCGCGCTTGGATTTCGTCGTCGGAACTTCTTGCGATTGAGCTGCGCGTGTCTTGTTTCGGGCTTCGCTGTGAGCTGCCTGTCTCCGACGTTGCCTTTGCCGCCGCCGAGCCGTCCCGACGTCTCCCCGCCTGACGCTTCCGGATTTGCCACTCTGCAGGGTCGAGTGCCGGACGAAACGACTGCCATCGCCCAAAATCTCGCTAATGGCAGACTCGTGGGGCAGGTAACGGACGAAACGGGCACCTATGAGCTAGATATTCCTGCTCGAGCAGGAGACCGCATTGCGGTTTGGTATCGCCTCATTGGTAAGGAAAGCGGTAGCGTCGTCGTCGAGGTGCCAGCTGCTGATGATGACACCGGGATGGGTGGGGCCGCGGGCGCCAGCAACTGACGGCCGC
>CAYTRQ010000139.1:3466-12738 GCA_964440025.1 uncultured Polyangiaceae bacterium | reverse complement strand
CGCCCTCGCCCCGCAAGGGGCGGGCGACGAAGCGCCATTTGTAGACGGGAACGAGGCTAGTTCGCGTCCTTCGAGGACGCGAACGGGCAAGCAACAAGGTGTTCGACGGCAAAAAAGGTGCGAAGAACGGAGTCGCCCGCCCTCGCCCCGCAAGGGGCGGGCGACGAAGCGCCATTTGTAGACGGGAACGAGACTAGTTCGCGTCCTTCAAGGAGGCGAACGGGCAAGCAACAAGGTGTTCGACGGCAAAAAAAGGGCAAAAACCGGAGTCGCCCGCCCTGCCCTGTGCAAGGGCGCGGGCAACGGTCTGAACCCCGAACGGCGAGACGAAATGCAGGATGGTTGCCAACAGTAGCCAGGTGATTACAGTTGAAGAAAGGCCGATGTCTGAAGAGGGGATCGGTCGGTAATATTCTAGCCCGAAAATCGGGTCTCCTTGGCGGAAGGGCAGTGAGGGAAATTTCGCTCGTACTACAATGCTTGACCAAAAAGGAGAGGTTGCGAGAGGATCTTTATGCTGCCGCCCTTTATTATCGAACAGATTCGGCAGAGAGAAGAAGAGAAGCGCCGGGATGAACGTCCCACCTTGGAGCTTCCTCTCGACGATTTTGCTCCAGGTGATCGTGCCCGGAGCCCAGAGCGGCCTCGTGAGTCCCCTGAGGAACGGGGAGTTGTGATCATCGAGGTTTGACGTTCCAGATCAGCCCGGATGAGTAGAGTCCGGATCAGCAGAGCGAGTTCGGTCCCAACTTTTGGGGGAGCATTCTGTCGGGCTGAGGTGTCCGTGTCGGCACATCGTCCCTGGTGAGCGTCAAGCGCCGTTGTGGTGGCTGTACTCTCCAAGAAGGAACATGTCGCTCTCCAGGTGTGCTGCGGGTGGTGTCGGACGCCGTCGTGAGATGGTGCTTTCTAGGAGGACGCTGCGTCTCGCGTGTGCGGCGGAGCTGATTCCATGAGGGATTTTCTCAGCGCGACCTGCGCGTGCGGCGGAGCTGATTCCGCAAGGGGCTTTCCTCAGCGCCGTTTCACCGGTAGCAGTAGGCGCGCCCCAACGAATGAAATCCTCTGCCAGAAAACTTCTTGCCTTCTCCTGTTTGGCAATCTCCTTGGTGGCGGCCTGTTCGCCCGAAGGAGAGGGTCTCGATCCGCCTCAAGGAAAGATCTACTTCCCTGTCGGCCTCCTCGTCGGGTCGGAAGGACGCTTTCTCTATATCGTCAACAGCGACTTCGACCTTCAATACAATCGAGGAACGGTCCAAAGCATTCGTCTTGGACGGGTTCGCGAGCTCGCCCGAATTCCGTGCAGTGAGCACGGAGATTGTCCACGGGGGCAGCATTGCGATCTTCTTCCAGGCTCCGAAAACGCCGGAGCGCCGAGTCATGTTTGTGTTGACGACGAAGGACCTGATCAAAACGAGCCCTGTGGTCCTTTCTCTCCCTCGGAGCCGGAGCCTTGTGCTTCGGATTCTTCGCGGGTGGTGAGGGGCCACCTTTCTCCCGGGCGGTGCGGGGCTATTTGTCTCGAGGCCCCCCAGGACGACGGGCCTTCTCTCATCCACGATGTCGTGGGAATTTCCGCTTTTGCCACCGCGGGGCTGTTGACCTCCGGCCCTGAAGAGGCCGAGCGGATTTTCATCCCGGTGCGTGGAGACTCGACCCTCCACTACATCGATGTCGAGGAGGGGCGGTTCGCTTGTGATCAAGGGGATGAGGGATTGGGTCGCTGCGGTGAAAACTTCAGAATCTCGACCGCTCCGGAGTGGATTCAGGATCTTCAACCTTTGCCTCATGAAGACGATCTCGATCAGACCATCGAACCGTTAGAAGTGGCCCCGGAACCTTTCGAGCTTGCAGCTGGAGCCAACGGGCGTCTGTTGGTCTTAACTCACCAGGTGGGAGGACGGGCGAGTGTGTTTGTGAATGATTGGAAGGGAGAGCCATTCCTTGCGGCCGAGCTCGAGGGGCTGCCACCCAATCCCATCGGGATTGCGGCTCTTCCGCCTCCGAAACTCGCGAGCGTTTCAGGACGAACCTATCAAGCAGGATTTTTAACGACTTTCCGCACGACGTCGCAGGTCCAGCTCCTGCGCTTTTTCGATGACGGGATTTTGGGGAGCGACCCTTTCGCTTCCTCGGATGAGCCTTTCGATCTCGATCGCTCGGCTCGCCCCGCGATCCGGATGGCGGCGTCGGAGAATATCACGACGAACTCCACCGGATTCGATTCCCGAGGAATTCTCATTGACGATCATGAACGAAGTTTGGCTCAAGCGCAGTGTGCGCCCGATGATGTCGAGTGCCTCGCTCTTTCCGCTCGAGTGCCGCTTGATGTTTATGTTGCCAATCGTTCTCCGAACTCCTTGCTGGTTGGAAAGACGGATGCCAAGGAGGCTCCCATCGGTGCTTCGGAGCTTCCGACGTTTCATGACAATATTCCGCTGACTGCCGGCCCTTCTCGAGTTGTCATGGGGCATATCGTCAACCCTGAAGGAAAACGAGAACGCCGAATTTTTGTCCTTTGTTTCGATTCGGCTCTCATCTACGTCTACGATCCGGAGAGGGGACGGCTGGAAGGGGAAATCAGGACTGGTCGAGGCCCTCATAGCCTCGCGTTCGATCCGAAGAGGCCTCTCCTTTATGTGGGGCATTTCACCGATTCCTATGTTGGCGTGATGAGTCTCGACCAGCGTTACCCTCACACTTACGGCACCACGTTGGCGACCCTCGGCGTGCCGACTCCTCCACGGGCTGCGAAATGAAGTCTTGGAAGAATCTCCCTCTTTTGGGTATCTTGTTTTTATTGTTCCATGGGGGCTGTCAAAGTCAGCAGGACGCTGCGGAGCTGAGCTCGCTCCGACAGAGCGGCGACGTGACTTTCCTTTGCATTGGCCCCGAGGGCCGTGGTGTGCCTCTATCGAACTGCCCTCAAGGACCTCGCGATCGACGCGACGGAACTCTGACTGTTGGGCCCTCGGAGTACGAACTGTATGCTTTGGTCACCCAGACGATTTCCGCCGAAATCGCGGTCGTGAAGGTGACGGGAGATTCAATCTCCGATGCTGCAGGAGTTCTCGATGCCGATCCTTCGAACCCTGGTTTGACTCATCTTCGAGTGGGGAAAAAGCCGGGAGCGATCGTTTCGAGCCCGGGGGGGAAAGCCAGTTTCGTGGGCGTGGAGGAGGTGGGCAAGGAAGGGATATTTGGCCTTCCTACGAGCTGCTTGGGGACTTCTCGGTCAAGTGATGGCGGTTTGGAAACGACTCATGATCTGACGACCTGGCCTGCTTGTTCCTTGCCGTCCCCGCCTGGGAAGATGGAGATCCTTGTCGACGAGGCAAAGGATGGAGTGCGCGAAAGGTGCGACGCGCCTCGTGTTGCGTGGGACGACCTGCCGGCCCGAGAGGCCGCGCGCCGGACTCAATGTTCCGTTGATCTTTTCGAGGAAAGCGTGAGGCCGGGAGCTCGAAAGCTCGTGGTCGCCCTGCCAGAGGAGGGGCGACTGGTCGTGCTCGACGCACAGGCTTTGCTCGATCGGCCGCCGGCGAGTTTCCGTTCCTGTCTTGAAGACGACGTGCTGGAAGCTTCGGTTCCGCTCCAAGCAGAGGTCCCCGAGCGTATCGAGCAGCCGTTGCCCGAGGAGCTCACCTCGCCCCTCTGTACCGACGCGATGCCTCACATGACCTACGGTCCCTTGGGAGGACCTTTTTCGCCGAGACCATCCGGAATGGATGCGGCCGATGGCGTTCTTTTGGTGGCCGATCGTGGGGCGCCGGTGATCCATGTCCTGCCCGATGATCCTTGCGAGCTCTCCGAGGGGGCTCCGCTTTTGGTGACCTCACTCGAGCAGCCAGACAGGGTCGTGACGACGACGGACGTTGCGGTGAGTCCCAAGACTCCTGAAGGTCGCCAGTATGCCTACGCAGTGGACGAACGAGGTGGGGAACATGCTTCGATTGTTGTTTTTGATCTGACCCCGGGCCAAGGCGCCAGGACGCCCTTGGTGCGCCCCGGTTCGGCAGAAATGACTTTGGAACCACCGGATCGGATCGAGTTTTCGGCACCGGTCAAAGACATCGTCTTTTCCTTGGTGGAACAGCCCGAGCCCGATCCGGAAACGGGCGTTGCTGTTTCGGGGGTGTACTGCGATCCCGATCCTCGCATCGGTCGCAACTCTCTGCCGGCACTTTACCGTCCCTCCCAGGATTTTGCGACGGGCGCTCGATCCTCTCTGCTCCGTGGTCTCTTTGGCTTTGCCTTACTGGGGACGGGCGATGTTGCGCTGATTGACGTGGATGCCTTCGATGCTGCTTGCCGCCGGCCCACATCGAGCAATCCATTTTCGGAGCCTGACTTTCGAGGTTGCCAAGGCGATCCGAAAAACGTGCCTTGGTACACCGTCGGCCGGAGCCGGTTGGGAACGCCTACTGTGACGGACGAGCTTTCCTGCAACGTCGTCATGCCACATCGTGCCCGGGCCAGCTCTCTGATGACGACTTCCGAGACGACGCTTCAGCCAACGTCCGTTCCTGCGCTTTCCGGGCTCGGCCGGCTGACCAGACATGGCCGGGGTCTCCCGACCAGTCGAACCACACCGGAAGGAAGAAAGCGCCCGATAATGCTCGGAGTCGACTTCCCATCTCCCGGAGGGAAGGCCTCGGCGCCGGCGCAAGTCTTCGTCGGCTCCAATCTGCGAAGTCGGGTCGATGCGAGCGATCCATTGGTCATCGATCCCAATGAGGCAGAGCGTCCATCGATGGTCCTGCCCTTGCGGCAGCCCCGCGCCTATCCGCAGAGCGAGCAAGTCACGGTCAGCTACGAGGGGGATTTCGGTGGTCTTCACGAGACCGGCGAGCTGACGAGCTCGATGGAGCTCTCCGATCCAAACGCCCAATTTTGCGATCTCGGTGTCATGGATGCCCAGCTCACGCAGCAATATGGTGCCCGAAAGTTTCAGCTTTCCTCTGGTGCCGCAGCGCGTTTCGCCGAGCATCACACGGACTACATTCAGGTCACCAGCAAGCTGTTGTCCGAAGATGATACCTATTGGTCCGAGGGCCACGAAGGGGCGACTTGTGGGGGTGGGCGAGGGTTTGCTGTTTGTGATTCGGTCTTCGGGGAAGGGCGAGGTCGAGAGCTTTTGGCATCTCGTGATTTTACGGTTGTTTCCGCTTTTCAGGATCGCTTGCAGATCGCGCCACGACAGAGCTCGGACCAAGCTGCCGAAGAGCGACTCGAGCTTTTGGATTGCTGCTTCCCTGCGCCCATTTCCTATCGAGTCCGTGCTGCCCACCAATGGATCGTCCGGGGACAAAAGACAGGGTTTTCTCACTCGGTGCGGGCCAGGAAGTCCGTGGACCCGGAGACGGGGGATTTTTCCTTTCCCTGTGAGTTCGACTGCCGTCCGTCAGCCGACCAACATCAGGGTCGAGTCTTCGAGATCTCGAACGTTCGTTGTGATGAGATTGACCCGGAGAGTGAAACATCGTGCCGAGTGGGTCCCTTTCAGGAAGAAGACGTCGTCTGCGCCTACGATTCCTCCCATGGCCCAGTTGCGCCAGGGGGGACGGCCGATGAGTGCATCTTCGATTCTCCTACCAGGCATTTTGCTATCTACCGAGGACTGGAGCCCAGCAAGAGGGATATGACGTTCGGGTTCGAGGTGACGGGGGGCTTCCGCAACCAGAAGCTTTCTCTCACAACTGGGACAGGAACGAGCGTATTGCTGCCGCTTACTCTCTCTTCCGTGGGGGCGGAACCGCTCCTTGGAGTCGTCGACTCACAGGACCGAGGCCTGATCATGATTGACCTTCGGAGCTTAACGGTGGCGTCTGCGTTTTATTGAGGCCCTTGCAGATTTTTCTCGTTCAATCTCGTGTCCAGCAGAAAGAAATCACCTCAAGCAGCAGCTTCCTCGAGTCAGGGCAAGCGGAGTGCTCGCGGCGCTCAAGCGACCCCCGTCATGCAGCAGCATGCCGCTGCAAAAGAGGCTCATCCGGACTGCTTGGTTTTTTTTCGTCTGGGGGATTTTTATGAAATGTTCGGCGACGATGCGGTCGTCGTGGCGCGGGATTTGAGTCTGACACTGACCAGTCGCAATAAGGGCAAGCCTGATGAAATCCCCATGGCGGGAGTCCCCCATCATGCTGCTCATGGCTATATCGCACGCCTTCTGGCCAAGGGCCACAAGATCGCCATTTGCGAGCAGATGGCCGATCCGAGCACGGTCAAGGGGATTGTTCCTCGGCAGGTGGTGAGAGTCATTACCCCCGGTACCTGGACGTCTGAAGAGCAGCTTGAGGAAAAGCGCAACTGCTGGTTATGCGCTGTGGAGCTGTCGACCAGCGGGGTTGGGTTTGCGCTCTTGGATTTGAGCACCGCCGAACTTTGCGCAGAAAGCGTCGAGGACGTCTCGCAGGTATTGAGTGAGGTAGGCCGTGCCGAGCCACGAGAACTTCTTTTGTCTCTCGATGGGCAGCTCGGTGACGAGAGTGATTTTGATCTCGACTCGGTCGAGCGGGCTTTGAGTGAAGTGGCCCGGGGCGTTCCGATTCACAGGAGACCGGGGCTCGGTCCCGAGCAAATTCACGCCGTGCTTGCCGGGATCGACGTGTCGGCATCTTCTCCATTGGCTCTTGCTGCGGCAGCGAATGCATTTTCCTACGCTCGGGCCTGCCACAAGGAGCGAGAGCTGCCGGTGTTTCGCGTAGCTCGTCTCAATCCAACAGGGGTCCTCGGCATCGATCGGACGGCTGCCAATCATCTCGAGCTGACGCAATCCACGTCCGACGACCCGTCGGCCTGCCTCCTGGCGACGATCGATCGAACTCAGACTCCCGGCGGCGCCCGCTTGCTCAGACGTCGTCTCCTGTCTCCTTTGACCGATGTCGAGAGCATTCGCCGTAGGCAGGACCAGGTCGAGGCTCTCGTCAAAAATGGAGCGATTAGAGAAAAATTGCGTGGAGCGTTGAGCTCGGTGGGCGACTTGGAGCGGATTGCGGTTCGAGCCTCCCTGGGAGAGTCCTCTCCTCGGGATCTGGGCCTTTTGCGCCGTGGGCTCTTTGCTGCGGAGTCGGCGTTGACTCTGCTTTCCGAGCTTCCGGACCGAGAAAGCCGGGTGGCATTATGTGGAACGCGGGAGATCGATCTTGTGGCCGATCTCCGTGAGCACCTTGCTCGGGCGCTCGTGGAACGTCCGCCGGCTCAGGCCAAAGAGGGTGCCATTTTTCTCCAGGGCTACGACGCCGGGCTCGATGAGCTTTCGGAGCTGCGTGTCACTGGGACACAGCGGATCGCAGAGTTCGAAGAAGAACTAAGAGCGCAAACGAAGATTTCCGCCCTCCGTGTACGATTTACTCGGGTTTTTGGCTACTACGTTGAAGTCGGCAAGAGCCAAGCACGCAACGTGCCCAGCCATTTTCGCCGCAAACAAACGGTAGCTACCGGTGAACGATATACGACTCCTGAGCTCGACGAACTCGCCATGCAGATTCAAAGCGCTGAGGATCGATTTCGCGAGCGTGAGGCAGAGCTTCTGGAGGCCCTTTATCAGGAGGCGACGGATGCTGCGGGGAGAGTTCACCGTCTGGCAGCTCACCTTTCTGCCATTGATGTGGCGCTGTCCTTGGCTGATGTTGCCATTGATTTTGACTACATTCGCCCGGTAGTCGACGGAGATGAGCGACTTCATATCGAAGATGGGCGACATCCCGTGGTCGAACGTCGTGCTGCTCTCGGACAGTTCGTTCCCAACGACGTCGATCTGACCGCCGGCCGAGACCATCTTTGGATCATTAGTGGCCCGAACATGGCGGGAAAGAGCACGTTTTTGCGACAGGTGGCACTGTCCGTGATCCTTGCGCAGATGGGCTCCTACGTGCCGGCAAAGTCCGCAACGATTGGGATTTGTGACCGAGTGCTGTCTCGCGTTGGCGCTAGTGACAATCTAGCTGGTGGCGAAAGCACCTTCATGGTGGAAATGCGAGAGACCGCAGAGATCTTGCGGAGCGCTACGCGGCGTTCTCTCGTGATTTTGGACGAAGTGGGCCGTGGCACAAGCACTTATGACGGGCTGTCCATTGCATGGGCCGTTGCCGAGCATCTCGACCAGGTGGTGAGCTGTCGAGCTCTCTTTGCCACCCACTATCACGAGTTGGCCGAGCTTGCTGAACGCAGTCAGACCGTGAGTAACCGTTGCGTGAGCGCTCGGGAGCATGGGGGAGAGGTCGTTTTCCTCCATCGGGTCATCGCCGGAGTGGCTTCCCGCTCCTACGGTGTCGAGGTTGCTCGTTTGGCCGGACTTCCCGAGCCCGTGCTGGCACGGGCTCGCGGTCTTCTGGCCACGTTCGAGGGGCAGGCCTCCGAGGCAGGGGGGAACGAGAGACCCAGGCGTGGATCGGGGACGACAACGCCTCAACTCGACCTCTTTGGCACTTCGGAGTCACAGGCTCCGAGCTCGGAGATTGTTTCTTCGCTGCGCGGTGTCGACGTCGACCGTCTGTCTGGGCTCGAGGCGCTGCAGCTCATCGTCCAATTGAAAAAGCTCGTTGATTGACCGGTTCGGGCAACCGGGCCGAACCTGACAGCTTGTTCGTGAACGCGGGCTGCCACAGCTCGCCCCACCCACCCACCCGCTCGGGAGTGGCGGTGGGGGCTTTCCAGGTTGTGAGATGCGCTGCTAGAACGTACCCCGATGGTTTGGAGCGGTTCGGTCAGAGCGTACTATCCAGTTCGCGGCGCAAAATGGCCACAAGGGCTGGCGTGTCGTTTCATTGGTTCTGCACGATGAATGAGTTTTGGCAAAGAGGCATCCAGCAGGCGATCGAGCTGCGTCGTGTCTTGCATCAGCATCCGGAAACTGCCTGGGAGGAAAAACAAACCGCCCGAAGGATACGTGGCGAGCTCGACGAGTTGGGGGTGCATTGGTCTCCTTGTGCGGAGACCGGAACCATTGCAACGCTAGCTCCGCGGGCTTCGGGGCGCACCGTAGCTCTTCGAGCCGACATCGATGCACTCCCCATCACGGAAACGAGCGGCGTTCCTTGGCATTCGCAGCAAGAAGGGAAGATGCACGCTTGCGGTCACGATGGTCATTCAGCGACTCTTATCGGAGTGACTCGATGGCTCGTCCAACGGGAAAACGACTTGCCGGGACCGGTGCGGCTGCTCTTTCAGCCCGCGGAGGAGGGAGGTCATGGAGCCCGCAAAATGATTCAGGACGGGGCGCTCGAGGGAGTCGATGTGATTTTCGGGTGGCACAACTGGCCAGCGATTGC
>CAYTRQ010000139.1:0-3456 GCA_964440025.1 uncultured Polyangiaceae bacterium | reverse complement strand
GCTCAAGGGCACGCGGTATGTCCTGATGGTCCGGTCATGTGCGCCAATGGCGCTTTTACGATCGATATCCAAGGCAAAGGGGGGCACTCCAGCCAGCCCGAGTTGTGTCGGGACCCGGTGCTTGCCGCCGCCGCGGTCACGGTGGCGCTTCAACAGATCGTCAGTCGTAGGAATCGACCTCAATGCCCCGGAGTCGTTTCCGTCACCTCCATCCTGGCAGAAAGTGGTGTGACGACGATTCCCGAACGAAGCCGCCTGTCAGGAAGCCTCCGAGCTTCCTCGGACGAGCAACGGTCTCGCATGCAGCAGGATATTTCGGAGATTGCGCGGGCAACCTGCCAGGCTCACGGCGTCCAAGCAGAGGTGGTGCACCATCCTCGCTACGATGCCACGGTGAACCATCCGCAAGCCGCTCGAGAGATGCGGGAGGCATTTCAGGAGGAACTGGGCGCGGCCTGGCAGAGTGATTGGCCCGTGCCGATCATGGCCTCCGAAGACTTCAGCTACTATTTGAAGGAGATACCCGGTGCGTTTGCGTTGGTCGGGGCCGGTCGTGCCGACGAAAGCGTGGGGAAGGAGGGGGATCCACACTCTGCATCGCCTGGGGGACAAAAGATGCCGGCGGAAGGCGGGGCGCGGCAACACGATCCGCCCTGTCATAGCTCGGCTTATGATTTCAACGACAGCCTAATCGACATCGTGGGGCGAATCTACGCGCGGCTTGCGGGGTGCCCGGTTGTCTGAGCAGTTTTTCTCTGCCCTATTGTCGCACCCATTCATCGAGCCCAAGGCGAGAGCCCTACGATGGGCCGAAAGGGAAAAGTCGGGCCACCAGTTCGTTGATTCGAGCTTTTGGCCGATTGATGCCCTACGATAAACGTATACCGCGAACCTGGAGGTGATCAGTTGCACGTATTCGAGCGTCATGAATCAGAAATCCGTGGATATTGTCGAGCCTATCCCACGGTCTTTGAAAGCGCTTCTGGCTCGCGCCAAGTCAGCGAAGACGGAGTCTCTTATATCGACTTTTTTGCCGGCGCCGGGGTGCTGAATTTTGGTCATAACGACCCGCGCATGAAGAAGGCCATCATTGAATATATCGAAAAAGATGGCGTGACTCATAGCTTGGATATGTACACCACGGCGAAGCGCCGATTCATTGAGCGATTCGTCAAGGTCATCCTTGAACCAAGAAACATGGACTACCGTCTTCAGTTCATGGGTCCGACGGGGACAAACGCGGTTGAAGCGGCGCTCAAGCTGGCCCGGAGAGCGACGGGACGTCGAAATGTCATTGCATGCAGTCATGGCTTTCATGGGATGACCATCGGTTCGCTCGCTTGCACAGCCAACGAGTACTTTCGAAATGCGGCCGGCGTGCCTCTCGAGAACGTCACGAGAATTCCGTTCGAGAACCAGCCGGGTGGCGGTGTCGCGCAGGTCGAGGCTCTAGCGCAGGCTTTCGCCGATTCCTCTGGAGGCCAGCAACCGCTGGCGGCGGTGCTGGTTGAAGCGATTCAGGCTGAAGGGGGAGTCAATGTGGCGTCCCGTGAGTACCTTCTTGCTCTGCAAAAACTGGCGCGTGATCAAGGTGCATTGCTGATCATCGACGATATCCAAGTTGGTTGTGGACGAACCGGTAGCTATTTCAGCTTCGAGGGCATGGGGCTGGATCCAGATATCGTAACGCTCGCCAAGGGAATCGGGGGGTTCGGGACGGCACTGGCAATGAACTTGAACAAACCGGATCTGGACAAGCACTGGTCACCAGGAGAGCACACGGGAACCTTTCGTGGACAGAACCTGTCGTTCGTGGCTGGAGCGGAGGCCTTGACCTATTTCGAAGATGATAGCTTGATGAAAGAGGTCAAGAACAAAGGAGAAAAGATGCGCCGCCATTTGGACGAACTGGTACGGAAGCGCGGCGGCGGGAAGTTTGAAGTGAGAGGAAAGGGCATGATCCAAGGGCTCGACCTGGGGGATGGAAAGTTTTCCAAAGCCGTGGCGAGAGAGTGTTTCGAAAATGGTCTGCTGGTCGGTCCTTGTGGTTCCGGAGGAAGAGTGATCAAGCTCATCCCTCCGCTCGTTATTCCTGACGCGGATCTGGACGAAGGGTTGAAGATCCTTTCTCAAGCGGTGGAAAAGTGTGAGAAGGAGTCACGATGAGAAATCGCGATGACATGACGTTTCCTCAGGAGGAGTACGAGCGACGCCTCTCGGAGCTGCGGGCACGGATGGAGCAGCGCCTGTTGGATGCGGTCATCATCAGCGATCCAGAAAATCTGATGTATCTCACCGACTATCAGACGACTGGCTATTCTTTCTTTCAGGCTCTCATCGTTCCACTCGAGGGTGAACCCATTATGGTGACGCGTGGCTTGGAAGAGTCCAATGTTCACGCACGAACCTGGGTCGAGAAAACACGTCCATATCCCGATATTGGAGATGCAATTCAAACGGTGATCGGAGTCCTCAACGATTTGGGGCTCCGTTCTGCTACGGTCGGCTACGAACGGAATAGCTATTTCTTTCCGGCATACATGCAGGATCGCATCCACACGTCTTTTTCTCATGGGCGACTCATGGACTGCTTCGGCATTGTGGAACAGGGGCGCCTTCGCAAATCGCCTGTGGAAATCGAAATCATGAAAAAGTCGGCTGCTGCCACAGAGGCAGGGATGCGGGCAGGATTCGAGGCGTGCAGGACCGGCGTGACGGAGAACGAAATCGGAGCGGCCATCAGCGCGGCCATGTTCAGCGAGGGAGGGGAGCCTCCCGCCGTGATGCCCTATGTGACTTCAGGCCCTCGAACCATGATCGGTCATGCGACTTGGGAGGGGCGTGTCGTTCAGCCCGGCGAGCATGTTTTTCTGGAAGTCGGGGGCTGTTTTCGCCGTTATCACACCGCCATGATGAGGACCGTCGTGCTCGATACGCTGTCTTCATCCATGCTCAAGGCGCAAGAGCGGATGATGCACGCGTTGAGCGAGGTGGAGTCCGTCATTCGACCGGGCCTGACGGTGTCGGATGCCGACAACATCGTTCGTGACATCCTTGCCGACAACGACGTGGGAGCCCAACTCATTACCCGCTCGGGCTATTCGATTGGTATTGCGTTTCCGCCGAGCTGGGACGAGGGCTACATCCTGAGCCTGATGCAGGGCGATTCATCGATCTTGGAGCAAGGAATGACCTTCCACCTCATCCCTTGGCTGTGGGGGGTCGATGGTGACAAAACGGTCGGCATCTCCGATACCATCTACCTGACCGATAGGAGCTGCAAGTCGTTCTTTACACTCGGTCGTGAGTTCGTTGTGAAGCCGGAGCCGGCTATGACCGACACGCACATTGTCGAATCAGCTTGATCACATCCCGCAGGGGTGAGGGGGGCGTCCTTTGACGCGAACCAGCTAGTGCTGCGACCACATAAAAGTGGTCGGTAGGGAGACCACTTTT
>CAYTRQ010000138.1:924-12755 GCA_964440025.1 uncultured Polyangiaceae bacterium | reverse complement strand
CGAGAGAAAAGTGGTCTCCCTACCGACCACTTTTATGTGGTCGCAGCACTAGTGATGCTTCTGCTCTTCGTCGGAGGGAGCCTCTTCTTCACATGGATCTACAACGGAACCGGTGGGAGTTTGCTGCTTGCAGTTGAATATAGGCTGCCAACATGGTCTGCTTTGCCTCCGTCCCCTGTTCGCGCACCTGAAACCCGTCGACACTGATGAGACCGCCGATGAAAAATCCGTTTCGGGGCGGATGGGGATACCACTGAGCGTAGACTTCCGCGCCCCAGTTCAATGGGATCTCGAGGTGATCCGCGTCGCGAAGAAAGAGATCGCGGAAGTACGGAATGAGCGGGCTGCTGCCGCAGCCGTGGCACCCGACAGCAGCCCGCCCCAAATGGCGCGTTGAACTGCGATTCTTCTCCGACGCGCCAGGGCCTTCGCTGGCGATCTCATTCGGTGCCGGCAAGCACTTCTGGCTGATGCTGCACCTCAATCCTTTGACTATAGCTTTCGGTGATCACCTCGATGGAAACGAAGGGATCATCAATGAAGATATCCTCTTCAATCTTGAGCGGCATTTCCACCACGTCTCCGGTCCCATAGCCGGCAGTTTGGGTCAGCAATATCTTCCGCTCACAGGCCTCTTGGCCGGCGTAGACCTTCACCTCGTACCAGCCGTAGTCTGGCTCGCGGAAGCGAATCGGGGTGGCGAGATCGGTGTCCTGACAAGGCCCGAGGGCATAGCTGACGCCCGCGAGATAATCGTCGGGATCGGCGTCGGCACACCAGCTGTCGACCGGCACAGGCAGCGGGCCGGGATTCCACCCGCCTATGCCACCCATACCGCCGTAGGCCGGAGAGCCACCGACGGCAACGGAGGAGCCAGAATAGGCATAGTAAGGGTACCCATAGCCATCCTGGCAGGCCTGATAGGGGCTCTGGGGGAGCAGACGTGCCCAACGAGCATCTACTGCCGCCCCTTCATCGACCTGGCCGGCGCATTGATAACTCAGGCGCGGCTGAATTCCGGAAGAACAGCCTCCAACGCCCCCCATGCCCCCCATATCGGGCTCATCAATCAACTCCCCGTTTTCCTCTCCCTCTCCGATGGCGGGGCTACCACCGGTCGCAGGATGATTATCGGGAGGTGCCTCTTCAATACACCCCGCCATGAGCCCAGCGGCGCTCAGAAATACGCTGCCCATTGTCCCAATACGATGTGAACGTGTCATGAGCGGTCGCCAAGGCAACAAGAGTGCCAACGACAGCGACAAATCTTTCGTACTCGGATGCCCTGCCGAGAGGCAAAATGAATCGGAGGGCCTCACTGGTTCGCCTCACGACAGTGGCGGCAAATCTCGGCAGAGAAGGAACACGTTCTGAGTCGGGCTTTGCAGGGCTTCCCGCCCTAACCATATATTGTCGGTTTGTGTCAACTTGTGTCACTGTGTGCCCGCTTGCGCCCCAAAGCCTCGCGTGCGAACCAAGACGCAGTTGTGTCACTGTGTGCCCGCTTGCGCCCCCAATGGCCATCCGGCCGCAGGGTCTGTCATAGGAAGCCGCTAAGCACCACGCAAAACATTGCTGAGCACCATGGTGATCAGGCCTGGCCTCGTTAACGGCGGACCGCCTTCACCCTCGGGCACCTTTCACCCCTCGGGCACAACGGAAGACGAAATGGCCGATTTGAGCTGGAAGCTGGCCTCTATCGTCAAGGGCTCGGACCTTCTATGGTCCGGCCATGGACGTCGCGCTCGAAACGCTGGACCCAAAACTACGGTACAAACTGCTGACAGCGCTCATCATTCCGCGCCCTATTGCGTGGATCACGTCTCTCGACGAAGAAGGACGCGTCAACGCCGCTCCCTATAGTTTCTTCAACGTTCTCGGCAACCGCCCTCCTGTTGTCGCCTTTGGTCCGGGGGATCGCGCCCCAGGCACCGCCAAAGACACCGCTCGCAACGTAGCTCACGCAAAACAGTTCGTCATCAATTTGGTCGATCCTGATTGCGTCGAGAACATGCACCGAACCGCTGCGCCCTTTCCTTCTCATGTCAGCGAAGTCGAAGCTTTAGGCCTCGAACTCCTCCCCTCGGTCAAGGTTGCGGCCCCACGTCTCGCTGACTCGAAGGTCCACTTGGAGTGCTCCTACTGGGACACCGTGCAGGTCCTCGACAACCGGATTATCTTCGGATTGATCGAGCACCTGCACGCTGCCGATGGCATCGTCGACCCCACGACCTACCGCATCGACCCGGCTCGTTTTCAGGGAGTTGGTCGCCTGCAGGGCCCCGGATGGTACGCGAAAACAAGCGACCGAATCGATCTAGGACGATTTCCCGACGTCGACGCCGTACTCGAAGACGCAAAAGGCAGCGCGAAGCGCTAAGGAGCTCCCACCGGCCGAAGTTTTCGAAGGAAAAGTTCTCCAAGGAACTCATTTGTGGGTCGACAGGGGCTCGAACCCTGGACCGACGGATTAAAAGTCCGCAGCTCTACCAACTGAGCTATCGACCCCAAGTGTTGATTTTTCAACCGTTTAGAGTGTCTTTGTCGCCCCGTCAACCGGGGCTCCGACTCACCCTTTGACTCACCCCTGCCGCTGTTGGGGCTCTCCGAAGAGCGCCCGGTCCATTGGCGAGAGCCAGCCGAGGCCGAGCTCCTTAGCAGACCGGGCCGCCTGGCGGTAGCGATTCGCTCAATACTCTCGACGTGCAGGCTCCATCCCGGAACTGGCTCGCGACGAGCTTGACCTCCCGCCGGTCTCAGCCAGCAGCATCTCTCAGCCAGCAGCATCTCTCAGCCAGCAGCTCTCTCAGCCAGCAGGGCGCAGAGCAGAAAGCGAGAGCTCGTAGTCCTTCAGCAGCTCCGCTTCGCCCTCCTTTCCCACCGCCGCGCCAACGCTGAACAGAGCGAAACTGACGTAGTCGAAGAGAAGCTTCCGAAGCGTGTGTTCCACGTCACCCCCTTCGGCAACCATGGGAGCGTTTTCGGCAACTCGCTGGGGATCGAGCTTTCCTTTCTCATCCGGTCCCGCTCCCTGAAACAGCATATCGTAGAAAATCCCGGCTCCCACCGTGAATTGAGCCAACCCTTGCTGAAGCTCGTCCAATACTTCCGCTTCTTCGGCCCGCCGATAGACGCCCGACATGACATCATTGGCAGCGGCCACGATAGCAATCGGGCCTCCGCTCACCTGAGGGGGACGGATCACGACCTGTTTCGATTGCACCAGACCGTAGACTTTTTTCATGGTCTCGAATTCACCGAGGCCGGTCAGGCGCCCCAAATCCCGCACACTCGTCTTCCCATCGATGCGCTCGAAAACATCCATGAATTCCGGCGCCGGAGGCTCCCCGCGATCCGTGGCAGCCGGGACATGATCCAGTGAGGGAACCTTCTCCGCAAAATAGCGCACCTCATCCATGCGCGTCACGCCATCCATGAGTAGACCATTGATACTCACCGCCTGCCGCGTCGGAAGTTCCGATTCGTCGAAGCCATCGAGAAAAAAGTACGTCCCATCTTCCACATGCATCGCGCCAACGACCACTTCGGTGATCTGCTGCGCAAAGGCCTTGTAGATGGATTCGTGAGTCAAGATCCCCATCTCGACAGCTAGTTCTCCAAATCTCTTCTCCGGCTCCATCGCCGCCTCGATCTGGTCCAGGTCTTGTTCCGTCAAGTGGCCATATCGATACATGACTCTCCCGAGCCGCTCATCACGAACGTTCGACTTGACGCCAAGCACGTTTCCCTGATCGAGATAGATACGACGAACCTGTTCGTCACAATGAACGCTCAAAACCCCTCTCCACCCGGTCTGGGCCAGAAGCGCGAAAACGTCACAAATGATCCCTGCGGCAACGATCTCGCCGGCCAGACGGATGACCGCACCGTCCCCCTCGTCGATCTTTCCGTCTTCGCCGGTATAACGCATCAGCACGACATGGCGCGGAGAAGGCAGGAGGCGATAGGTCCCCTCGTGCGGGCGCATACGCTGACTCGCCACGACCCCAATCGGGTGTGCTACCCCGTGCGCATCAATCCGGATCAACTCGTCGCGGGTCTTCGACATCCAACATGAGAGCGTAGTGCATGACCGAGCTCAACGCGAAGGCGTCGGTCATCGCAGTTCTTTC
Organism: uncultured Polyangiaceae bacterium; assembly: GCA_964440025.1. Classification (GTDB taxonomy): domain Bacteria; phylum Myxococcota_A; class Polyangia; order Polyangiales; family Polyangiaceae; genus NIC37A-2. The sequence continues at coordinate 8,622 of CAYTRQ010000138.1, read as the reverse complement.
GCGCAGGCTCGCTACTTCGCCCCCACCACCCCCGCAGCCCCAACCGGTGACCTTTTTCCTCGAAAGGGCCTCAATGACCGAGCACGATTGCCAAGCAGTCCTTGCGGCCCCACTTTTGGGTGGGGGCCCGCAAGGACTCTCGAAAGCCTGAAATCTGCTCGAGGTCAGTGGTTGTGGCTTGTTTTTGAGCGATCGCGCTTTCGCGCTCGCTTATTGAGCGGCAGAGTCCGCCAAGCCGGGGTTCGGCAGATCACCCCAATTGAGCCACGGTATCCCCGAATATTCTTTCCAACTGTCCCAGCACGACGTCGGAAGGGGTGATCCTCTGGGGAAGAAGCAGGAGAGCTTCTGCGCCGGAGTCGAGGGCAAGATTGACTTCTACGGGGATCTCTCCCGGAGAATCCTCGAGAGCCTCTCGCAGCGAGACGAGTTGCGCCTGGGCCACTCGTTCGATGGGCAAGCGAATGCTGACACGTTGTGTTGCTGTGAGCACCGCTTCCGAAAGCGGCTCGACCGAGTCAACGAAAAGAGTCGGCTCTTTCTCTTCGTCCGGATCATCGGTCACCGGAAAACTCACCTTCCCTCTCGCCAAGATGGGCTCTCCCCCGGTGAGTAGATGGGCGAATTGATCGATCTTGTCCCCCCGGACTTTGGCTTTGATTCGACCGTAGACATCCTCGATTTCCAAAAACGCAGCCTTTCCTGCTGCCCCCTTTTTGAAAAGCTTCTCTTGGTAGTTTTCTACGACACCAGCTACGGACTGGTGACTCCACGCTTCGACTTCCCGCAAACGGTCGGTCGCTACGGCACCAATCCTTCCGATCTGATCACCGTAACGAAAGAGCGGGTGACCGGAGACATAGCAGCCCAGGGCTTCCTTTTCGCGCCTCAACATCTCGAGCCGATCCCACGCTTGCACCTCGGGATACTCCTCGCCCGAAGCTTCCGCGACTCCCGTGCCTCCGGCGCTGTCAAACAATCCAAACAGCGTTGCCTGCCCAGCCTCTCGATCGCGCGTAGCTGAGCGCGCCCTTTCCAGCGCCCGCTCGATGGCCGCAAAGGCGCGTGCACGATGAACTCCCATGGGCTCGAGCACCGAGTCGAATGCACCACATTGGACCAGCGCCTCGAGCACTCCGCGGTTGAGCTTTCTGCTGTCGACTCGGGAGGCGAAATCGAACAAATCCCGAAATGGGCCACCGGAATCGCGCACCTCGAACACGCTTTCTAAAGCGGCGCCCCCAACGCCTCGCACCGCTCCCAAGCCAAAACGAATTTGAGGACACAGGGGATCTTTGATCTTGGACTTCTTTCGCCCCTCCGAAAACCCCTCCCCTTTGTCGTAGACAACGGTAAAATCGGTCGAACTGGCGTTGATGTCGGGCGGCAACACGCTCACCCCCCAGGAGCGGGCCTCTGCGATGGTCCGCACGACCTTTTCGATCTTCTCCTTGTCGGTCGTCAACGCCGCAGCGAAAAACTCCGTGGGATAGTGCGCCTTGAGATAGGCTGTTTGATAGGTAATGAGTGCGTAGGCTGCGGAATGACTCTTGTTGAAACCATAAGATGCAAAGCCTTCGATCTCGTTGAAGATCGCTTCCGCCTTTTCCGCCGAAACCCCTTTGGCCTCCGCCCCTTCGACGAAGATCTTCTTCTGCTTGGCCATCTCCTCGAGCTTCTTCTTGCCCATGGCCCGACGAAGAAGATCGGCGCCGCCCAATGAATAGCCGGCCAGCCGCTGGGCGATCTGCATGACCTGCTCTTGATACACGGGCACGCCGTAGGTCGGCGCCAGCACCTCATCGATGAGAGGGTGAAGCTTTCGTGTTTCTTTGCGACCGTGCTTTGTGGCGACAAAGTCCTCGACCATGCCGGTTCCCAACGGGCCGGGGCGGTAGAGGGCAACGACCGCCACGATATCCTCGAAACAGTCCGGCTTGAGTTGGCGGAGCAATTGCTGCATCCCGCTCGACTCCAACTGAAAGACCCCCGTGGTCTCGCCGGTGGTAATCAGCTGATAAGTTGCGCGATCGTCGAGAGGGATCTGGCTGACGTTCAAGGGATCCCCCTGTCGATCGGGTCGCGCGTTGACGAGTCGTTCGGCCACATCGATGACCGTCAGGGTCTTGAGCCCCAAGAAGTCGAACTTGACCAGTCCCGCGTCTTCGACGTCGTTCTTGTCGTATTGCGTAACGAAAGCGTCATCGCTTTTGAAAATGGGAACGTGATCGTAGAGCGGTCCCTCACTGATCACGACACCGGCAGCATGCATGCCCGCATGCCTCGTCAGTCCTTCGAGACGTTGGCTCTGCTCAAGAAGTTCCGACACTTGCTCGCTGGCATCGGCCTGGTGTTTCAGTTTTGGTTCGACAGAAAGCGCCTCCCCGATGGTATAGGTTTGGCCAGGTGCCTTCTCCGGCACGAGTGATGCGATGCGCTGCGCCTCTTGTGCTGAAATGCCCATGGCGCGGGCAACGTCCTTGATCACACTGCGCGCCTTGAGATTTTGGAACGTGGCGATTTGACCAACGCTGTCCCTGCCGTATTTCTCGGCAACGTATTCGATGACCCGATCGCGCCTCGACATGCAAAAATCCACGTCGAAATCCGGCATGCTGACGCGCTCGGGATTGAGAAACCGCTCGAACAGAAGATCATAAGGGATGGGATCGAGATCCGTGATTCCCATGCTGAAGGCGACGAGCGATCCCGCTCCCGAACCGCGACCGGGGCCCACGGGAATCCCCCTTTGCTTGGCTTCACGGATAAAATCCCAAACGATCAGGAAGTATCCCGGAAACCCCATGTTCTGGATAACGTCCATCTCGCGCTCCAACCGCTTTCGGTAGGCTGTCTCGTCGACCGATTTGTGTTGGGCACGAAGCTGCGTGAATCGTTGCTCGAGGCCATCCTCGGCGACTTTGCGAAAGTAGGATGCAGCGTCGAATCCCTCTGGAACTGGAAAGGTCGGCAGCATGGGCTGCCCCAGCGAAAGTTCGAGATCTTTGCACATCTCGGTGATCCGCAAACTGTTTTCCAAGGCTCCAGGATAGTCCTTGAACGAGACAGCCATTTCTTCGGCGCTCTTGAGATACATCTCGCTCGAGCCATGATGACTCGGAAGTGCCTCCTCATAGGTTCGTCCCCGCCGGACACATTCAAGATACAGTTGAGCGGTAGCATCGCTCTTGTTCATGAAGTGAACATCATTCGTTGCCACCAAAGGCAGATCGAGATGAGTTGCCTGCTCGGCGACAATGCGATTGACCACGGGCTGTTCCGGAAACCCATGGTTTTGCAGCTCGAGGAACAAATGCCCTGGTTCGAAGGCTTCCTTGAGCCGCCCCAGCGTCTCCCGCGCCGTGTCCGCTCCGTATTCCATCACTTGCTGAGCAACGACACCGCCCAGACAGCCGGTCAGGCCGATGAGACCGGCAGACTGCGCTTCGATTTGTTCCAAGGTCACCGCCGGACCTTCCAGGCTGTCCGTCGCCAGGTGACCCAAAGACACGAGCCTGACCAAGTTGCGATATCCCTCGGCGGTCCGCGCTAAAAGGACGAAGTGATCGAGCTCTCCCGAAGGGCGCGCCACGTTGAGCTCCGCCCCCAGAATCGGCAACACCCCTGCGTCCTGACAGGACTTGTAGTGCTTGATCGCCCCAAACATGTTGTGGCTGTCCGTCATCGCCACGGCTGGCATCGATAGCTCCGCCGCCCGCGCAGCCAGCTCTCCCACCTTCACCGAGCTGGAGAGGAAGGAATATTGAGTGTGGACGTGCAGGTGAACGAACTCGCGAGTCACCCGACTTGGCCTAGGACGGTTCCTATTGCCTCTCAAGGGCCCGGCGGAGCCCGGTTTCACGGCTCTCCCCAGCACAATCGGGGGCAGACATCGGGGCCCAGCGTGCTATTCAGGGCCGCGTGAATTCCGCCATTTTTTTCAAAGCCAGACGGCGCTCTCCCCAAGCAACAAAGCGCGTCCTGCTTTCTGTTTTCTTGCTCGCTCTCGTGGCCTGCGACGATGACCCTGCAGCGGAATTGCCCGTGTGGACTCCGGAGGACCATCGAAACCAGGGAACTCCGGGAGCGTCTCAGGTCGAAGTCGGCGCAGATCGCCCCAACATGCCCGCACTGGAAAAACATGGAATCGACGACGTCATCCTCGCGACCTGGAAGCAAAATTGTACGCCCTGCCACGGGCTCATTGGTCGCGGAGACGGACCCCGCGGTCGCAACTTGCGCCCCCCCGATCTCACGGACCCAACCTGGCAGGAAAGGGCCATTGACAGCGAAATCGCCTCCACCATCAAGCGCGGTCGGGGAAAGATGCCTGCCTTCGGACACCTGCCGGACAAGACCATCCAAGGACTTGTCCGCCTCGTTCGCATGTTGAATCGAAAGCGCTCACAGGGCGATCCTTCCGCCGGGGACTCCTCGGCTGAATCTTCCGGGGAAGAGGGCAGTACCCCGCCGGCAAGCGACCGCAGAGGAAACAACCTTCCTCCGGGGCACCCGTGAGTAGCCCTCCTCCACCACCCGATGTGCGCAGCTGGGTGTTCTGGAGAAAACGTCTCACCGGGGTGTTGGTGGTCAGCGCCGTGGCCCTGGCAGTGACGCAGGTTCTTCCCAGCCTCCCCACCGATCAGCCGATCCTCTTCGCGTCGCCAGCCGGTCACCCCTTCGAAACTCTCGAGATCGACTATCGCTCCCCGGAGGGAGTCACGCTGGGAGGAGTGGAAATCTCGCCCCCTCTCCCCGCCTCCACCCTGGCACACACGCTTCGACTGCCTCATGGAAGCTACATCTTCTCCGTTCGGGCCGAGCTCCGAAACAAGGGCGGAGAGGCAGAGACGCTCGTCGAGCAACACCGCGTGGAGCTCGATGGCAGCACCCACCGCCTCGCCGTCGGAGCCACCTCTCCCTAGAGCGTCGATCAGTTTGCCACAAAGAGCTCCTGAGAAACGCCCCGACCCTCTTGCGAGGGGGCGTTTCTCGCCCGCTCTGCTTCCGCTTGCTGCACGAAATCGAGCCTCTCGTTTCCCTTGGGTCCAGGCGACCGGTCAAACCGGTCGCCGCTCTAGAACCTCTTGGTCGGAGTGCTCGGCGGTTGGATGAACGGGCCCACCCATCGAGCCCTTCGACAGCTTTCCAGGCGCCTCGACTTCCAAGAGCTCAAGTCACGGAATGAGATAGAGCCCCAAAGCGTCGCTTCCATAAGGCCATACGGTTGCGCTTGTGCAACATCTGCGAACCAGCTAACAACTTGCCCGGCCGGCCCGGCCCGTGAGACCTTTACCTACATCAGCGCACCTCTATGGAACGTACTTCTGTGAGCCCCTACTACTTGGAAAATGGGGACTTCTCGGAGTGCCTCGGCCTGGAGGGGAAATCTGGTCCCCCATTGTCGGAGAAAAACTGAACATGAGCCTCAATCCTTGGTACCTCGTCGTTCCTGCCCTGCTGGTATTGCTGTCCGTTTCCGGGGCCATCGGCGCGCAGCTCGCGATCCTGGGCGTCACTGTTGGCATTTTTTTTGGAACACTATCGCTCGGGCGTGCTCGCGCCGGAGATGCAACGACCACCCAATCGGGTCACTGAATTGTCCTTTTTGACCGAAGGCGGCTCCGACCAAAAAGCCGCTTTCCGTCATGAAACCGTCTCCGAGCACAAAGCCGTCCGTTGGTGCTCGTGAAAAGTCGAGGTTTCCTTGACTAGGTATTCGAGCCGTCCACCAAGCCGCCACAGCGGCCCTCCGCCGGAACCACTTGCCCAGCAGATCTCCGCCCGCACTTCGCGTCGCGAGGCGGGACGACTCAAGAAGCTCAGTGAGTTCTCTCTGCATGATCTCGAGTCCGTCCGCCTTGTGCTCCGCGGTCGCTCGGTGATCGACTGGCACCGGCTGGACTTCGAGAACGTCGAAGAGGCGGAAAGACTTATCGTCAATCACGAGCTGTCCTTCGACGAGCCGGGCGACGTTGCCTTCATGAACCACATGAAAGAAGAGGCCGTCGCTTACCTTCGCCGTAATTTCTCCTTTGCTATTCCCCGCCCCGTCGAGGAGGCGTCCCTCGTGGAATTGCTGATGATGGCTTCAGGCAAGGGACACCGTCAGATGTGCGCGTGCACGATTCTCAAGTGCATCCATATCATCAACCACATGACGGGACGCGAGTTACTCTATCGACTTCCCGTCAGCGACAAGGACCTATTTAGCCTGGTCGAGGAGAAGATCTATCGAGTCGTCGGCAACATGCTCAGCGGCGGCTTTCCGATTACCGAGTTCATTGGCGGTCGAAAGAACCTCGACTCCACCTACACCAAACTTCTTTCGAAGACGGAATCCACCGCCGCGGCGCTCTACGACAAGCTGCGATTTCGAATCGTCACGCGCACCCAGGACGACATCCTGCCGATTCTCCTTTATCTCACGGAAAATCTCTTTCCTTTCAACTATGTCGTCCCCGGCGAGAGCACCAATACGCTGTTCCATTTTCAGAGCTTCTGCGAGCAACATCCCCACCTCCGGGAGATGGTTCCGCGCTTTCAAGGCAAAATCGACGAAGCATTCATTCCCGGCGACAACCTCTTCAGCGGGGAAAACTACCGGGTGATGCACTTCGTCGCGGACGTGCCGGTGCGAGTCCCCGAGCACATTATGGAAGCAGCTCAACCCGGCACGGAAGGACTGGGCCCCATCGTCTACGTCCTGTGCGAGTTTCAGATGCTCGACGCAGAGACGGACAGCAACAACGAGGTCGGCGAAGCAAGCCATGAAGCCTACAAGCAACGCCAGCGTGAAGCCGTAGCCCGGCGGCTTCGACTCGGTGCTCGTGAGGAGTCGGCCGTGGGGAGTTCCCCCCGCCATGCCATTCCCCCCATGCCCGAGGAGGACCCCGATTCGAGCCGCGAGTAAGCTGAAAGGAGCGGAACAGGTTCCAAAAACGCCTCCACTTGTTCCGCGGGCCCATTTCTATGGGCCAATGCGGCCAGAAATCTGCTAGGGAGGGGCCCATGTTTCTGCCTCACAACCAAGTCGCTGAGGTCGCCAAAGAGATGCTTTCGCTACTGCTTGAGAGCGGCGATATCGAGACTCCCGTTCCCAGGGAGGTACAGCTCGATCTCGAGGCTGTGCTCAACCAATACCTGCGCACCGAGCATGAGCTAGCGACACAGGCGCGCGAGGCCATCGCATCACGCGGGCTCTCGAGCCGAGACTTCGGAAAAGTGTTCCGCACTCTAGCGGAGCAGAAGAATTTCAAGGTCGGCGATGAAGCGATGGACTACGTGCTCGAACAGCTCGTGCAGATCCTCTTTTCGTCCAGCAATGTCGAAGAGGTCTATGCCGAGGACCACGAGCTCAGACGGAAGCTCCGCGCTCCTCTTCGAAAGCGCGAGGGAAGTGACGAAAAGCTCGATCGGGAAGTGCGCAGTCAGATGAAACACGTGCAAGAAGGCTCCGCCCTTTGGGAGGTGGAGTACCAGCGAATGATGGAGGACATCCGACGACGTCGGGGGCTTTGAACGAATGCTGAGTATGACCGGCTTCGGTGTCGGTGAGGCCCCGCTTGGTGAAGGTCGGATCTCGGTCGAGCTTCGCGGCGGAACGCTGACGATCTGCGACACGGGGCCCGGGATCGCGGCCGCGGATCTGCCTCGGGCCGGCGACCGGTTCGCCCGGGCCGCCGGCGCCCGGGGGAC
>CAYTRQ010000138.1:0-914 GCA_964440025.1 uncultured Polyangiaceae bacterium | reverse complement strand
AAGGGCGCATCTCGCTCGAGCTTCGCGCCCTGAATCATCGCTATCAGGACGTCCGGCTCCGTCTTCCTTCGGCACTTTCAGAACATGCTTTTTTCCTGGAGCAGCTCACCAGACAGCGCCTGGGAAGGGGGCGGTACGATCTGGGAGTCCGCGCGGAAGGCCCCCTCGGCCAGACACCGCGGCTCGCCGAGGACCGGGCGGAGGCGGCCTTTCTCTCGCTCTGTCAGCTCCGGGATCGTTTGGCACCGGGAACTTCGCTGTCCATCGAGTCCATTCTCCAACTCCCCGATCTCTTCGTCGCAAGCGGTCCGGACACCGAGGTCGCCCAAAAAGCCCTGAGCGAAGCTCTGGAAGGGGCAATCGGCCAGCTCTTTTCGATGCGGCAGCAGGAAGGAAAGGCGCTCCAAAAGGAGCTCGGTCAGCGCATCGCGCTGTTGAGCTCTCTGGTCGATCGGCTCGGCGCCAGCAGCAAGGATCTGCTCGACCACCAGAAAAAGCGCCTTCAGCAAAGAGTGACCCGACTACTGACAGACGCGAACCAAAAGCTCGATCCCGGTCGATTGGAGCAGGAAATCGCGCTTCTCGCCGACAAAAGCGACATCACTGAAGAGCTCGTGCGACTGGAAAGCCACTTGAGTCAGTTTTCTGGACTCCTCGACTCCAGCGAACCTGTAGGAAGACGGCTGGATTTCTTGCTTCAGGAAATGAGTCGAGAAGTGAACACGATCGGCGCCAAGTGTCAGCACGCCCCCATGGCGCACGTGGTCGTCGACGCAAAAGCGCAGGTTGAGCGTCTTCGCGAACAGGTGCAGAACGTAGAATAGAGTCAAGACATGCCGCCCCTGCCTCTCATCATCTCCTCCCCCTCCGGCGCCGGAAAAACCACGCTGACGAGTCGGTTGCGCGACGCCATT
>CAYTRQ010000137.1:0-12756 GCA_964440025.1 uncultured Polyangiaceae bacterium | reverse complement strand
ACTTCTGGGAGGGCTTCGAAACCGCTCGAAACGTGAGTTGCCGAGGCACTAGCACTCCGTTTTCCGAGTTTCGGATTGCTTGACGAGGGAACGAGTCCCGTGTGCTCGGCCAAAAATACCCGGAAAAAGCGGAGTCGGCCGCCTTCGCCCCGAACGGGAGGGCGACGAAGCGACCTTTTTGAGACGCGAACGTTCTAGAGCCTCCACAACGAATAACCACCCCGTTTCACCAACGTCGGCGAAAATACCCCCTTGAGATCCACAACGAGCCCCCGGGGTTGAACGAGCGAAAGGAAGTCCCTCGGCGACCTGTTCAAAAACGCCGAGTGGGCTACGGCCACCACCAGGACATCGAATGGACCGGACAACTCCTGCCACGTTCGCAGCTCGAGGCCATACTCTGCAAAAGCTTCGTCGGCAGAGGCCAGCGGATCATGATAGATTACGTCATCTCCGGCATCCTGTAGGTGACGCGCAAGCTCGATCGCCTTGGAATTGCGTAGATCGGGGCAGTCCTCTTTGAATGCCACGCCACAAAACAGAACCCGCGCTGGTGAATCGCGCTGGCGGGAGTCGCCCCCCACCAGGAAGCGCATCTGTGCCTGAATTTCCTTCGCGACGAGACCCGCCATGGCCTCGTTCGTGCTTCGAGCTGTCAGGACCAGTTCGGGTCGATAGCCAACTTCCAACGCCTTATGTGCCAAGTAATAGGGATCGACACCTACGCAATGTCCCCCCACGAGGCCGGGCCGAAAGGGCAGAAAATTCCATTTACTGGACGCTGCTTCGAGAACTTCCAAAGTGTCGAGACCGAGAAGTCGGAGCAGCGAGGACAGCTCATTGACCAGGGCGATATTGACGTCACGTTGAGTATTTTCGATCACTTTCGCCGCCTCCGCGACCCGCAAACTGGACGCACGAAACACCCCGGCATCAACGATCGATTCATAGATCTCGGCCACACGCTCCAAGGTCTCGCCGGTATCGCCTGCAACCACCTTGGTCACCCGCTCGAGCCCATGTTCGGGATCGCCAGGGTTGACCCTCTCTGGGCTGTAGGCAACGAAGAAGTCTCGCTTCCAGCGCAGTCCGGAACAACGGGCAAGAAGAGGAACGCACACCTCTTCGGTGACTCCCGGATAGACCGTGGACTCGAAGACGACCGTACTGCCCGGCTTCATATGTCGCCCCACATTCTCGGTAGCCGTCCGAAGCGGGCTCAAGTCGGGTTGTCGCAGCGCGTCGACTGGAGTCGGAACACAAAGAATCACGATATCCGCTTCGGAAATAGCCCCCAGACGAGTCGTGTAGTGCAGGTGAGAAGCCGTACGCAGAGCCTCCGAGGAAACAGCACCAGTTCTGTCCAGGCCTTGCGTCAGCTCCGCAATCCGCGTCTTCGACTCATCATAACCATATGTGCGATAGCGGCGACCGAAGAGAACGGCGAGCGGAAGGCCCACATAGCCAAGCCCAAGAACAAAGAGAGTATTCGGAGGCGCCACGGCGCCAACCTAAACGAGGACCGTCCACTTTCGAACCCTGATGGAGTCAGAAACTCGGCCCTCCTCGTCAAATCCCTTGATGCGTTCGCATCGCAAGCTCGAAAGGCCCTGCCGCCGCAGGCGGGTCGGCGCGAGCACTGGTGGAGCCCTTTGTGCACAACCCAGGACCGCCGTCAGGGAACAGACTGCTCGATCTTTTGCCGCAGCTCTTCATCGTGCGCCCCCAGCGCCGTCAGACGCCTGTAGGCAAGCCGCGCGTGACCGATATGCCCCGTGGCCAAGGCGGCCCGTATCACAGCCCGTAGTCGATCGGGCGTAGGAACCCGCCTCGCGGCGTCTCGAAAATGCATGAGAGCCGCACGCCGGTCACCACGTTGCTGGGCCTGACGCCCCAAAAAATCATGCGCCGCGGCGCAACTCGCGGCATCTCGGCAAACAGCTGCCACATATCCCTTCTCAGCCGTTCGGCGCAGCTCTGGATCTTCGAGGCTTTTTGCGATTCGCACTCGCAATCTTGCACAAGGCTCGGGATAACGACATCGATTGCAGCGCTCGAGGAGGGTTACCGCCTGGCGTGCTCGGTGCTTCCGCTCCAGGACACGTGCCCGAAAACGAAGAGCTTCGCATGCAGGTTGACCACGAAGTTCTTGCGCAATCTGCTCAACCCGCTCCAAATCGCCCGAGGTCGGGTCGTGAGACAGCAGGAACTCGGCCTCAGCCACAAGCACGGACTTGGACCGAGGCGCCCGCTCACGAGCTGCGTCATGCAGCTCCTTCATTTTCTCGGCACTCAACTCGCCTCTTAGGCGTCTCACGATCTGAACAAGGAACTTCCCTCCAATCGGTTCGTCCGGTGCAGTTCGAATCAGTCGGTCCACTGCTCGCGTCCAACGAACCGCACGAGCCGCCGATTCCTCCACGAGGGTCTCGTCCTTCATAGCATGGCGCAAATGAATCAGGGCCTGGGAAGTTGCACCTCTTTGTGAGAGCGCATCAGCCGTGGCAAGATGCGCGAGACCACTTCCGGGTGCACGCTTCAACGCTGCCGAGGCAAACGGGAGCGCGTCCCGGCCCATCAACAGCGCCCACTGCGCCCCCAGAAGGGGAAAATAGGGATCGCTGGGCCAGCGCAACATGGCCCGCTCCAACCGGTCTTCAACAACCTCGATCTCTCGTTCTTGGGCGCTCTCACCAACAAGTTCACGCAATTGCTGTCGCTCTACTCGCAAGGAAGGACCCGTGCCCTGGGCCGCTGCCAAGGTCAAAAAGCTGAGCGCGAGCAGCCCAATCGCCGGCGCCATCGATTGGGGGCCCTGCGATCTGCCCGAACGTCTTCGTTTCTTCGCTCCAGTCAGTGCCCCGCACAGCAAAAAAAATGCCGCCGCCAAGGCCATCACTTCGAAGCCGAGATCCAATAGGTTTTGCGCCAGGAAGCAGTACAGCCCAACGAGCGCGGCCAGAGTGCTCCGGCTGCCGCGCGTATACAAACGCGACGGACGCATCAGGATCATGAGAAGAATCAGAGCACTTCCACCCACAACCAGCCCACATTCCAGGAGCCAACTCATGGCAAAGTTTTCCACGTAGGAATGGGTAATATGGCGAGGTTCCGCGAGAAGAGCAGCCGAAGCCGATTCAAAACCACCGCGGCCCAAGCCGACCAACCAATGCTCGGCCAGGGCGGGAAGCAATACACCAACCTCTCGAAGCTTGGAAAGATCGTCACCCAAAAGATCCTTCCAGGTGGCGGACGTTCCACCCAAATAAGCAATACCGAGCCCCAAAATGGCAATGAGCAAAACAGGAGCCAAAGCACGAAATCGAGCCCGTCCGCTTCCTCGCGATCGGGCCAAAAGAACAGATGAAGCCAACAGGCCGAGCGAAAGCACGAACACTCCACCGCGGGAGGCTGACAAAATGACAACAGAAGTGCACAGCACGACTCCCACCCCGATCAACGGGCGTGGAGGGGCGGAAGGACGGAATCCCTCTTTTCCCGGTTCGGGTCTCAGGGCTTTTGACGCCAACGGGCCCGGTGTGCTCACCAAGCCAATTCCACAGAAGACACCCAGGATCATCAGCCCCGCAAGATTGTTGGGATTCAACAAGACGGTGACCAAGGCAGCGCCAACAGCGTCCTGGGGCTCGTAGATGCCAAAAACCTGCTCTGCTCCGACAAGCTCGTGAGCAAGGGTGATCGTCGCCACGATCACCGCCGTTGCCCACACCGTCAGTAAAGCCGGCTTCTGTCCACGACGGGCGGCCCATTCGGAGCCAAGTGCACACCAACCGGCATAAACACAGTATTTCAGCGCCTCGAGCCACGTCGCAGCTGGAGCAACAGACAGGCTCACCCACCGCCCCGGCCTCCCACCGAACGGGCTCGCCGCTTCTTGCCACATCTTGGCCGTGTCTGGAGCCAACACGCGTCCCCACTCGCTCGGCAACGGAATCGCCGTCACCGCCGTCATCGTAGCAAGCCCCAGGCAGAGCCAGGACATAGCTCCCCAACCGCGGCGCAGCTGGGGAAAATAGGCGATGAAGGCGACAAAACTGGTGCCAGACAGTCCGATGGCGATCTGCCGATGCACCCCTCCTAGAAGCAGAAAGGCTGCAAGGATCCACAGGAAAATGCAGGCCCCCAAGCTCCGCTCGCGGAGAGCTCGGCCTCTGGAGATCCCTACCACACGCTGATGTCCCGGCCCCGGCACGATAGTACTGAACTTTTGGTCCCCCATCGTCGTGGTTTCAAGAAGGCTCGGAAAAGAGGGACTTCCCGCTGCTTCCCAGTATGCTTGAGTGGTGGGGATGACCGAGATGGCGAGTCAAACACCCAGTTCAGTGGGAAGAATGGAGCTGTCGGTAGGACAGGTCGTTTCTGCCTTTCGTCGCCACATCTGGTTGGCTCTTTCTGTGCTTTTGCTCGTGCTGGCAGCTGCCGCAGCCTTTGGAGTTTCGCGCACCAAGATTTACCGCGCCACAGCCACACTGCAGATCGATCCCAAGCCCCCAACCCCCCTCGGCCAAGGAGTGGAAGGAGTTGTCGATCTCGGTACGGGAACTTACTGGGCCAATGTCGAATACTACAACACACAACATGCGTTGATTCATTCTCTACCGGTTGCGACTTCCGCCGTTCGAGAACTCGGCCTCCATCATGATCCATCGTTCTTCTCCAACACCGTCGAGATGCCGGAGAATTCAAGGACCGAAGGAATGAAGACCGAGGAGGCCATTCAGCTTGCCGCAAGAACACTCAAGAAACGGTTGACCGTTTCCCCCAAAAAGGAAAGCCGGCTCGTGCATGTGAGTTTTGATGACGCTAAACCAGAGCGCGCCTCGCGAGTGCTGGACGCAGTCATTCGCTCCTACATAACCCACAACGTCGAAAAATCCGTCGAATCGACCTCTTCCGCTGTCGACTGGCTGGACGAGCAACTCGAAAAACTACGAGGGGAACTCGCTGAAAGCGAGCTTGCTCTCCATGAATACAAGCTGGAAAAGCAGATCGCTTCTGTCGGCATCGATGACCAGACCGGTATCTTGAAAAGGGAAATTGCCCAGCTGAGCGAGCGACGCACGACCCTCCGAGCCAAAATCCAAGCAGCTACCGCTCGCCTCCAGCAGCTGACCAAAATCAAGCTGTCCGAGCCGGAAAGCATTCCTCAGATGGAGCTGCTGGAAAGCGAAGTTCTTGCGGACCTGAGAGCAGACTACATGGCCAGCATTCAGGAGAAGCGCGCCTTGATGGGGAGCGGAAAAGGCGAGAGGCATCCCGATGTCCTCGCTGTCAGCGAAAGAGCGAATGCCACGAAAAGAGCCCTGGGTGCCGAGATCCAGAATATCAAGGACGGCGCCAGGCAGGAGCTCGAAGCCCTCCGTCAAGAAGAGTCCGGCATCCACCAACTGCTCGAGCAAGCCGAACAGAAGGCTCTCGAGCTCAATCTCATGGAGATCGAATATAACAGACTGAGAAGAACCAAGGACAACAACGAAAAGCTCTACGGACTTGTGCTGGAACGAAGCAAAGAGGCGGGACTCACTCAGATGCTCAAGGTCAACAACATCCAAGTGCTTTCCCCCGCAACAACGGCGCGCACTCCGGTCGAGCCGAAAATGGGCCTCATTCTCGCCGCTGGGGCGCTGGCTGGGCTTTTTTTCGGACTCACCACAGCTCTTGCTCGGGAACAGCTGGACCGAAGTGTCAAGTCCCTCGACGAACTGGAAAGTCGTCTCGGACTCACTCCCCTTGGCGCCATTCCTCAAGTCACACCACCATCCACAGCTGGTCCACCCGGAAGACGTCGAAAACGCCGCGCCAGAAACGTAGCTCCCGAACTGCTGGTTCATGCAGAGCCGAAGAGCTCCTACGCCGAAAGCGTACGCGGAATACGCACCAATCTTCTATTCATGTCGCCCGATCACCCCTTTCAACGCGTCTTGGTGACGAGCGCCGCACCGGCCGAAGGCAAAACCACCGTTGCCTGTTCTTTGGCGATTACGATGGCCCACGCGGGACACAAGGTGCTTCTCGTCGACTGCGATATGAGAAAGCCGCGACTGCACATCGTGTTTCCGGAAAAAGAGCCCCGTTCCACACTCTCGGAAAGCCTCCTGAACCTCTCGCAATTCAATCCCAACTCCCTGTCCACCGAAATAGCGGGATTGAGCATCCTCCCAGCGGGACCATGTCCTCCCAACCCCACCGAGCTGCTCCACAGTGACATTTTTCAAGAATTGCTCCGACGCCTGGATCACTCCTTCGACCTCTTGATTCTAGATAGTCCTCCACTGCTCGTTTCGGATGCCGCCATTCTCTCGACGCGCGTCGATGGTGCCGTCTTGGTGGCACGCGCCGGTAAGTCGCATATCAATATCGTCGCTCGAGCCGTCCGCTCCGTCAAAGCCGTGGGAGGCAACGTGATCGGCGGCATCATGAATGCCGCGCCGCAGCGGCGAGGCGGTTACGGATACGGGTATGAATACGGATATGGCCACGGATATGGATACGGACAAGCCAATTAGAGCCCATCTCACAAGCTCGAGATCCCCCGCCGACGCTCCCGAGCCGACGGGTGAGGCGAACGGCGGCGGAGCCTTGACCAACTTTGTTCGAGGGCTCGGAGTTCTTATTCGAAAGTATCTCAGGAGCCTCTTCGGGGCGATGACCTGCGTTCTCAGCTCTGACTGATCCGTGGCGAATCTTGCATTTTTCGTCATCGTCTTGGCGCTGTGGGGACTCGCCTTCCGACGCCCCGGTATCGCTTGCGGATACGTTCTAGCAGGCTATGCGCTCGAACAGTTTGCCCAGGCGTTCGTTCCCATCGCCGGCGAAAACGACACGCTCTGCAATTATGCGATCGCTATCGCTGTGATTGTCGGTGTCGTTCGACGCATCATGCGCCATGGCCTACTGACTATCCGGCTCCGAACCCCGGCGCTGCTCATGCTTGTCCTGTTGGCCTATTGCTACGCAACCGCTCTCTGGTCCCTGTTCCCCAGCATCACCCAGAGAATTCTCGACGCGCAGCTTCCCTACCTGGTCATCTTCGCCGGCCTCACGCCGGTTTTGGTCGCAACTCCAGAAGATCTGGATGATTGCCTCACTAGTCTCATCGTCTCCACTTCCATTTCCCTCTGTGCCCTTCTGCTCTTTGCAGAGTGGGGGCGACGTGGAGTCATCCTCCCCTTCCAGGGTTGGGAGTCAAATCCTCTGGCCATCACACAGGCGGCTGGAGCGCTCCTCATCGCCGCCATTTTTTCGAGAACGCTCCGGAGCCTGAATCAATCGACGAAGATGCTAGGTTTTCTGACAATCCTCGCGATCGTCGCCTTCACATTTCTCCGCTCCGCATCACGAGGTCAAATCGTTGCCGCTATCAGTACCGCATTGCTCTTTTCGGTCACTCGCAAGGGACTCCGTTGGGTGCCCATGGTTCTCGTCGGAATTGCGGGAATCGTCGCGGCCGGGTTCCTGGCGGACGAATTCGCCCGCAATGCGGCCCGATGGGAGCCAGATCAGGTCAGCCACGACCTGACCGTAGCGCGAATCGGAGAAGCAGAGAAACTTGTGAGATTTTGGTCAAATTCCAACTTGAAACACATACTTCTGGGCCTAGGACACGCCACCTCGAACGATCCGCGTCTACTTGGAGGATACCCTCACGTCGTTCCCGCAGAAGTCCTTGCCGAAGAAGGACTCGTGGGTGCATCTTTATATACGCTAACTCTCGCTTCCAGTGCCTATTTCTACGTGCGAGCCCTGAGATGGGTTTCCGCCAGGGAACATGATCTTATCCGAGCAACTGCTGCTCTCACCTTCTACGAGTTCCTGCTGACGCTCAAGCAGGGCACACTGCTCGGAGCTCCCTCCTTCCTCCTCTTGATCGTGCTGAGCGGCTCGCTCGATTTTTCCAAGGAGCGCATGAAACGCTCGACTCACGAGACCGACAAGGAGAAGGACAAGTCCACTCCTTTTTCAAGCTCGATGGGGAAACACGCCGACCTTTCCAAGACAACCTCGCAATGAGCCTCCATGAGAAGGAGCGGCAACACGCGACACGCCCAGCTGGGCCACGCGACGGAATACAGGGCCGGCTTCGGCAGGCAACCGGCAAAGTCGTCGCTCCCTCATTGCTTCCTTGCCTTCAGGTCGTGCACGGCAGAAAAGCCGTGTAGACAAGGAGCCCTCCCCATGCGCATCCTCGTTTTCGAAACGCAGTCTGGCGGGCACTATCTGCATTGGGCCGGACAGGTGGCAGCGGCGCTCGCCCACGAGGGGGCTCGAGTGACTTTGGCGACAAGCAAAGGCGCAATCGACTCGCCGAGTTTTGCTCTCCATATCGAGCCCCTGCGCGAGAAGTTTCAGGTGGACGCGCAGAGGTTGGTGGTGGAGGGGCAAAGCCCCATGCGGGCACGTCTGCACGCGCTCGAGCAGGCGGTTTTACGCAGTGCGCCGGATCGACTCTACCTCCCCACGGCGGACGGCCTCGCTCAGTGTCTTGCCCTCAAGGGTCCCTTCGCGTGCACGCGATCCGTTCCAACGGAAGGGCTTGTCATGAACGGCGCCGTGGCGCACCAGCAAAGGCTAGGGGGAAGTTCGCTCAAGCAACGTCTTTCCTACGAGCTGGGGCGGCGCGCTGGATTCACACGCGCCTTCCACCTCAATCCGTTCGTCAGTGAATGGGAAATGCGGCGCGGGATCTCACCGCAGGCGCGGATGCGCACAATGCCTGAACCCGTGGAACCTCCTCTCCAACTCGGCCGCCAACAAGCGCGCGCTCGATTGAACCTGAGCCAGACTGGTGTCTATTTCGGAATGGTTGGGAGCGTCGACCGACGCAAGGGTGCTGATCTGCTATTGGCCTCCCTACGATACGCCAAACTTCCCCCTGAGGCGAAGCTGCTCCTCTTCGGCCGCGTCGCAGAGGAGCTCAAGCCAGAAATCGACAAAGCCCAGCGGGACACACGTGGTCCATCGGTTATCGTGCGTAACGAGTTGCTCAGCGACGAAGAGCTCCTCACGACGTTGGAAGCCCTCGATCTGGTCGTGCTCCCCTATCGGCGGACCGTCAGCTCTTCCGGAATCGTCACGCGGGCCACTGCTTGCGGACGTCCCGTTCTGACAACCGGAGGCGGATGGGCTGAAGAAATGATCCGTCGCTTCAAGCTCGGCTGGACGATCCCTCGGGCTACTCCGTCAGCAATAGCTCGAGGTCTCGAAGAGCACTTGAGCGGCGCAACAAACTGGGTTCTTCCAGCAGAGGCTACGCATTTCGTAAAATACAATACTGCGGAGAACTTCGCCCGACATTGGGTATCGGGCTTGAGAGAGGTTCAAGGGCTGCCCCCCGATCCCCATATCATCACTTGGGATTCACTCATTTCCTCACAGGATGATCCCCAATGACAGGACTCCTGCGAGCCTCTGCTGCAATGTTAGTCGTGCGCGTGAGCGCGGCGGGGTTGGCGTTTGCCAGCGGAGTCTTTTTGGGCCGCCTGCTTGGGGCAGAGGAGTACGGCACCTATTCTTTGGCGCTAGGAGCCGTGGGAGTAGCAACAACATTTGCAGCTCTCGGACTGCCGGACTTCATCACTAGAGAAGTTTCTGGAGGCGGCGCCCGAAATGACTGGCCTCTGGTTAAATCCACGATTGAGCTGACGGGTCGAACCGTTTTCTGGGGAAGCCTTTTTGCCTGCCTCGTGCTGACAATCCTTCACCGTCTCGAGCTCATTGCGGGAAAGCTTGGCACCATTGGCGTCGCCGCCTCACTCGTTCTGCTCCTCACGCAAGCGTCTCTCAGACATCAAAGTGCCATCCTCCGAGGTCTGGGAAGGGTCGTTCTCGCGGCTCTCCCCGAGCAAGTTTTCCGCTATCTCGTCTTACTGACGCTCCTCGCGACATTTGTGAGGTGGTTTCGTTTGGACGCGGAAACGGCACTCGCCGCCCATGCGCTAGCGTTTTCCGGTGCACTGGTCTTGGCTCGAACCTGGCTTCGAGCCCAAAGCCCTCGAGAGCTCACTCAAGCTCACAAGGCCACGCAGCCTCACCGCCTGGGGCAGGTAGCGTGGCCCTTTGCTGCCACGACGGTCATCAGCACAGCAAGTGGTTACGTCGCGTTGTACCTGGTGGGTCATCTAGGTAGCTCCCGGGACGCGGGCCTGTTTTCCGCTGCCCTCCAGTATGCAGCGCTGATCCAAGTCGGTCTGTCCGCGGTCAACGGAGCCTTACAACCCCGGCTGGCCCACGCATGGGCACTCGACGGTGCTCCCGGAGTCCAAAAGCTCGCCACCGAGGCCGCCCAAGTCACCAGCATTCTTTCCCTCTTCGGAGCGCTTGTCGTCAGCCTATTGGCTCCTCTCCTCCTCTCTCTCTATGGGCCGGAGTTTTCCCAGGCAACGACGGCCCTACGGGTTCTCGCGTTGGGGCAGCTCGTAAATGGACTCGCAGGCTCATGCGGCAACGTGCTCACCATGTCTGGAAATCAACGGGCAGTCCTCTGGGGATTGACCGCTGCAGGGGCTTTGACCGTTCTTCTGGGTGCTTTAACCATCTCCTCTCTCGGAGTCGTCGGAGGGGCATTGAGCACTGCCGCTGGAACGACTTTTTGGAACGTCGCACTCGCCCTCTACGCGTGGCGGAAGCTCCGCATCAATACGACCGTATTGAGCCGGTGGACGAAACAATGAGCACGCCGCCGAATACTCATCCCTTTCTATCGGTGTATCGAACCATGAAGCAACTGATCCGCCGCAGCATCTGCTCCCTGAGCTTTCGCCACGAGACAGCCATCGTTGTGGCCAGCACTGGACGCGCTGGTTCGACGATGCTCTTCAACGCCATCGCCAAGAGCCTGATCCGGGAACGCTTTCACCTTCGACCCGAGCGGATCCCTGGCCGACTTCTTTGGCGCGCGAGCGCCGGATTCGTCCCTCGGCTTCGTGAATTCGACGGAAGCTGGCCTCTGGTAGCAAAGACCCATGACCTCTTCCAAAATGCTCCTGATATTCCTCTCAGGCTTGTCTTCATCTACGGCGATCCTTTGGATGCTGCGCTCTCCGTTCGCGATCGCACAGCTCAGCTTGGGAGGCACTGGTTCGAACGACACCAACACCACCTGCAAGGCTCCGGCTCGTTGAACGACCTCTTTTCAGCAGACGTGCTCAACTATGAAGGACAAATGAGAAGCTGGCTGGGAACCCGTGACGAACGAGTCTATTGCGTCGACCTGGACGACCTCTGGCTCGAGATCTCGTCACTCTCTCGGTTTCTCGGCTTCCCCGTGACTCTGCAGCCGAGGCACGCATATACCGAAAAGGTTATTCCCCCCTCGATCGACAGGCAGCTCTTCGACGAGCTCAGATCCCTCAAACGCGAGCTCAAGCGCGCCTACATTGGTTGTCGCCAAGAGACGCAAACGAACCAAGCTTCAAACATTCGGCGACGCAATACCGGCTAAGAAGCGGAATCGACCGTCCTTGCTCCGCGAGCTCTCAAGGACGCTGCCTCACCGGCCACCTGCCGAAAAATCTCATCAAACTGAGGCAATGTTCGTTCATCACAATAGGCCTCCTCAAAGGCTCGACGCGCTCGCCTCCGCAACTCCTCCAACAATGCCGGCTCACGCAGAGCCTGACGAATGAAGCAAACGGCCCCGTCCACGTCATCTACTCTCAAGCTTACTCCGCAACCAAAGCGTTCGATGGCTTCGTCCACGTTGCTACCTTCAGGACCAATGGCAATCACGGGAAGCCCCATCGCAAGGTTGGAGTGCAGCTTGCTTGGACTCATCACACCGAGACTTTCATTTCGCAGTGTAATCAGCCCACAATTACTCGCAGCCATCACGCTGAGTGTCCGTTGTTTGGATACATACCCATGAACGACAACATTTTTCAGCCCACGGCGGCACTTTTCCCTCTCTATCTCCATTGCTCGCTGGCCTCCTCCGACAAACAGAAAGACCACTTTGTCATCGCTCAGCCGCTCCGCAGCGGAAAGAACCGTATCGAACTCATGACCTACCCCCATATTACCCAGATAGAGAACAACGAAATGCCCTCGAAGCCCATAGACATCTCGCCCCGGCCAAGTCTCCAGGGCCATGTT
Organism: uncultured Polyangiaceae bacterium; assembly: GCA_964440025.1. GTDB lineage: Bacteria > Myxococcota_A > Polyangia > Polyangiales > Polyangiaceae > NIC37A-2. The sequence goes on along the minus strand of CAYTRQ010000137.1, from coordinate 645 downwards.
TGGAGGAAATTGACCGAGTCTTTCCCAGTTGGGGATGACCGCAACGGGTGGCCCTTCCGCCTTTTTGCAGTAGCGAGAACGAATCAGTTCCTGCATCGCTCCATCGAGACACACTACGTAGTCGAGATGCTTGAAAAGCCGCAAGTTGGCCCATCTCAATGCCGCGGCGAACACGCCCATCTCGTTCAAAGCCCCTAACCTTTCAGCGACCTCTGGATAGCAATCCATCGACCAGAGGATCACTCGAGTCCGCGGGCGCAAGAGCTTTTGCAATACCGCAACCCAGGCAATGGCCGGCGGCGTGGTCATGGCCACGATCACATCCTGCCGTGGTAATGTCATCACTCGGCACAACGCCCCCAGATAGAACCCCCCATAATCGATGCACCGCCGCAGGATCGTTTTCTTTCCCAGTCGCGGAAGACGCACCCGACAGATCCGAACGGTAGAGGTAGGCTTGGCCTCTGTTGCCGCGTCCTGCAGTACGTTCTCCGCGTAGGTGCCATTGCTGCTGACGACAGTCACCTCATCACCGAGGCTCGCGCGATATTCCGCCAACGATGCGGCCAAATGAGCCCTCGCCTCGTCGAGCGTCTGCGTCCGCTCGTCCTCGATCATCAGCGCGTCCAGCTGCCGGTGGGCCTC
>CAYTRQ010000136.1:0-12816 GCA_964440025.1 uncultured Polyangiaceae bacterium | reverse complement strand
GGCCGCAGGCTCATCCCCAAGCACGAGGTCCGAAGATCCCCCGCTTTGGCCATGCCACCTACGTGGCATGGTATTATGCTGTATTAGCCCCCCTTTCGGGGAGTTATCCACCACTCGAGGGTAGATTACCTACGTGTTACTCACCCGTGCGCCGCTCTCCACCCCGAAGGGCTTCTCGCTCGACTTGCATGTGTTAGGCGCGCCGCTAACGTTCGTTCTGAGCCAGGATCAAACTCTCCAGTTTAAATCCTTTTGGTTGGCTGCTGTCTCTTCGCATCGCGATTCGACAACAACCGGCTCTCGTTTCTAGTCAGTCCAGCCTTACTGTTAGCTGGCTGACGGGACCCGCGCGATTTCTCGCGTGGTCATAGGATTCAGTTTTCAAGGACCAAGGGGAGCTTGGGGCCGCTGCGGCGCTTGACCGCTTGGCTGGTCTCCCGAAGGGGCGGTGAAGCTAGTCAGCACCCCGGGGGCTGTCAATCGGTTTGTCGGATTTTTGTTCCCGGAGGCCGGGGTGCGTTTCCCCAGTCATTTCCGGCATTTGTAAACAAAACGCCAAGGCAAGACGACGGGCTTGGCGGCATCGTCCGACGCCAACCCGCACTTCCCAGTGGTCGTGAGGCCCAGCACAAAAGATAGAGCCAGGCTATCCACAGGCCCTGTGAATTCAGGACCGCTCGGGGGTTCAAACCGATTGCTTGTTCGTTGAAGGGAGCCATCTGGGCCTGCGTGCGCTCGTCGCAAGCCCGCCGCACACAAGGTACGCGGCTGTGGATAAGGTGTGGTCGCCGAACCAGCTCGAGCCCTCGGCGTCGAGGAACTGCGAGTACTGACTGCGAGTCTCGCGCGGATTCGCTCTGTGCGATGGTGCCGGGGTTGGCAAAGCGGCAGCCGGAGAAGGATGCCGGGCCAACCGGGCAGTTCCGTGCGGGGGCGCGATATATGGAACGTTCACTCCCAAACGGCAAGTCTTTTTCGATCAATTTTTCGCAACCGCTCACGAGGCTGAGTGTTTGTACAGCTCTGCATCACGACAGCGTTTGGTTTGTTCGCTCGATTCTCGGCCGTAGCCAGCGCAATCGCTCCGATCGCGAACAGAGCTCTCATCAAAAACTGAGCGTCCGTGCAGTCACGTTTCCAGGAGCACCGCGCCGCATCGACCGTTTTCATCCCTCGTCCTCCAGGTACCAACGGCCGAGCGCCTCGCGGACCAGGTTTCCTTCCTGGCCATTGCCCAATCTGACCCGATAGCCCTTTTCCTGGCGGGTCACCCCCTCGCCCGCAAGTCGACCCAAAACCAAGAGATCATGGCGCACTCCGTCGATGGAGACCGCCATGGGCCGGTGGGAAGGACTCGCTGTTTCCTCCACCTCGATACTGCGCCAGCTCCCGGCTCCGCGGGGCGGCGCCGCAAATCCCGCCTCCCCGCAAAGTCGATCGACGGCAAGGGACAGAGCCCGAGGGGAAACGTCTCCTGCACAGCGTGGCAATCGCACAGCCAAAGCGTATCCCTCCGGAAGGGCTTTGAGCAGAAAGCTCTTCCGACTTGCCCGAATGATGAACTCATCACAAGCACCAAGATAACGACCTTCACGAGCTCGCTCCAGAAGAAGACGCAGCTCGGCAGCAAGGACACGAATATCGAAAGGATCGCCGCGTCCCCCGTAGTCGACCGTTTCTCCCTCCGAATCGACAAGAGCAGCACAGTGAGCTCCTGTGGCCTGGCAAAGCCAATCGAGGATCTGGGAAAAGGCGCTGGGCTCCTGATCTCGAGGTTGGCGGCTCCTACGCATTGAGTCGGTCTGCCTTGATCGTTCGAGGCGAAAAATGCCGCTGCGGCGCGCCGCCGCCGCTCCCCCGAAGCCGGATGAAGCATGCGTTGGCCGAGCGTCGGTTTGCTCGTCCCCTGACCTCCGGACGAATGCGGCTCTGTCGGGCTTCCAGGGCGGCGGCAAGCTGGCGATTCAGTAAGGGTTTTCTGACCTCCGGACGAATGCGGCTCTGTCGGGCCTCAAGGGCGGCGGCAAGCTGGCGATTCAGTAAGGGTTTTCTGACCTCCTGACAACTGCGGCTCTGTCGGGACGAGCGAAAGCAACTCCGCTTTTGGGGCCACCATTTTGCCGCTAAACGTCTCATCGCTCGTTCGTTCGCATCCCTTCGGGGTGCGAGAGGGCCAACTGTGTGAGCGTCTGCTCCTTGGGGCTGCGCGTCACTTTCGTTGTAGCTCGCGCTCGTTTCTTGATGCGAGCCAGATCGGCCTCCGCGCGCTTCGCTCCCACTGCTGCGCGAATGCGCCTCTCTCGTTCCTGCTTCGATGCCCGGTATGGCTCGACGACTTCGAGGGCCACGATCACGAACAGCCCCTCCTCCGTGGCCACAACATCGCTCGTTGCTCCTCGCTCGGGCAGGCGAGCAGCTCTGCTGGCATAGGGCTCCGGAGGTGCCTGGGCTGTCTCATCAGCCGGAGAAAGCTCAACGATCCGACCGTCAGCGGTCAGGGCCGGCGCTTGCCCCAGTCGGACCGAGAAATCCCTCGCCTCCACGCTGCGCACCTTTTCTGCGAACCTCTTGGGACTCTCGAGGTCTTGCACGGCATCAGCAACAGCTTCCATGTACTCGAATTCGGCGTCTCCCGTTTGCATCGGCCGAAACGGGACGAACGCATACCCCGTTCTCACCGCTCGAGGACGATCAAGCTCTTGCCAGAGCTCGCGTTCCACCTCCGCTCGCTCCTGCTGGGTCGGAGGCTTTTCCTCGAGCGCTGCTTCGCTCAGTGATTCGAGAAGAGCTCGTGCCAAAATCCCCCGACGCACCACCTCGGCTCGATGAGGGCGCCGCCGCTCCGACTCGAGAGCAAGAAGGGAGTCTGCAACGAGGTCCTCCGCCCGTTGCTTGGGATCCGCTGCGCCATCGAGCAGTGAAAGAGGAAGGGTCTGATCCCCCACCCTGGCGAACGCTCCAGAGGGGACGTCCCCGTGGAGCATAGCCCGGGGGGGCTCTTCCTCTTCACAGGCAACGAGGAGAGCTCCAGCCACGAGCCCAAGGATCCACCCGCGCAATTTCCACCCCTCCCCTCTCACCGCTCCCCCTCGGAGACAGAAAAACGGAAGAGCGCAAGCCCAGCAGTCAGCGAAGCCCCCAAGAGCAATAACCCCCAAAGGTCATCATGCACCGACAGCGCCGCGAGCCCAGCCAAACAAGCCGCGATCGAGACAATCAACAAGCTCAGGCCCACCGCTGCAAGAACCACCTGCACGCGTCCATGATGCGCAGCACCTCTGCAAACGGCAAGCGAGGACCTCACTCAGTCATCCCGGCGGGCACGGAATCCTGTGAAGGGCGCGAAAAAGCTTCGCCGAGGCTCGCCTCGCCCGCCAGGGAACGTCAGCACGGCTTTCGAGCGTCAGTCCAACGCGCTATCCAAGGCAAAGTCCTTCAAAGGAAGGTCCTCAAGGCAAAATACGCCAAATCAGTCCAACGCCGATGAACAACAGGAGTCCCAGCACGGGGAGCGCACTCCGCCGCAGGCGCGCCGATACCGGCGTCTTCGGCTCGGATGTTTGCAGCTGCGCCCCCCACGCAGCACCGCTTCTGACCAAAAGAACCAGCAGGATGAGGACAACCACTTGGCCGAGTACCGCGGCCGCATCCCGCTCCACACCCGCGGGAGCCGCCAGGAGCAAAGGAGTCAGAAGCAACAGGGGCAGGACAACGAACAAAGCCGTCCGGCTGGGACGCACACGAGGTTCGAGCACAGCACCTGGTACCCGAGCAACCTCCCTCTCCTTGTTGAGCACCGGCTTGGAAAGGGCCCCCCAAGCCAGCGTGTAGGCAAGCCAGCCCAGTACACCGAGCAGCCCAGGGCGCTCTGCAAGATCGGCTTGGCCCAAAGACCACCAGCAGACGCCGCAGGCTCCGAAGAACACGTCGACTCCCCACACCAAAGACCAGAAATTCCTCCGCACCAGAAGAGCCCCCAGCAGGGCGGCGACAGCCACGAGCGCTGAGACCGTTGCTCCTAAAGGAGCCTCGGCACGCAGAGCTGCGGGCGCGACCGACACTCCCCAGGCATAAAGTCCTATCAGCGCCACCGGCAAACGCCGTCGACGAGATCCGCGAGCTTGAGGCCCCTTACGAGACGAAGGCGAACGACTCCGTTTTTGGTCCGTCTTCTTGCCGTCGAACACTCCGTGAAGAGTTGGTTCGTCCCTTTGCGGCGCGTTAGCTTCGCGCCCCGCCAGCTCCGGTTTTCTCAGAGGCATGACAGGGGATCACTGCTCGGGGGGGGCGAAGGCGAGGCGGGCGCCGTACTCACAGGAGGCGTGTCCGCAGGCAACGGCGGGGCGGTCTCCAATCGCTTGCCATAGGTATGCCAGGCCCACACGGCAGCGGTGATCATCAACAGCAGACCAAGTCCGATCAATAAAAGGAGCCGACGCAAATAGGCTCGGACCTCGGAAGGTTTCCCTTCGCCCTCCTCACTCATGATCCCGCCCGCATTCGCAAATAGAAAAACACGCCGAGGGCCAGAAGCAGAATCACGAGCCGCGTCCACAATGCGTACTGCCGACGCACCCGCGAATTGCCGGTCATCTCGGAGAGTCGCTCCGAATTGGCCTTCACCTGGGCTTCGAGCCGGGCCAGACGTGCCTCGAATACGGAAGGACCAGAGGGCTCTGCTTGGTCGAGCGAGGCTTGGTCGAGCGAGCCAGCGCTCTGGGCCCGAGAAGACCTCGGAAGATCGGAGGTGGGCTCGGATGACGTCGAAGAGGAGTCTTTCATGATTCAGCCGGGTGTGAGAACGAGCTTGCCAATCGTGGCTCCGGATTGAAGAGCGGCGTGGGCATCGGCAGCTCGGCGGAGAGGGTACTCCTCGATGGCCGCTGGCTCGAGCTTGCCCTGCTCGGACCACTCGAGGAGCTGCCTCATGGCGCCCTGGAGCTTGTCTTTTTCGTCAAAGAGATAGGACAAGTTAAAAGCCATGATGTTGCGATTATTGTTGGTCAGCTCGAGCGGATTGAAGCGCGGCGTCCGCAGAAAATTCCAGGCGAGCTTGAGCCAATTGCGCCGTCCGGAGCCGCGGCTCAACATGGTATGAGCTCCATAAATGACCAGGCGCCCCGTAGGGCGGAGCGCCCGATAGCTATCACGCAAGGTCTGAACGCCATTGGCGTCGAGCACGACGTCGTAGCCTCCCGGAACCGCCTGCATGGCGTGATCGAGCAGCGCCTCTTTGGAGCGGTCGATCACGTAATCCGCCCCCAGTTGACGCGCCACCTCCACCTTCCTTGGCGAGCCCACCACGGCCGTGACCTCGCAGTCGAGCAGCTTCGCCAACTGGACGAGCGTCCCTCCGACTCCACCGGTCGCCGAATGCACGAGCACCTTCTGACCAGCTCGAGCGGCACCTTGCTCGACGAGCGCGTAGTAAGCAGTGAGACCGACCACCGAAAACGCACCAGCTTGGACGAGCGAGAGCTGCCCGGGGACAGCAAAAAGCTGATCCTCGGGTACGGCCACGTGGGTCGCATAGGCCCCGAAAAGCGACACCCCAAAGACCTGTTGACCCACTTCGAATTGGCTGACCTTTTCACCAACCTGGGAAACGGTCCCCGCCATCTCGAACCCCGGAGTGATCGGCCAGCCCACATACTCCTTGGCCGAAGGATAGAGACCCATCCTCACGACGCAGTCGGCGAAGTTGACACCACAGGCAGCCGTTTTCACGACCACTTCCCCCGGAGCAGGACGCGGGTCCTGATCCTCGATGTATTCCAAGCGGTCGAAACTGCCTGGCCGGCGAACGATAATACGGTGCATACGACCTCAGGATGCTGCGGCCACAGCCGCAGAACTCGGAGCTTTCCGATGGGGAGCGAGGATGAGAGGACTCTGTGAACGAGCCAGCAAGGCGGTGCGCACCGCAACAAATGGCATATCGAAGCTGCCGGTGAGAGCCTCGACGATCTCACGACTGCGCACAGCCCCCGATTGATGCAGCGGGACGGAGACGGCGGCTGCAACAACACGCCCGACCACACCGGCCTCGGCAAGAGCGAGGTATTCCTCGGCCCCCCCTAGGTGCAATTCGCTAATACCGCGACGCACGTCGACCTTTTTCTTCAACCCTTTCACATCTCGCAAAACGATCGCCTCGTCCCTCACCAAGAACTCCGCGATCCAGGCAGCCAATTGGTCTTCCGGATGGGATCCTAACAAGACCTCAGGAAAAGCCAGGACGTACTCCGCGCAGTCAATGATCTTGCTGAGTCCTGGATCTCCAGGGCCCAGTTTCACCGCATCCAGAAACTCCACCCCACCGGCCGCCACCGCATTGAGCCGCTCGATGAGCTCGTCAGGCTCGGGCGCGTCGATCAGCTTGATGTCCACATACTCGTCGAGGCTAGCAATGCCCAAAGCGAGCGCTGGACCAAAGCTCATGTCGGGCTTGGGATGATAGCCTTCCGTGTAAGAAGTGCGCACGCCAGCGCGCCGAATGACCCGCGGAAGCTCCCGAATGAAGTCGAGGTGCCCGAGCAGGGCGCTCGGCCCCTTTTTCGCGTAACGGATCCGGTAGCGTTCCGGGACACTGCCAGGCCGAACCGGGCGAAAGCGTTCCGGCGACTGCCCCCTTTTGGGCGAAACCGCTCTCTTTTGAGCAGCCTCTCCCGGGGAGCTCTGCTGATCCGCCACGACCGGCAATCTGGCCTGCTGCCCGGGCCGCTCCGCACCCATTTTCTGCAAAAAGCCGATTCTTTCGTTCCGCATCCTGCTCAGGTCACAAGCGATACCACAGTCGTAGCAAACAAGCTTGCGCGTATCCGCTCGAGCTTCCTCGGTGCTGGTATGATGGACGAACATGCCGCGCGCCTTGCCGCACGGGGGGCTGAGCCGGCTCTTGAGAGCCTTGCGGTACTCGCGCTCCAAGAAACCGTCTTCGAGCCCCACGTCGATGTGGTCCCAGGGCAGGCGAGCAGAGAGAGGAATGGTAGAAAGAAACGGCGCGGTATCGATGCCGAATTTCTCGAAGCCGGAGAGCCAAGCCCCACGGTTGAATTGGTCATCCCAGGAATCGAAACGGGCTCCGTTTCGGTACGCATGCTCGATGACGTCCGCGAGGCGCCGATCCCCACGCGCGAGCACTCCCTCCAGCTCGCTCGTCGTGGAATCGTGAAGACGAACGCTGAGCCCCCTTCTTCCACTGAGCGCTTCGCGCAACAGATTCTGCTTACGCTGCACCTCATCGAGATCATCCATCTTGCACCACTGAAACGGAGTGTGCGGCTTGGGCACGTGCACGGAAACGCTCACAGTCACCTTGGGCCTCTTGCCGAGGCGGCGCCCCACGGCAAAAGCATTTTTGCCGACATCGGCAATCCCCAGCACGTCCTCATCTTCTTCCGTAGGCAATCCCAAGATGAAGTAGAGCTTCATCTTGTCGAAGCCGCGTAAAAAAACGCGCTCCGCCGTCTCCATGAGCTGTTCCTCGGTGACATTCTTGTTGATCACGTCACGCATGCGCTGCGTGCCCGCCTCCGGGGCGAACGTCAGACCGGAGGCTCGCACCTTCCTCATGTCATCGATCAAATCCTCGCCCAGGCCATAGGCCCGCAGACTGGCCACGCTCAAGCTCACTCGTTCCGGAGCGGTTTTTTCTACCAGGCGTTTGATGAGCGGCGAAATGCAGGACACATCCGCCGTTGACAGTGCCGTGAGACTCACTTCGTCCTGCCCACTCTTTTCCAAAGCCTTCATCACGGTATCCACGACCACTTCTGGATCGCGTTCGCGCACCGGACGATAGATCATGCCAGCCTGACAGAAGCGGCACCCTTCCGTGCAGCCGCGGGCCACTTCGATGCTCATCCGATCGAAGATCGCCTCCGGCCCGCCCACCGGGAAGTCGTCGGGAAATGGATAGTCGTTGATGTCGGGCACGAGCCGTCGCTCGATGGGAAACGGCGGCACCTTCCCGTGATGCCCCGGCTCCGTCGGCCGCGACACCACATGAAAGCCGGTTTCGGGCTCCTCTTCCGTCTCGTAGAGGCTCGGCACATAAACACCAGTGAGCTGGGCCAAATCTTCCAGCCGCTCCTGACGCGTCTTGCCCGCCTTTTTGCCGTCGGTCCAACAAAGCGCCATCTCGGGCGTGGCCTCTTCGCCATCGCCGATCAGAATGGCGTCGAAGAACGGGGCCATCGGTTCGGCATGGGTTGCCACGGGTCCTCCTGCGACAACCAATGGATCCTCTTCACCTCGCTCTGCGGTCCGAAGGGGGATTTGCCCTCGTTCCAGCATCAGGAGAATGTTCGTGTAAGTGAGCTCGAACTGAAGAGAAAAGCCCACGACGTCGAAATCGCCCAACGCCCGCACGCTCTCCAGGCTCGCAATGGGCAGTCCACGTTTGTCGAGCTGCTCGAGCATATCCACAGAGGGGGTGTAGCTGCGTTCGGCAAGGATCTTGGGATGCTCGTTGAGCAGCTTGTAGAGGATCCGGTAGCCGAGATGGCTCATCCCAATGTCGTAGATATCGGGGAAAGCCAGGCAAACCCGGGCCTGCACCTCGTTCCAGTCCTTTCGCACGACGCCATATTCGGCCCCCGTGTAACGGTTGGGCTTTTTGACCTCCGCGAGAAACGGAGCATAAGGGTGATCGAACAATTGCGTCATGAGGGCCCCATTTCTTGGCGCTCTGTGTACGCCCGAAGTGATGCAAAGGGTGTCCACCGGAAGTGGAGACGAAATACGGCAGGCCGCCGAGGGACAAAGTGGCTCCCTGCACGCGGCCCGAACCATCTCGGGGTCCCCGAGGACCCCGAGATCGATCGCTCGCTGCGCGCCGCAGGCTCCGAGTTTGTGACGAGTCAAGCGAAGGCTGTCAACAAATTCGGGTCCGGTCCTGCTCTGAGAGGCAGCGCCTTGCCGGTCGCCGAGGCTTGCGATACCGCGCGGGGGTCATGTTCGAAAACGTTGCCCAGGCACCACCCGATCCCATTCTCGGCATCACCGAGGCCTTCAAAAAGGATGATCGGCCGGAGAAGATCAATCTCTCCGTCGGCATCTACAAGGATGCCGAGGGCAACACGCCGGTCTTGCCCAGCGTCAAGGAAGCCGAAAAGAGGCTTTTGGCTTCCGAGAGCACCAAAGGCTACAAGCCCATCGACGGGGATCCTACCTACGGCCGCCACGTTCGTGAGCTCCTCTTCGGTTCGAATAGCCCCCTGCTCGACGGTGGCACCGCGGCCACGTGTCACACGCCAGGTGGAACGGGCGCCCTGCGACTGGCCGCCGATTTCCTCAAGAGCAAGGTCGGCAAAAGCCGGATCTGGATGAGCGACCCCACCTGGGCCAATCACTCGAAAATCTACGGGGCCGCAGGTTTTACCATTGAGCAGTACAACTACTATGATCCCTCGACGCACGGCCTGAACTTTCAGGGCATGCTCGACTCGCTCGAGCGCGTCGAACCTGGCGACGCAGTCCTTCTCCACGCTTGCTGCCACAACCCGTCAGGCGTCGATCCCACGCCCGAGCAGTGGAGCCAGATCGCTGCTCGACTGAAACAACGCGGTGCCCTTCCAATCGTGGACTTCGCCTATCAAGGCTTTGGACAGGGTCTCGAAGAGGACGCCGCCGGACTTCGCACCCTTGAGCAGGAGTTCGACGAGCTTCTTGTCTGCTCGAGCTTCTCGAAGAATTTCGGTCTCTACAACGAACGCACCGGCGCACTCACCGTCAAGGCAGCAACGACCGACGCTTGCGCCGCAGCTCTCAGTCAACTCAAGATCTGCGCGCGCACCAACTATTCCAACCCGCCAGCTCATGGCGGCAACATCGTGGCAACGATCCTAGGAGACGAGCAGTTGCGCCGGCAATGGGAAGCTGAGCTGGCAGGTATGCGGGCGCGCATCCTCTCCATGCGAAAAGCCTTCGTGGACGGACTGCGCGAAGCTGGAGCCCAACGGGACTTCTCCTTCCTCACCCAACAAAAAGGCATGTTCAGCTTTTCTGGCCTCTCCAAAGAACAGGTCGAGCAGCTCAAGAAAGAATACGGCATCTATATTGTCGGTTCGGGTCGTATCAACGTGGCCGGCATGACGGAAACCAACATGAAAACGCTCACCCGCGCCATCGTGTCGGTTCTCTGACATAGCTCCCCGACGGAATAGCACCGCGGCATCGCACCGACGCCTTGTGATTCCCCCAACCCACTGACGACAAAGCGACATGGCTGAAACCATCTTTTCCAAGATCCTTCGCGGGGAAATTCCCTGTCATCGTATCTACGAGGACGAGCACGTGCTGTCCTTCCTCGATATCAGTCCGTTGAGCCGCGGGCACACCCTCGTGATTCCCAAGGAGGAGGTCGCCACCGTCGCCGAGCTCTCCGATGAGGCCAGTGCCGCTATCGGCCGCGTTTTGCCCAGGATATGCCGAGCCGTGGTGAAGGTGTCCGGCTGCAAGGACTACAATATCCTGCAAAATAACGGCAGGCTGGCCCATCAAGCGGTCATGCATGTGCACTTTCACGTGATCCCCAAACCGGACGAGCACTCGGGTCTCCAGATCGGTTGGCCAGCCACAGAGCTCACCTCGGACGAGGCGAGCCGCCTGTGCGAGCAACTGCGCGCCGAAGTGCAAGGCAACGCCCAGTGAACCCTTCCTCCCATTCCAGCGGGCCAGCCCTCGAGGGACTGGCCGTCGACGTTCCCACGAAAATCTATACCGACGGCGCCTGCAGCGGAAATCCCGGACCTGGCGGTTGGGCCTGGGCCATCGAGGGGGGGCGCTACCGCAGCGGCGCCGAGCCGGCGACAACGAATCAACGCATGGAGCTGACGGCAGCCCTCGATGCAGTGAAAGAGAACGAAGGACCTCTGCTCATCGTTAGTGATAGCACCTACGTAGTCAACTGTTTTCGAGATCGCTGGTACGCTGGATGGCTCAAGCGAGGCTGGACCAACTCCAAGAAGCAACCTGTCGCCAATAGGGATCTGTGGGAGCCCCTCGTCGAGCTCTTTCTACAACGCAAAAACATTCGTTTTCAGTGGGTCAAAGGACATAGCAACCACGCCATGAATGATTGGGTGGATCGCCTTGCCGTGGAAGCCGGTCGGCGGGGCACAGGAACCGAGGGCACACTATGAAGCGGGCGTTCCCTTCCGGTCCATTGGCCATCCCGCCGCTCTTGGGAGAAGCGCCCCACACGGGCGAGCGATCGCCCTCCGGCGCGCATCGCTCCGAAGAACAGCGTCCCTCCTTCGTCTGGCGCGTTCCCGGATCCAAAAGCATTACGAATCGGGCTTTGTTGCTGGCCGGCCTGACCGAAGGCACCACACCTCTTTCCGGCGTCCTGCAGAGCGACGACACGCGCCACATGCGGAGCGCCCTCTCGGCACTGGGCATTGGGATCAGTGAGCTCAACGAGACGACGCTGCGCATCGAGGGAGGACGTAGTCGCCTGCGGGAGCCCGACCAAGAACTGTTCGTCGGCAATTCCGGCACGACGGTGCGATTTCTTACAGCGCTAGCAACCCTCGTTCCAGGAACGGTCACGCTCGTGGGCGACGAACACATGGCCCAGAGACCCATCTCCGATTTGACAGACGGCCTCCGGCAGCTGGGCGTCCAGGTCGACTGCCCCACCGGATGTCCTCCTCTCACCATTCATGGCGGCCGACTTCCCGGGGGCACCATCACCATGCCGGGCAACAAATCGAGCCAATACTTCTCCGCCCTGCTCATGGCTGCCCCCTATGCCGAGCAACCGATCGATCTCCGAGTTCAAGGCCAGCTCGTGAGTCGCCCCTACGTCGACATGACGCTCACGATGATGCGAGATTTCGGCGTCGAGGTAAAAGCGGAGGAGACGTGTTTTCGGATCCCGACGGGCTCCGGCTACGTCGCTCACGAGTACGCCATCGAGCCAGACGCCTCCTCGGCCAGCTATCCATTTGCCACCGCTGCCGCCGCGGGGCTCGACGTGACGGTACCGCATCTGGGCGAAGGCGCGCTCCAAGGCGACTATCGATTCGTCGATCTGCTCGAACAGGCAGGAGCACGAGTTCAACGCAGTGCCGGGGAAACCCGAGTTATCGGGAGCGGAGTGCTGCGGGGGCTCGACGTCGATATGCATCATATTTCAGACACGGTCATGACCTTGGCCGCCATTGCGCCTCTTTGTCAGGGCACGACCTTGATCAAAAACGTAGAAAACATCCGCATCAAAGAGACCGACCGGCTCGAAGCCACAGTGACCGAACTCGGTCGTCTAGGACAGAAGGTCTCCTCCGGTCGAGACTGGCTCCAGATCGAGCCCCGGCCGCTCCGACCTTGTGTCGTGCATTCCTATTCAGATCACCGCATGGCGATGGCATTTGCCGTTCTGGGTCTGTGCGCCCCCGGCGTGCAGATCGAAAATCCCGCTTGTGTCGCCAAAACCTACCCCGACTTTTGGAACGACCTCGGAAAGCTCTACGATTTTCTGGGAAAGGTACGACCGTTCTAACCGTCACCACGGATGACTCCGCTCGAGCCCCCTCCGCCCCTCTTCACTGACCAGCCTGCTGTAAACACCGACTCTTGTCCGCCCTCCTTTTCAGGAGACTCGTGTTTCCAGCGAGCCAGCCTCACCGAACGAGCCCACCTTCTGCAACCAAGACTGACCTAGCAACTGACTCGACATGCCAGGAATGAAGATCATCGGCACCGGCAGCTTTCTCCCAGGAGAGCCGGTGGACAACGTCGCCCTTTCACGGGTGATGGACACCAACGACGACTGGATCAGACGGCGCACCGGCATTGTCTCTCGCCACT